>JANODP010000171.1:0-22361 GCA_031412755.1 Schlesneria sp. | reverse complement strand
CCGCCCCCCGCAAAATCAAAACCCATGACCCCCCCCCCCCCACAGCGCGTGACCGCCCCGCCCCCCGGCGCGCGCCAAAAAAAAAATTGGGTCGCCCCGACACACCGACCCGGCGCCCCACCACTTGTTGCGGGACCAGTGTGTCCCATTGGCGAGCCTGCCCGCCTTTCATTTCTACGATTTCTTCCGCCGCTTGTCCTGTTTGGAGTCGATGATTGTGCGGCCGGTCTCGTCCTTGATGAGGGCCTGGTTGTCGAACGTGTCGTCGTTGATCCAGCGGTTGAATCCAGTGCCGATCCAGCCGGCGGGCATGTCGATCGAGCGCCAGTGGAAGGCTCGTGACGAAGCATCCCAGGTGACACGCCATTGACCACCGAAGACGTCTTTGGCGAAGTGCCAATGCCGGAACGTCTTCTCGACCGGGTCATAAGTCTGCAGCGCGAGCGACGTCATGCGTTGTTGGTCGTCATAGGCTCGATTCAGGAAGAATCGTCCGCCGAGCACCCAGGCGTTGTGCTCCGTGCCCGTCGCCTGGTCGCCCTGTGGGAATGCGATGCAGGGCTTGATCGTCTGCCGGATCGACCAGCGTCCAACCATCTTCTGGAGTACCGCCAGCTCGCTGACATTCGCTGTACGACCATCAGCCAGAGCGATCTCGTCCTCGACGGGTTTCGACTTGCGAATCCACGTCGCTCGCATGTCGCGTGTGACTTCGCCGCCGCTTCCCTTGACGAGCAGCGTCGATTCGATGCGGTCCTGGCTGACGAAGCGGTCGGTACTCGTGCCGGTCACTCCCGGTGACGACGGCTTCACTTGCAGAGTCAGCGTTTGCGAGGCCGCGTTCCACTGACCCGTTCGATCAAACACTTCACCGCCGGATCCGAACAACCAGATGTGATACGCCTGGATGTTGTCGTCGAAGCACAGCAGCGTCAGGTACTGAGATTGCCCGTCGTCGCTCGACCATTGCCACAGCAAGAACCGGTCGTCGAGCACCTTGCGGACGATGGTCTCGCCCTTGAGGACTGGCTCATTGGGAGTCACGGCTGTCGGAGCGTAGGTCGTCGTCGATTCCCAACGACCGACCCACCGGTCGAAGACGTCGGCAGAATGCGAAGCTGCGCCGTAGGTCGCTTCGAACTTCTCCGGCAGCTTGTTCGCATCGAACGCGAGCAGTTCAAGGTCATCAAACACCGCCTTTCCCTGGCCGACCATTGTCAGTGCGAGGCTCAGCGACCGAGCTTCGGGGTAGCGTTTGAGATCATCAACCATCGTGAGCTTGTGCCAGTCGCCCTGCTGGATGCTGACGTTGCCCCGGTTCTCGCCGAGATACTGACCATTCGCGTCGAAGTAGAGCAACTTGATTTGAGCCGACCCGGCTTCGACGCGCACCCAGGCACTCGCGGCATAGCGATAAGCGGGATGCGCGGGCGGACGATTCGTTGGAATGACGGCAAACTGGCCGTCCCCTTCGATTAACCAACCGCGCTGCCCCGTGCGGCCTCCCTCCGCGACGCGGTGCTTGAACGAGTCGGGTGGATTCACATTCCCGGTTCCCCAACCGTTCGGATACCTCTGACCCAGCGCGGTCTCTTCGAGCGACGGATCAGTCACGAGATTCACTCCCAACTTCAGTGCAGGCGGCGGAGTCAGAGCAGCCGGTTGCGCCCGTTTGCTTTGCATTCGAACGTCGTCGCTGGGGCCGGCGGAGAGGGGTTCCAGCACGCTTTCGGGAAGTCGCCAGACTCCGACGCCCCCCTTGTTGCCGATGGTCAGAGCAAAGCGGCCGTCCGGTGACAGTGAAATCGTGCTGATGCTGTCTAATTCGGCGGTGGAGAGCACCTTGCCTTGGTGGAGATCCCACAGGTGCATTTGCTTCTCGCGAGTCGTCGTGATGGCGAAGCGACCGTCCGGCGTGATCGCGGCGTCGCGAGCGGCGGCGTCGCGAGCCGTCTTGGCTCGCGGGTCCGTCATTTGAACGATCACCTTCTCGTTGACTGTGTCGCGCACGACGAGTACTCCGGTGATGGAACCGATCAGCGACAGGCGTCCGTCGGCGCTGACCGCCATGCAGGAATAGGCGTTCGGAGTCGCGTTGATCTTCTCCCCCTGCTCCAGATCGTAGGTGGTCGGTCCCCAGCCGCGAGTGTGAGCACCGCTCAACATGACTCGCCGACCGTCGAGCAGCGGGATCATCTTCTCGACCTTGGTCCCGATGTCGATCGTCTTGACCAGCTTGCGATCCGCGACGTGCCATAGCCGCAAGGTGTCGTCGAAACCCGCCGACAAGAGATGCGTGCGATCGGGCATGAACGCCAGGTCCGTGACGGCATCGGTGTGCCCGGTCAATTCGCCGACCTGCTCGCCGGTTTCCAGATTCCACAGCCGAATCGACTTCGCCTTGTCGCCGGACGCCAGCAGTTTTCCGTCCGCCGAAATCGCCAGCCCGAAGACCGATCCCTCGTGTCCTTTCAGAACCCGCTTTTCCTCCTGAGTCGCGATGTCCCACACGCGGATCGTCTTGTCCGCGCCGCAGGAAATTCCGTACCTCCCGCCCGGCGAGACAATCGCGTGAGACACCGATCCCTCATGCCCCGTGAACCGACCGGCATCAATGATGGCATTGGGAGGATGTGCAGGCTTCTCACTCAGCCGCCGCACGGCATCGACGGGCAATGCCACTCGAAAACCGAAGTAGTGGCGACGGTGCGACGCGGCTTCGGCGTGACGAAACGACGAACGGCAGCCGGACGCGGAGTAGGGCCATACGCCGCCGCGCAGCACGCGCTGCAAACCGTCAGCGAACGGGAAACTCGGATCAATGGCCGGCTTGGTCGTGAACTGTCCGTAGTAAGTCGGGCTCCACGCATCCTGCACCCACTCCCAGACATTTCCATGAATGTCGTACATCCCGAACGGATTGGTCTTCAATTCTCCGACCGGATGCGTACGGCCCCCTTGGTCTCCGATCCAGATGGCCTGCGACAGGTCTTCGTCCTTGAGTTCGACGCCACCGACCCAGGATCTCGTTGTCGTTCCGCCGCGGCAGGCGAATTCCCATTCCGCCTCGGTGGGCAGGCGATAGCCGGTGCCCTCGATGGGCTTCACGGTTTCTCCCGTTCGACTGTACCAGGGCTTGAGTTTCTCGTTCTCGCTCAGCTTCGCGCAGAATTCCGCCGCATCGTTCCAGCTCACGTTTTCCACGGGATGTTTCGACGTATCGAAGTTCACTCGGAACGCCTCTTGCGAACCGGTTTTCGCAAAGATCGACGGATTCGTCCCGATGACGGATTCGTAGTTCTGCTGCGTCACCTCATGCACGCCAAGGTAGATCGGTTGAGTGAGGATCACCTTGTGTTGCGGAGCTTCGCTTTTCGCCAATGCCTGCGCCTGTTCGTTCACGCCGGCAATTTGGAGTGCGTCCGCGACCTCTTCGGGCTTGCTTCCCATCACGTACTCGCCCGGCGGAATCAGTCGAAACTTCATGCCGATGCTATTGGTGTATTCGACCCGCACGCCGAGGTGTTTAGCCCAGGCTGCCTGATGCTGTTTCGCCTGCTCGGCGTCGAACCGTGCGATGGCCGGCGGCGGGGCATCCTTCGGCCAACCTGTCCAGTCCGCATTCGGTTGCTCCGGCCGTCTCCAGAGTCGGATCACCCAGTCGTCGCCGTTATGCCAATTCTCCGACTTCCATCCGCCACCGCCGGCGGAGAGTAATGACTTTCCATCCGGCGCGAACGCGACAGTCCACACAAACTCGCGATGGCTGGCCCCTGCCAACTGCTCGCCTGTTTCCACGTTCCACAGAGAGACGAGTCCATCACCTCCGGAGGCGACGAGTTGGCCGTCAGGGGAGACGTCCATGGCAAATACCTGGCGCTCATGCGCTTTGATTTTGCGCAGTTGTTTGCCCGAACTGATCTCCCACAAACGGACCGTGCCGTCGTCACCGGAGGAGAGGAAACGCAAGCCGTCCGGCAGCATCTTGACGCACCAAGTCGCGTGACCCGTGAAAGTGCGCAGACTCTCGCCTGTTTCAAGATCCCATAAACGGATCGTTCCATCCCAGCTTCCGGAAAGAAACTGGCGATTGCCCGGTAACACGGCTAATCCAAACGTGGCCCCCGTGTGGCCGGTGAATTCACGTTTCTCCGTACCTGACTCGAGATCCCAGAGCTTGACGGTCTTGTCATGGCAGGCCGAAAGCGCGTGGCGACCGTCGGGTAAGAAAATGACCGTGGTCACATCCGCAGAATGCCCGCGAAGCTCTCGGAGGTATTGACCGGTCGTCAAATCCCATAAATGGATCGACTTTTCGCACGCTGCGAGCACACGATTGCCATCGCGGTTGATATCGACGGCGAAGACTTGGCCCTGATGACCGGTCAGTTGGCGTATCTCGCGCCCCGTCGCGCTGTCCCACAACCGCAACGTCTGGTCACCAGTGGGAAAGCCGCTTCCGGACAGCAGCGCCTTGCCGTCCGGCGTCCAAGCGATGGCGCGAACTGGTCCCTCATGCCCTTCAAAGCGACGAATTTCGGCGACGTCTTTCACCGCCTGGCCGGACATCCGGGAGTCGGCAAGGTTTTTGACATCCGTTTTGCGCCTCAGCGTGACCACGGCCTTGCCCCAGCGCTTCAGCTTGAGGTCACCGTTAACGATCTCGACGTCATTGCGAGCACTTTTCAGCTTCACCTCGTAATCGCCCGACGACAACCGTCTGACCAGCGACCCCGTTTGCAAGTCGTGGAACTCAATTCCACCTCCATCTTTTTGTTGGATGGAAATCTTGACGTTGTCGACTTCCGAATGAATCTCGACGAGACCCGTGTCGGTCTGAACGAAAATCACGCCGGCCAGCAACGCCACGAGGCCCATCCACAGCGCCGCCACCAGCGTCCGCGCCCGCCGCCTCGGCGGTGACATGGCCGGTTTCGCGAACGGAGCCAGCGCCTCGGCGACGTCGGCTGGAGTTTGAAACCGCTCGGCCGGGTTCTTGGACATCATCCGAGCGACGACCTGCGACAACTCGGTCGGCACATCGTTTCGCAACGTCGTGAGAGCAGTCGGCGATTGTTGCGCATGAGCCTTCAGCTTTGCGAGCACGCTGTCTGCCTCAAACGGCGGCTTACCAGTGAGCAGGAAATGCAACGTACAGCCCAGGCTGTAAATGTCCGCTCGGATGTCCGCCGAGTGCGCGTCCTTGGCCTGCTCCGGCGCGATGTAGTCTGGCGTTCCCATTACGCTGCCGGCTGTCGTGAGGTGTGCCGCGTTCGCGTCGTAGCCACCGTCGCCAGACGGTGGGACGACGTGCGTATCACCCACGTTCTGGCGAACGTGGCTACCGAGTGCCGTCTCCGTCGCGAACCCCGCCAGGCCGAAATCCAAAATCCGCACCTGTCCCTCAGCCGACAGCATCAAATTGTGCGGCTTGATGTCGCGATGCACCATCCCCTTTTCGTGAGCGTGTTGGAGTCCCTCCGCCGCCTGTCGAATGCACTCGCACGCCTCGGCGACCGACATCGGTCCGCGATGTTTCACGACGCTGGCGAGGTCCGTCCCCTCGACGAACTCCATCACCAGAAAGTGAACGTCGCCGGCCTGCTCGGCGTCGTAGGCCGTGACGATGTTGGAATGAGTCAGCTTCGCCGCCGCCTGCACCTCGCGCCGGAACCGCTCGACCGCCTGCGGCTGTCGGATCAGTTGCGAGTTGATGAGCTTGATCGCGACCGGCCGATTCATCAACCGATGCTCGGCCCGATAGACGTTTCCCATCCCGCCGCGGCCGATCAATTCGACGATGCGATAGCGCGGATGGTCGCGCAATTCGGCGGGCAATTCATCGGCGTTGACCGCGGCTCCCGATTGCACCAGCAACGTGGCGGAGTGTGCGGAGTCCGTAGGATGGGCACTCTTGCCCGTCCCTGTTTTGTTCGACTCGGTCTTGCTGGACTCCATTTCAGGACGGGCAAGAGTGCCCATCCTACGATCCGAGTCGCTCGGCTGCGCGATCTTCACCAGTCCCACGAACGTGTCGTCCTTCAAATCGAGCAACGTCTCGCAGCACTCGTGACAGACTTCGAGATGCTGCTCGACCGACGACGACTCGTCAGCCGCGAGCTTCCCTTGGCCGAACGCGATCAATTGGTCTTTTGCGGGATGAGTTGAACTTTCGGTGGTCATTCGCTGGTCCTCGGAATTGTTGAAACACAGAGGCACAGAGTTGCGTGGCACGGCAATCTCCGTGGCCTCTGTGTTTCAATGGCCTTCGTCACTTCACCGGCTTAGCCGCATCCTTCACGCGAATGCTCGTCCCCTCCATGCGGAACATCGCGACCTTCTGCGGGTTCTCCACCAGCACCGTCCAATCGAGTTTATCATTCACGAACCGATGCTGAGCCATGCTGGCGAGTCCATCCGCATCGGTCAGTTTCCAAGTGAACGCCTTCGCCACTTCATCCCACGAACCGGTCGAGTTGTTGAACTGTCCCGTCGAGGAGAACCACCACGCGCGGTACTGCTTGCGATCCGAATCGAACAGCATCAGGAACGTGTTCTCGGTCCCATCGGCGTGCTTCGTTCGTTCGCGGACCATCTGCCCGCCGAGTTCTCGCGTGAAGACCATCGTGGCCGAGCCGCTCTTTTCTTCGGGAGTCCATTCGGCCTTGGGCAATCGGTACTCGGTCTTCCAAGTTCCGAGGAATCGGTCGAGCTGTTTGAGTTCCGCCGAGCGTTCAGGCTCCTTCACAGCCGTCTTGGTCGTCGTCTTCGATGATCCGTCCTTTCGCAGCGTGTTCTCACCCGCCATCTCGCCGACTTGCTTGCCATCGCGATCGGTGTAGATGAACTTCCAACGCTCCTTCCCCGCCGTCGAAAAGTCTGCCGTGACCTTCGCACGCACTCCGTTGGCATCCGGCTGCGTCACCGATGTCATCGTTTTCGCGTTCGCGTCCCAGGTCATCTCGGCCTGGTTAGTCGAGCCGTTCGAGACGAACGTCCAACTGCGATACTTCTTGGCCTCCGTGTCGAACGTGAACAGCGTCGTCACCCAAATGTCCGGGCCGTCCGGCGAGTGCATGACTCCCGATTGCTCAAGCAGCCGCCCGCCGAGAATCCACTTCGCCGTCGACTCGTTTTTACTGGCGGCATTCTCCATCACGACATCCCACGTTCCGGCGTAGTGCTGCAAGACCTGCAATTCCGGGACGTCTTTGGCCGGGCCGGCATCCTCCGCCCGAACGACGGGCGAACCGCTGACAGCCATCAAACACGCAAACAAGGCAATGACAAAAGGTCGTGGCATCGGTGTGGCTCCTGAAGAGAGGTGAAGCACCTGTGGGGCGATTGCTCAGCAAAGGAAAGTGCATGGCGCAGGGCATTCTTACACGAGAATCCGAAAGATTCTCCGTAGCCCTGTCACCCCGCGACAGGAACGCCGAACGCTTCGCCGAAGTGAAAGTCGCGATCAAGGTCGCCACGCTCGCCAAGAGCGTGGGCCGATTGCGATTCGGCCAAATTCCCCCACGCTCTCGGCGAGCGTGGCTACAGGAAACCTAAGTGGACCCGCAGAGAAAAGTAGGCAGTGGGATAGGCTTCCAGCCTGTCATTTTGCGGAGAATCTGACAGGCTGGAAGCCTATCCCACGATGCGGGTCTACTTAGTTTCACGACGCCCCTCAAACGCTCTTTGGTCTCTTCTGAGAGCGGACGGGGCGGGCAGTCGCTCGCACCGACGTGTTCAGTGCCACGGCGGCGCGAATGAGCGCCTTCAACCCCTTTTCATTAATCTTGTCCCCCTCATGGAGATCGATGGCACGCCGGGTGTTGCCTTCGAGGCTGGAGTTGAAGAGGCGTGAAGGATCCTCCAGCGAAGCACCCTTGGCGAAGGTCAGCTTCACGACCTGCTTGTACGTCTCTCCGGTGCAGATGATGCCGTCGTGCGACCACACCGGAACCCCGAGCATCGAGTTCGACGGTTTTCTCCATTTCACTTCCTCGAACACTTCGGGGTCGGCCTGCTTGATGAGCATTCGGACCCGAGCGAGCGTCTCGCCCCGCCAATCATGCAGTTCCTTGATTCTCGCATCGATTTCCTGAGAGGGAGAGTCGCCTCCGTTTCCTTCCTCGACGCCGCACTTGCTCTTCTTCATGGTTGTCGTTGCTCACTCCCCTTTTTGGACGGCTCGACATCGACTGGGTAGCGATGATTCTTGGCTTCGTTCAAGGCCCAGATGGTGAACGGGGCGTGGTGGCACTCGTAGCACTTCTTCGATTCCTTCCAGGCCAGGTTATCTTTCGCCAGGAAGGTCAGGCCGCGGTCGATGACGCTTCTCACATCGGCATCGGGATCGTCGGCACGAGCCTCAACGCTCAGCAGAACCAGCATGAAAATGGCGACGAGACGATGCACGGCAGGCCTCCGGGTTTTGAATCGAAAATGGGCAACACGCCGTAGACAAGCACTCTCAAGGAAACGCCGCAGCGTTGTCGGGCGACGACACCGCCAATCTATCGAACACATCGGCACTACTCTACGCACTCGGCGCGGGTCTCCCGCAACCGCTCGATGACGGCGTTGATGGTGCGGATGGGAAAGTACTCGGCCTCCGTTCCTTCCGGCGTCAGCCCCTTCACACCGGTTACCCCAGCCAGTTCCGCTTGAAGTCGTTCAACAGGGATGTTCAGTTTGGCGGCCCAACCCTCCATGGTCGCACATTCCTCCAATATCCCGAATTTGAACATGTAGTCCGCGATGGTCATTTCTTCGGTTTGCGGGCGACCGTCTTTGATGATCGGCCAGCCGTTCTTGTCGCGAACGAGTTGGCGAATCTTCTTTTGGTAGTCGAACGAAGGGAGAAGGTGATGGCGGAAGAGGTAATCGGCAAGGCCGTCGATCGTGCGAAACGCTGATTCGGCCCACTGCATGAGCTCGTCCACGGTAAACGAGACGCGGCCATTGAAATGGACGCGATCTCCCTGGGATCGAAAGGAGCGAAGGACGATTGAGGGCTCGGCACCGGAGCTGCCAACGAAGGGGCTAGAATAGTGCGCCCACTCGGTGCGGATCTCCCTGATTCGCTCATACCACTGCAAATCGCCAATCGCGTTGGTGACCGTTGCATCGAGTTCCCCCTTGCGTGCTTTCTTCCGAAGGTCATTAAAGCTTTGTGGAAACGTCTGCGAAATCTTGTTCGCGAGTCGAGCTGCTAGTTCGGACATGCTGTAGACGAGGTGACCGACGCTCTCGCAGGAGTTCGCCAAACGGACGGCGGGCACCGGATCGACGAGCGTGATTTCCGGGTTAACGGGATACGGCCCTTCTTTGCGGTTCTTGTACTCCTCAACCAACCGGGGCAAGTCGTCGATGCTCACGCGAAGGGCGTGGCGTTTGGCACCCCATTCATGCACGAACTCCATGTATCCCTTGGAGTAATCGGAGATTTCACAGAGCTTTTGCAATCGTTCGAAGGACATCGCTGACTCCAAATTGGCTATTCTGCGATAGTGGTTCCTCATTCGGTGGAACAGCGCACTGGCGGCTCACATTCGTTCGCCGGGCAATTGGCTGGCTTCACCCAAGCGGTGAATTGAGCTTCGTCGAGCGGGTCGTCGTCGTGAATGTCGAGGTAGCGGCGGCGGTATCCATCGGCGACACCTCAGCAGCTTGGGACACGATTCCTGAACCGAACAATGGTCGGTTATTGTCTCGAACCGATGCCAAGTTCGCGAAGTAATCGCTCAAGCATACGGATCGGTCACTTCAGCAGGATTTTGTATCCCGCTTGCTCAAAGTGATGGTCGGCGGTGAAGACGTCGCGAATCGAGCGATGTTCGAGTACGACCATTGAAATGCAATCGGTCAACGACCATTCCTTGTCAGGTCTCGCGTCATAGAGCGCACAACCAGACTCGAATTGGTCTCCGTCGGCGGCGATGATTTCAAAACGCGGGTCCGTGGGAAGATCACGGACGAACGCAGCGAACAGATTTCGGATCGAACTCTTGGCGAGAAAGTTACCGAGTTCCACCAGAACCCAGTCGGTGGTCACGATCCGTCCCTCGAAGTTCTCCATCAGATCGACGGCGGTTTCGTGATCGATGTCGCGGACGCTCAGGAACGCCACAAAGAAAGACGTGTCGGCGAACGAGTCGGTCATGAAGGCTGCTCTCCGTAGAGCAGCCGATCAATGCTGCGCGAGGCATCAGGAGGCAAATCCTTCGCTTGGCCGGCATATTTCATCAGCCGACTCCCTTTCGACGGCTTCGCAGGTTCATCCAACTGAACCGTCACTTCGGCCCCTTCCGGCAACTCAATGGGCGGATCGAGCACGACCACGCCGTTGCGAACTGATCCGTGGAAAGTCATGGTCCGTCTCTCATTCTGTTTCGACTTGAAGTGCTTCGTCGGAAAGTATAACGCGCGAACCGATGCCAAGCTCTCGAAGTAACTCGACGATTTCCCGATATCCTTCGCGATCAAGGCGAGGGTCATCTTCGAAGTCACCGGCCAATCCGCGCTGCGCAAGGTCCATGGCGCGTGTGGCATCGGCACCTCGCTTGACCAAAGTCCGGATGATTCTCTGATGACGATGGACGACAGCGGTGTTGAGCGGCGTCGAACCGTAGTCCTGTTCGCGGCGTTCAATATCAGCTCCATGATCCAGAAGCCACTCCAGCCATTCCGGTCTGTCTCCGTAGATGCAATCGTGAAGCGGCGGCGGGATGCCATCCACGGACTCGACCGCAGCGGGATCGGCCGTGATGACTTGTAAGGCCAAATCGAAATCGTTCGCGTCGATGGCATCGAAGAGAGACGGCGGTCGTTTCTGCGTCGGAAAGTCATCGATCGGCGGACTCAGGTCGAACGAGCCGGTCGCGGCAGCGAGCAATCGAAAACCGCAGTAGCGTCCGCGACCGTTCGGATTCCAGCCCCAGCGCTGGGCGGAACGGCAGAAGCGGGCACTGTTGAAGTAGCTCCCCCCGCGAACGGACCGAGCGGAACTCGCCATGCAGAACCAGTCCTGACACCATTCCCAGACATTACCGAGCATGTCCTGGAACCCCCACGCGTTCGGCGCCTTCTGACCAACTGCGTGCGGTTTTTTGTCGGCGTTGTCATGACACCACGCCACCTCCTGCGGCTCGCCATGCCGTGGCTCCGAGCTTCCCGCCCGGCAGGCGTATTCCCATTCCGCTTCCGTCGGCAACCGATACTCCCAGTCGTCAGGGAGCACTCCGGCCTCGCGGTCGAGTTGGGTGAGCTTTTGACAGTACTCAGTCGCCTGGTCCCAGCTCACCGAATCAACCGGTGCCTCCCCAATCTGTTCATGATCCGTCGGATTGGTGCCTGTGACCGCTTCATACTGCTTCTGCGTGACCGGCGTTTTCCCCAGATAGAAGTCGTTCACGAAAGTGACTTCGCGCTGCTGTTCCCAAGCCCGATGGCCGTCCTCGGACTCCGGGCTCCCCATGGTGAAAGAACCGGCCGGCACCCTGATCATCACGGCGCCGGCGGAACTCTGGAATTCTGCAGTTGGAGATTTCGACATGACGATCCGGCCTCGGCGACCACTGACGCGCGCCCCACCTGGGGCCTACTTCAATCGCTCGAGTTTGCCCTTTCGTTTCACGATGTTCTTGTAGTCCCACTGGATCTCGATCGCCTTCGTGAGCCACCGCTTGAGATCGCTGGGGGTCATCTGATCGTCGGAGGTATACCGTGCTTCGGCGGCCTTGAAACTTCCTTCGGGCTCAAGACCAGGCTCGTCGAAGGATTGGCCGCTCCAGAACAGGAGGCGGATGCAGTCCTTGAGCTTGCTATAGCCGACAATCGGATTTCCGTCCAAGAACCACACCGGATGCCGGTGCCAGATCTTGTTCTCGGCACCCGGCAGGTGTTGATCGATGGCCTTGGCGAGAGCGTTGCAGATCCGCTTGTCGCCGGCCGATTGCGACGCGTTATAGGCGCGGATGTCCTTGTGAATTGGCATGCGATTCCTTCGGTGACACTGAAGCGGAAGATAACTTCGCTCTGATCACGTTACATTTTTTCCCCGGGCAATTGGCTGGCTTGCTTCACCCAAGCGGCGAACTGAGCTTCGTCGATCTCGTCGCCTTCGTGGATGTGGAAGTAACGCACTTCCTTCTGCTTGGACTCGACGGGGGGAAGTGGGCGCAGCGACGTGCCGCGGAAGAAGGCCACCTTGACGTACTTCGTGATGCAATGGATGCCGAGGAACCAGACCCCTTCCTCGATGCCGTAGAACGGCGAGTTCCATTTGACCGCCTTGTAGACGTTGGGGACGGTGCGCTCGATGAGCGCGTCGAGGCGGCGGCCGACGTCGCTTTTCCAGCCCGGCATGGCCGCGATGTAAGCCTGCACGGGAGCGTCGCCGTAGCCCTTCGCGATCTGAGGGTTGCCGCCGGAGAGGAGTTTTACGACTGGCTTTGCGACCTTGCGGGCCTGCGGCTTCGGTGCCGCCTTGCGCGGTTTGGCTCCCGTCGCAGCGACCCGCTTGGCGGCGGCCTTCTTGGCGACGTTCGCCGACTTCTTGGACGTCTTGCCGGCCATTGTGTTCCCTTCTCAGTTCAGATGCCTAACGACACGCATCACCCGGCCGCCGGAGTGACGCCTCAACTTCAAAACACCCGATTGGCAGCGCGGGTGCATGCGATGGTCATCCTGCGCGCGGATATGCAGTCGGATGGGCGACGTATTCAGCCTTGCCGTCTCACCATTTCATTGATCCAGATCGGAGCGAAGGGTGAGGTGCAGCCCTTGGAACAGGGATAGTCGCGATAAATTCCCAACTTCTCACCGATTGCGAGCGCCCGCTTGCGGTGTTTGGGGAAGTGGATGCCGATTTCCGCCAGGCACATGTTCATCGTCCATCGAACTTCGGGGACGGCGGCGCCCATCTCCTTCTCGATGCGATCGAGCAACGCGTCGAGGTTGAGTCCTTCGGGGCTCTTCGCGACCCGCCCGGCCGTTAGTTGCCAGCCGGCGCGGGCCGTCCAGCGGTCATCCGATGTCATCCATTTTTTGCGGAGAGTCTCTTTGTCGGCGTGCTCCTTCAAGACATAGGAGTAGAGCCAGTCGGCCACCCAGATCCAACTGGTCGACTTCACGATTCGCTCCATGTCATCGGCCGACAGAAGTTTGACATCGATCAGGAGCGTCGCCAGGAACTGGGCGTCAATGTTTCCGGTTTTCCACAGAGACAAAGCCAATTCGTGATTGGTCTTGATCTTGTTTGCCAGTTTTCGAACGTCTCCGCGTGAGACGCCGAACTGATTGTCCCCGGCGCCGCTGCCCAAAGGCCCGCTCTTGGCGTTTTGGGCACGCACCCCCGCGTTGCCCAGCGACTCAAGTTGTCGGAGGGCTTCCTCCAGAGTCATGGTCGTGCTCTTCGTCTGAGCGGGCGTTGTTTTGGCCTTCGGTGCTTTGTTTTGTGTCGCCTTCGTCGATGTCGATTTTTTTGCCATTGCTTTTGTTGCTCTCTGTTCTCGGCCCAGATTATGAAGAGGACTAACAGTTAAGTGAGCCGCACGCGGCCTTTCGAGATCGCGATTTTAAATGCGGCGGTTGAGGCGACGCCAAACTATCGCCACGAGAATCACTTGCCAAGTTGTGGTCGTTCATAGAGCCGAACCGAATGATCGTGTCAGGCCGCACGCAGCCTAACCTGGAATCGCTCGCACGCAGTGACTTTCAAGAGAGGGGGCCTCACAGACCCGTTGGTGGGTCTCGATGACTCGATCCATTCTACGGCGACTCGTCGATCAGCCCCGCGGCTTCGCGGCGGAGCGTGCTGAGCACTCGGCTGCGAGCGACATAAACGGAGTTCAGCGGCATGCCGAGTTCCGTCGCGACGGCATCGGCTCGCTGGCCGTCAAACATCTGCCGACGGAACGCTTCCCAGGTCTTGGCCTCGAAGCGCGGCCGAACGTGTTCCAGCAGCCGAGCCATCACATGCCGGTCGTGTTCGAGATTCCATTCGCGGCTGACGCTGCTCGATTCGTCTTCCAGTTGATGGAGTTGCTCCATCCACGTACTGCCTCCCGCGGCGGCCGGCCGGTAGTTTCGCGATCTCCAAAAATCGCGCAGGCGATGGACCAAAATTGTCCGCAGCCAACTGCGAAAGGCTCCCGTTCGGCCGGAGTGCTCAAATCGAGGAAGCTCGCGGGAGACGGTCAGTAGAACATCCTGATTCAAGTCCTCGGCATCCGCAGTCGCGACTTCAAACCGCAGCAGCCATTGCCTCAGCAGCGGTGAGTAGATTCCTTCCAGCCGCTGCCAAGCTTCCTGGCTCGCCTCCTCACGGGCGGAATCGAGCAGACTCAGTGACGTTTCGTTCATGGAAATGCAGTCCCACACCAGCGACAGCTCGTAACAACTTTGGACTTCTCAGGTCAGCGACGCGAGCAGGCTATTCGCGAAAGAAGGTCGATTCGCGGGGAGCCATATAACGGACCGCGAGGTGCGGGGTCTCGATCCGCTTCTGATCCGAGGCGAGCGACTTGAGGCCGGCGGCGACGAGACCGCTGGTCAACAGCGTTCGCTCGATGGGGTAGGGGGCTTTGCCGGTGTTGAACATCGTCTCGGCGTTTGACATCAGCGCGGCGGAGTAGACCACGTTGGGATTGGGCGGCAGGTGGAACAGCGTCGAAAGCGGCTCGGCCTGTCCCTTCAGCTTCGCCGCGAACGTGAAGTCTTCGGTCAGCTTGTTCATCAATAGCATCGTCGCCTTCAGGCCGTCGGCGTACTCAAAACGGTAGGCGATCGGTTCCTTGACCCACTCGCGCATCTGTTCGGTCGTGGGATAGCGATGGCTGAGCGTGGGAGCTTGAGCCAGTGTGTGGCTGCGCGACAGACACGCCTCGAACAGCGAGGGGCTCCAACCACCCTTGGCCCATGAACCCGCAACGAGTGCCTGCCAGACGGCGTCTCCGCGCAGGGCCTGCATCGCCACGACGCCGGTCTCGCCGCCGCGCCGGCGTTCGGCCATGCACTGCATCGTCTCCAGAGCGTGGAAGTCGTAGATATCGACCCCGCCGTAGGCCACGCACATGATCTCTTCAACCTCGGCCCCGTAGGGCATGTCGATCGCCGGCATGCGCCACGTCACCGGCAACGACGAACCGGCGAGGAACGGAAAGTTCATGGACCGGGATGTATCGACCATCTCCTTCGCCCAGTCGAAGTTCCACGACAGATGCTTGTCGTTGAAGACGGGAGTCGTGTGGCCGTCCTTCCGAAATACCTCGACCACCTGTTTGAAGAACTGATAGCGCGGATACTGCTTCTGCCCGATTTCGTTGATCGGATAGTTGCCGTGCTCGCCGATGACCAGCACGGCATCGACCGCGAGCTTGTCACCACCGCACCGCAGGGCCTCGGCGATGGTTGGATGGATCGTGAACCCGAATTCCTTTGCGCGATCCTTGCTCAGATCCCCTTCGGGTGACTGGTCGACATAGGCCGACACCACGTCGAACTCGGGGCGATGCCACTTCCCCCGCAGCGGATAGCCGTGCAGAAACCGCTCGGCCATGTGCCAGGCGTGCGAGCGGTAGTTCCACAGCGTCGTGACGACCGCCAGCTTCTTGCGTCGTTTCGCTTCGGCCTCGCCACCGAAGACCAACGCACCACCAATGAGACCGGCTCCGGAGGCGACAAGAAACTCGCGACGGTTGAACACGATGGACACTCCTCTGGAATGGTTCGTTGCAACGATGTCAGAACAGACGCGACCCGGGATCGTACCGTCGCAGGACGGTTCGTCGCAGCCAAAAGAGCGTCACGAGGTTCGCCCCCTTCCACCACAACAGCCACGAGGTCAACCTCCACGCCTCGATCAGGTACGAGAGACCGAACAGCCCGAACGCGAGGGCGTACCACAGTTCGAGGCTCGATCGACGGTGACGCCTCCAGCGGCGCAGGACCAGCACCGCAAACACAAACCACGCGGTCGCCTCAACGAAGTTGAAACCGCGACAGGCATAGTCGGTCCAGAGGTACGGTTCACTCGCCGGGCGCGACCACGACCACCACGTCTCGAACCACAGGATGCGAGCCAACTCAGCCATGCTGCCCCCGGGCGCGAGACGGTCGATCAAGGATGCGCCAAGTAGTCCGATCGCAAGACTCCCGCCGACGGAGCGGCAGGACTACGGTTTTCACACGTCGCAGAGTTGGACCGCTTCGCGAAGCCCGGTGAGTGCATCGCGCGTCGGGATGAACTCGTGGCCGACATAACCTTTGTAGCCGATCTCCACCAGCTTCCGCATGATGGGCGGGTAGTTGATCTCCTGCTTGTCGTCGAGTTCCGCCCGGCCGGGATTGCCCGCCGTGTGGATGTGGCCGATCACGTCCTTGCATTCTTCGAGACGGCGAATCACGTCGCCGTTCATGATCTGCACGTGGTAGATGTCGAACAGCAGCTTCACGCGCGGCGAGCCGACCCGGCGGACGATGTTCGCCACATAGTCGATGTCGTCCCCCTGATAGCCGGGATGTCCCTTCATCGGATGCGAACCGTCGCGCGTGTTGAGGTGCTCGATGCAGACCGTGACCCCCTTCTTCTCGGCGTGAACGGCCAGCTTCTTCAGCCCCGCGACGCAGTTGTCGGCCCCCTCCTGGAGCGAGATCTCGCCGCTGTTCGGATCGTCGGCGTTCTTCCATTTGTAGCCGGTGAAGGCGATCACGCTGGGGACATTCGCCGCAGCGCAGTCGTCGATCATCTTGGTCGTGACGGCAATGACCTCGGGCTGATAGGCCGGGTTGTTCAACCCCTTCATGAACGGCGCACCGGGCATCCCGTTCGCCGCGATGGCGCATGTCAGGCCGTGTTTCTTGATCGTGCCGAACTCCGCGGGGCCGCAGATTTCGACCGACTTGCAGCCGAGGCTCTTCGCGTTCAGGCACGTCTTTTCGATGTCCCACTTTTCCTCGGAGACGTTGAAGCACCAGAAGACGACGGAGTGATTAATGTTCCCTTTCATGGCAACTTTCTTCTGGTCGACAGCGGCGACCGTTCGAGGGACAAACGAAGTCAAGGAGGCCGCCGCACCGGCAGCCACCGTGGCTTGAAGCAGTTCGCGACGCGAGAGACTTTCTTTCGACATGACGCGGTCCTTTCCAATGAAACCTGACGTCACGAAGTAGAGTCGTTTGAACTCTCGAAATCAATCGCCCTGCTCACTCGACGCGGTTGTCGTCATTCAAAGCTCGGTGAAAGACGTCGGGAAGTTCCTCGTTGCGGAACCAGGTCTCGGGCGGCCCCGACCACGGCTTGGCCAACAACGGCTCGGTGAGCGGCACAATGCACGGTTGATGGCCGAATGTGCGGGGCTGCCGGGCGAGATCGACCTTCGGATCGACGAGCAGTTGCGGTCGGCGACCGTTCAACGAACAAAGCACCTGCGCGTGGATTTCCACCTCAAGCTGATGCGTCCGGCGAAACTCGTCGGCGAGAAAGTGACTGAACTCGATCAGCATGTCCGGGTCGTAGCTCATCTTGTTGATTTGAACCGGGGTGAGGTATTGGCGCGGATCGACCTGGCCGGCCACCCCCTTGGTGTCACGATCCACGATCAACAGTCGCATCGCCGTATTTTTGTCCGCCAGCATCATCCGCCACGAGAAATGAGTCCCCTCCTCGGTCCAGTCGACTCGACCGGGATACAGGACATGACGAAACGGGAGGACGAACTGGATTCCGAACCAAACGGCGGTCAGCACCAGCCACCACGAACGATGAGGCGACTTCGGCTGGGATTCAACGATTGCGGGAGCCTTCGCGAAGTGAAACCGACGTAACACGGCGCGCGGCCACGAGGGAGGCAGAAAGAGCGTCGTGGCACAGATCATCAGCCACGGAAACACGCCGATTCGGAAGAAGACGACGTTGCCGAGGTGAAACGCGATGGCCGCTCCCAACGCCCACGGTCGGCTGCGTCGCCACAACAACAGTGGCACGACCAGCAGGTCCAGCAGGAAGCCGCCGTAACTGAAGACCAGCGCCAGCCAGTGCTCTCCAAACGCCGGGATGATCTCGCGGACGTGAGTCATCCGCGACATCCACATCTGCATCGGCTGACCTTGCAGCCAGTCACCGTTCAGCTTGGCCAACGCGCCGTAAACGTAGGGGATGGCGATTTGAGCCCGCATCACCCAGAGCGCGATCGCCGGGACAACCTGAGGCTGCGGTACGGGTCGCAGACGAGCGGCCACCGACCACAGGCGATCGACCGGAACGAACACCATCAGGAACGCCAGCGTGCAGATCAGGTACAGGTGGTTGAGATAGGCCGCCTTCTCGATCAGGACGATGTACGGCAGGGCCAGTGCGAGAAACAGGCAGGCCCACCGGGTCCACCAGCCGAGTGCCACGAGCGCGGCGGCGCAGCCGATCCCGAGGAAAAGCAGATACATCCCCTCGGCGGGGAGCGGCCGCACCCAGCCGAACCCCACGAAGGTGAAATGAAACGGGGGCGTCAGGTACACGCCCCCGATCCAGCCATGCCGAAAATACCGCCACACTTCCACGATCAGGATCAACCCGAACGCCACCCGGAAGAGGGCCAATGACGCCGCATCCCGCGGTTCAAACGATCTGGTCAGGAGGGCCATTCGCCAGGTGGGCAGCGTCCGCATGAGATTCGACAATCATTTGCCATGAGCAGCGGCCGGAGTGCCCGGCCCAGCGGTCGGAGTGCCCGGCCCAGCGGTTGGAGTCGCCCCCTTGACGAGTTCGATGTTGATCGAGTTCTCTCCCGCCTTCACTTCGACTTGGGTCTCTTTGGCAACCAGTCCGTCATATGGTGACGGAGGAGGGGCTTGGGCATGGCCACCTTCTGGCACGACCGGTGTCTCCACCGAAGGGGGCGAGTACATGACTTGGTGCTTGCCAATGATGGCCCCGTCGAATTCACCATAAGTGCTCGCCTTGAACGAACCATCGGATTGAATCAAGCAGATTCCGGCCTTGCCGGCCTCAGTTGCCTTGGCAGCTCCCGTGGGGAACAGGGAAATTGTCCCGCCGGTCACGGCTTGGCCGTCGAAAGTCACCTTGCCACTGACTTTCGCCACGGGACTCTTTCCCGCACCACTCCCACAACCAGAAACGGCTGCCACGCCGATGAGCAACGCCATTACAAAACGAACCACCCGAGCATGACCGCGTTCCATTTTCATTCTCCGAGAATCACATTGAAAAGAAGCCGGGCAGCCGAATGCTCGACCGCCCGGATTTGAGTTAAGACTAGAGCTAACGCGAGTCAATTTAGAAATCGCCAGTCGATCCGCCCTCGTTGCGTGAACCGACGTTTTGATACACGAAGATGTCGAGGTTTTCGTTGACGAATTTCACAGCCCCGTCAGTCATCAAGAAATGAGTTCCACCCACATGCTGGCTGCCGAAGGCGGCCAGAACCCGATTGTCCACAATCAAAGTTCCAAATGCTGCCGTGGTATGGGTCTTCCACATGTTGATTCGCATGTCCGGATTCGTCACCTTCAAGGAACCCCCGCCTCCATCCCAGCCGTCGCAGGCACCATTGTCATTTCCCCCGACCCAGACGGGGAACGACGAGTCTCCGATGTTTGTTGGAGTGACTTGTGTTTGCACCACCGTTCCCTCACCCACGGCAATCGTGTTGCTGGTGCCGTCGCTGACTTCACCGATGTTCACGACCCAACCCCTGTTGTTGTCATTCGAGTACAACAGGATTCCTCGCTGTTGGTTCCCCTTGATCGAGGCACACGCATTCCAGTTTGTGCTGGGCGAAAGTGCGTTCGGGGTATAGTTAAGTGTCCCCGAATTTCCCATGTAGTTTGCCTTTCCAAATCCATTATTATCGGCCGGAGGCAGGACGTCTGAAGGACAGACCCACGCTGGCATTTGCCTTTTGCCAGCGCTAATTCCATGATTCTGATTGACTTCATTCATGTTGTCATAAGTTGGCGTATACCCAACGCAACCATTATCAGTTTGAAAGATCGCATTCAGATCCGGTTGAATGAGGTTCGGGAGTCCGCCTTTGGGGAACAATTGGGCACCAAGAGATCCCGGTGTCGCACCAACTCCGACCAGCGCTTGATACACAGGAGCCGCATCCATGTACGGCAGCAGGTAGGTTCTCCAATTGTAATTGCGGGTATCATCGTCCAACAATCCCGGAGGGAAGTTGCCATAGACATCATGGAAGTTATGCAGCGCCAGGCCGATTTGCTTCAAGTTGTTTTTGCACTGTGTCCGTCGTGCGGACTCACGCGCCTGCTGGACGGCGGGAAGCAACAGGGCGATCAGAACCGCGATGATCGCGATCACGACCAACAGCTCAATCAACGTGAACCCGCCACGTTGAGGCTTCGAGGTTTTCGGGGATGTGGACATTTTTCGCACGGCGTGCTCCTAAGAACGAGAAGAAATCAGACCTAAAACCAGATCGGCGTCAGCCGAAAAACGCGAGTTGCTGCGCACTCAAGTCAGGATGAACCTGCGGCTGAACGCGAAAGACGGGCCAATCGCAAGATCCCTGTCGGGGAATCAGTGAAAACCCAAGAAATCAGGTGAAAACGAAAGATGAGTTGAGAAAGTGAGTCACGCTTCGAGATCGAGAAATCAACCAGTGTCTCGAGCCGCTCCAGCACAATGACGGGCGGAAAGATAGCCCGACGGGAGGCGACAGTCAAGCAGTTGCCCCAGTCTGTCAAGGCTCTAGCCGTTAATTTCAGGTGAATTACTCCTAAGTTGTGGCGTCCGTTGGATGCAAATCGGCATGGAACTCATTTCAGGCCGGTTTCGCCCCGAAGGAAGCGGTTCTCAGAGCCGACCCAAAAAACATCACGCTTCTGACATCATTGTGGCCGATGGAGTTGCGTTACGGTGGGCGGAGAACACGTTTCCGGATTCGGCATTCCCTTGGGTTCGACCACGTCGTACCGCCCGATGGCAGAGAGCGTCACACCGACATGGAAACGGCTTTGCGTGGAGAGGGTTAGTGTGACGGGTTCTTTTGCGGGGCCGCGAACGTCTTCCACCGTGGCTGCCAATTCCAACGATACGCTGAAGTGAGTACGCCCAACTCTTCGGGTTCCGGATTGTGTGAAGTCGCTCCCGTCCAACGATTCGGAACGTCCCGCACTAACCACCGATCCGACTTGAGTGCGGTGCGGTCAAGACTCGCAATCGTGACGCCGATCTGAAACCGAGCCTGCGGATAGATCGGCACGTTCAATTCCTGGAGCGACCATTTCGCGAGTTTGTGAGGCTGGCTTGGTCGATAGGTTATGTTTTCTTTTTTTTCTTCTTCGTAGTATGCGTACGCGACAACACTCTCGCTTCGTGCCGAATACACCGCCCACGCCAGCCAGTGGTCGCAGTAGCCGAAGGGTTCCAAAACCGGCCAGACCATCGTTGCGGCGATGACTCCCAGCGCGAGGCGATTCGGGCGGGATGTTGGCCACGTCGCGAGGTCCCGCAGCCAGGAGCGAACTTGGGTGAACACGGTCTCCCCGGAAGAGGGACGCGGTGGGGCCTCACCGAACAGCAGCCAGTTCTGGACGAGGAAGAAGACATTCCAGAGCAGCACGCCGAGCGAATGATTCAGTCCGAACGGGCCGAGTGCGGCGAGCAGCGCGAGGTGCATGAGTGTGGCGGTCCACAGACCAAGCCAGCGGGCACGGGGCCATGCCAGCAGCATGGCCACACTCAACTCTCCGAGAGCGATGCCGAATGAGCCGCAGACATCGAGTCCCTCCGACCAACGGTTCGGCACACCGCGCAGGCCCATCGCCTGCTTGAGCCCTCCCAACAGAGCCGGTCCCTGTTCGTGGCAGAAGGTGTAGTCGAGCTTCGATACGGCGGACCAGAAGTAGATGCCGATCACCAGCCACCGCCAACCGCGTCGCGCGGTGGTGTCGTCCGCGAGTGACAGCAGCACCGCCAGCAGGAAGAACTGCCACGCCCACGGTTGCAGGCGATGCTGATCGAGAACAAAGAAGCCCGCCAGCGACACGGCCATCGCGAGGCAGGAGCCTCGACCCCACCCACCTCGTTGTCCGACGACGAGCAGCGTCAGCGCTGACGCCACCAACACCGCCAGGCAGACCCAGTCGAACCAGCCCGGCCAGTCACACGCCGCGCGCAGCAGCGGCACCTGCGGAAAGACGTCCTGCGGCGTCCACAGTTTCCATGTCGCAGCGACCAGTGCGAGCAGTCCGGTGGCTAGTAGACGACTCGGCACGATGAGTCCTCGACATTGGACCTCCCGCGCGCTGGGGTCAGGCACACCAAAAACCAAAAGGCGGCGAGGCGGTGTTAATTTTCAATACAGTCATGTTTGGCCCCCGGTTTG
>JANODP010000170.1:0-15705 GCA_031412755.1 Schlesneria sp. | reverse complement strand
GTGTGGCTTTTTTTTCTTGGCCCACTCTTTTACCCTATTTCACCGCGGGGGCCTAATCCGGTAACCCCCTGGCGCACACTTCGGTTGGTGTGCGGCAGCCCATCGAACCGTTCTTGGTTCGATGGGCTTTGTGCATCATTGTGGCGTTCTCCTCTTTCTTTGGACCATCATTGTGCTGCTGACCATCTCCACCACCCACGAACCCGCCACCGATCTGGGCTACCTGCTCCACAAGCACCCGGAGCGGTGTCAGAGCTTCGAGTTGAGTTTTGGGCAAGCCCACGTCTTCTATCCCGAAGTCTCGGAAGAACGCACGTCGGCGGCACTGCTGCTGGACGTAGACCCGGTGGGCATGGTCCGAGGGAAGAGTCGGGAGCAGAGTTTTCTCTTGGGGCAATACGTGAATGACCGGCCCTATGTGGCGTCGTCATTCCTGAGCGTTGCCATCTCTCAAGTCTTCGGGTCGGCCCTGTCCGGCCGCTGCAAGGATCGACCGGAGTTGGTCACGTCGCCCATTCCACTGACGGCCCGCATCGACGTGCTGCCCGTTCGCGGCGGGGAAGGACTCGTGCAGCGGATCTTCGAGCCGCTGGGCTACACCGTCGAAACGACACGCCACCCACTCGACGACAAGTTTCCCGAATGGGGTGAGAGTCCGTATTTCTCCGTGACGATTGCCGCCACAACCACCTTGTCGGAACTGCTGACGCATCTCTACGTGCTGGTTCCGGTGTTCGACAACCAGAAGCACTATTTCGTCGGCGACGACGAACTGGAGAAGCTGCTGGAACACGGGGCCGGTTGGCTGGCGTCTCACCCCGAGAAGGAACTGATCACTCGTCGTTACCTGCGGCACAGGTCCAACCTGTACCGGGAGGCCCTGGCCCGGCTGGTTGAGGAAGAGCAAGTCGACGAAGCGGACGAAGAGCCAACGGGATGGGGACCGGAAGAGTCGTTGGAGCAAACTGTCAGCCTGAACGAACAACGCCACGGTACGGTGCTGGCCGCATTGCGTGGCAGCGGTGCCCGGAGCGTGCTGGACCTGGGTTGCGGCGAAGGCAAACTGCTCCGTGACATTCTGGCCGACCGGCAGTTTGAGCGGATCGTTGGCTTGGATGTTTCGATCCGGTCGCTGGAGATCGCCCACCGTCGGCTCAACCTCGACCGGATTCCCGATCGTCAGGCCGAGCGGATCAAGCTGATTCATGGTTCGCTGATCTATCGAGACCAGCGTTTGGCGAACTTTGATGCGGCGGCGGTTGTCGAAGTGATCGAACACCTCGATCCACCGAGGTTGTCAGCATTCGAGCGAGTGGTGTTCGAGTTCGCCCGGCCCCAGACAGTGGTGCTGACGACACCCAACAGCGAATACAACGTGAAGTGGGAGTCGCTCCCCGCCGGAAACTTCCGCCACTCCGATCATCGCTTCGAGTGGACCCGGCAGGAGTTTCAGGACTGGGCCAATCGTGTCGCGGCACAGCATGGATACGTCGTGCGGTTCGTTCCGGTCGGCCCGGTAGATGAACTCGTCGGCTCGCCGACGCAGATGGGAGTGTTTCAGCGTGACTGAACGAGTTCACCAGAAACGAGTCCGCATGCACATCAAGATTCCCAAGCTCTCCTTCGTCGTCCTCATCGGCCCCAGTGGGTCGGGGAAGAGTACGTTTGCACGTCGGCATTTTCTGCCCAGCGAAGTGCTGTCCTCCGATTACTGCCGTGGGTTGGTGAGTGACAATGAGAACGATCAAGCGGCGACCAACGACGCCTTCGACGTGCTGCACTACGTTGCGGCCAAGCGGCTGGCGCGGGGGCGACTGACCGTCGTCGATGCGACCAATGTTCAGCCCGAGGCCCGAGCACCGTTGGTGGCTCTCGCCCGGAAGTATCACTGTCTGCCGGTCGCCATCGTCTTGAATCTTCCCGAAGACCTCTGCCACGAGCGGAATCGGGATCGGCAGGATCGGGCGTTCGGTCCGCACGTGATCCGACAACAGAAGTCGCAATTGCGGCGAGCACTCCGAGGGCTGAAGCGAGAAGGCTTCCGGCACGTCATCGTGCTGGACAGCGTCGAGGAGATCGAAGCGGCCGTCATCGAACGTGTCCCGTTGTGGAATGACCGCAGCCACGAACACGGCCCATTCGACATCATCGGCGACGTGCATGGTTGTGCCGATGAGTTGGAAGAACTCCTTGGTCGGTTGGGATACGAGAAACTCGTGATCGCTGAGTCGGAGCCAGGATGGACCAACATCGCCTATCACCATCCACTTGGCCGAAAAGCAGTCTACGTCGGCGATCTCGTGGATCGAGGACCACGAGTGCTCGACACGTTGAGCACCGTGCGGAACATGGTTCAGTTTGGTTCGGCCCTTTGCGTCCCCGGCAACCACGACATGAAGCTGCTTAAGAAGCTGAGTGGCCGAGATGTCCGGATCACGCATGGCCTGGCCCAAACGCTCGCCGAGATCGACGCCTTACCCGACGAGGTGCGTGGTCCGTTTTGCCAATCGTTGGCGGACTTTCTCGATGGACTCATCAGCCACTTCGTGCTCGACGATGGCAAACTGGTTGTTGCCCATGCGGGGATGAAGGAAGAAATGCAGGGGCGAGGCTCCGGCAAGGTGCGGGACTTCGCCTTGTATGGGGAAACGACCGGAGAGACCGACGAGTTTGGACTCCCCGTTCGATGCAATTGGGCAGCGGAGTACCGGGGCTCGGCGATGGTCGTTTACGGACATACTCCCATCCCGGAACCGGAGTGGCTCAATCGGACGGTCAACATCGACACCGGTTGCGTCTTCGGCGGAAAACTCACGGCCCTGCGATATCCCGAGCAGGAGTTCGTCTCGGTTCCGGCCAGGCAGACTTACTGCGAACCGTCGCGCCCCTTCTTGCCCGCGGAACAACAGGCTCCAATTCTTTCGGCACAGCAGCTTCATGACGATGTGCTGGATGCGGAGGACGTGATCGGCAAGCGGATCGTCTCGACCCGCCTGCACCACAACGTCACGATCCGTGAGGAGAACGCCACGGCGGCTTTGGAAGTGATGAGTCGTTTCGCCGCCAACCCGAAGTGGCTGATCTACCTCCCTCCCACCATGTCGCCCAGTGAAACGACGAAGCAAACGGGATTGCTGGAACATCCCGCTGAAGCTTTTTCGTATTTCCGCAACCAGGGTATCCCTCAGGTTGTCTGCGAAGAAAAACACATGGGGTCTCGGGCCGTGGTCATCGTCTGTCGAGATGAGACAGCCGCTCGTGAGCGTTTTGGAGTGATGGAGGATGAGTTCGGCATCGTCTACACCCGGACTGGTCGGCGGTTCTTCAATGACACGGACCTCGAACGGCGGTTCCTCGAACGACTCCGAGCTTCGCTCACGGCGTCAGGCTTCTGGGACGAGAACAACACGACGTGGGCTGGTCTCGATTGCGAACTGATGCCGTGGTCCGCCAAGGCACAGGAGCTGTTGCGATCCCAGTATGCGGCAGTCGGTGCCGCAGGAAATGCGTCATTGCCTGTCGTGGTGTCGGCCCTCGAACAGGCCGCCGGTCGGTTGAATGGTGACGCGGCCGAAATGATCGGTGGCCTGCTCACCAGATATCGAGGCATCCGCGGCAGTGTGGGCCAATTTGTGACGGCCTATCGTCAATACTGCTGGTCGGTGGAATCATTGGACGATCTCCGACTCGCACCCTTCCATCTGTTGGCGACGGAGGGGAAGGTCCACACGCACCAGAATCACCTGTGGCACATGGAGCGACTGGCGAAGATTTGTCAGCACGACCCCGGGTTCCTCTTGGCGACACCGTTCCAAGTGGTGGACGTGACCAACCCGGACAGCGAGCAGGCAGGCGTTGAGTGGTGGGAAAGCCTCACTGCTCGCGGCGGCGAAGGGATGGTCATCAAGCCGCTGGATTTCATCATGCGGGGCAACAAAGGTCTGGTACAGCCCGCCGTGAAATGTCGAGGCCGGGAATACCTGCGGATCATTTATGGTCCCGACTACACGGCCGATGAGCACCTGACCCGACTGCGGAGCCGCGGGCTGGGAGCCAAGCGGTCGCTGGCATTGCGTGAATTTGCCCTCGGCATTGAGGGGCTGGAACGTTTCGTCCGGCACGAACCGCTACGACGAGTCCACGAGTGCGTCTTCGGCGTGCTGGCGTTGGAGAGTGAGCCGGTGGACCCGAGGTTGTGAGCAGGCTGACAGGCCCCAGTCGTGGGCAAACCGAGAACGACCAAGGAATCGAGATCAAGGTCACGAATCGAATGGCAAAGCGAAAAGCGGCTTCTGAACGTCGACGCTGTCCGTGGGCTCAGGGGGATCAATACGTCGAGTACCACGATGTCGAATGGGGCGTGCCGGTTCACGACGACCGTTTGCTCTTCGAGTTTCTGATCCTCGAAGGGGCACAGGCGGGCCTCAATTGGGTCACGATCCTGAAGAAGCGGGAGAACTATCGGGAAGCGTTCGACCAGTTCGATCCGGCTGTGGTCGCCCAGTACGGCAAGCAGAAACAGGCCAGCCTGATGACGAATGCCGGGATCGTCCGCAACCGGCTCAAGATCGAGTCCACCATCGACAATGCAACGGCGTTCCTCGCCGTGCAGCAAGAGTTCGGCAGTTTCGATGAGTTCATCTGGAGCTTCGTCGAGGGGCATCCCCAGCGGAACGCATGGAAATCAATGAAGGACGTTCCAGCCTGCTCGCCCGAATCCGATGCCATGAGCAAGGAATTGAAGCGGCGAGGCTTTCGGTTCGTCGGCAGCACGATTTGCTACGCCTTCATGCAGGCGGTCGGCATGGTGAACGACCATCTGGTCGATTGCTTCCGGCACGCCGAGCTACGCGGTCAACAGTGAGACATTTCCGAGCGGGGCGGCGTGCAGTATCGGCCTGCCCATTGAAGAGCCGGGACAGACCTACCTCGTCGCCATACCCTTGTAGATGTAGCCGTGCGTTCGAGGGGTCTGCTCCAGGTAGAACTCGTCGAGACTGACCATTTCAAACGGCTCCCTCTGAACGAGGTCCCGGACGTTGCGGTCGAGATGGCAGTTTCCAGCCAGATGCCGTTGGAGCCAATTCAATCGCCGCTGCCACTTCTGAACCTTCGCATCGGGGCTGAGGCCGTGCTCCAGGAACAGAAATCGGCCACCGGGTTTGAGCACCCGGTAGGCTTCGCTCAACGCTCGCCCGACGTTCTCGATGCTGCACAGCGTGAAGGTGCTGACCACGCAATCGAACGCCTGGTTGTCGAATGGAAGCTCTTCGCTGCTGAGGAGTCGTTGCTCCACTTCGATCCCGGCTCGGTGGATCCGACTCCGGGCTTGCCGTTGCATTCCGGGGTTCGGATCGACGACCGTGATCTGGTGGACGTGTTCAGGATAGTAGGCCAGGTTCAAGCCCGTTCCGAAACCAATCTCCAGAACCTCGCCGTCCACCGTGGACAGCAGTTCTCGGCGATGGTTCGCCACAAACGGTCGGTCGAGAACGAAGTCGCAAAGGCGGGGGAAGATCACTCGGGAGTAGTAGCCCACGGTTGCCTCCTGTGTTGCTCGCCGCCCTTTCGCTCAATGGCCCGGCAGCCTGATTTCGATCCCGTATCTCGGTGCGACCGCCAGCAGCCTGTCGATCTCGGCCTTCGTCGGCGGCAGGGCGGTCGTGGCTCCCTGCTCAACCGGCACTCCGACCTCGAAGAACATTTGCTCCAGACCGGCAGGGGCAACCGAGATCAGCATCTTCGCCGGGAGGTTGGATTCGTTCTTGAACGAGTGCGGCGTCCCGGCCGGCATGTTGGCAAACATCCCCGCCGTCGCCACGACACGCTGATCGCCGATCTGGAATGTGATCTCGCCTTCGAGAATGTAGAAGCCTTCTTCTTCCCGGCTGTGGACGTGCGGGGGTGGCCCGCCGCCCGGAGGCACGATGGCTTCCCAAACGGCGTACTTCCCGTTGGTGTCTGCGCCCGTCGCCAGAAAGCGGTACACGTCGCCGACCACGGCGATGGTGCGACCGTCGGCAGGTGTTCTCAGGGTTGGTTGGTGCGTCATGATCGAAGTGCCTCACTTCAAGTTGTGTTTCTGGAAGAACCCTTCAACGGTCGTGTGGCCCAGGGACAATTGTCCTGCAAAGCCTTCAAGGCTCCCTGCGAATGACCTTTTGTTTGAACTGCGCGAACCCCGCCTTCAGATAGGTGGGCAAGGCGGCGGGGTGATCCAGAGTGCAGGTGTGCAACCAGAATCGTTTCGGTTCGTAGCTCCAGGCTTTGTCGATGGTCCATTGCAGGAACCATTTGCCAAGCCCCTGGCCGATGAAATCGGGCATCAGGCCGAACTGCACCAACTCAATCTCGGGTGGTTGGCGGCGATCCAACTCGGCAAACCCAGCGGGAGTGCCATCGACGTGCAGAACGTGCAACTCATCCCGTGGGTCGCCGATGAGGGCCGCCAGGGCCTCATCCGACATCTTCCTGCGACTCAGCCACTGGAAGTCCTTGCCCACGGCGTTGTAGAGCGAGCGGTAATACGGCACGGTCGGCGACTGAACGTGAAGAACCGTCAGGCCACTTCGTGGGGCCGGTTTGGAGTTGTTCGAGTGGATGAACATTTCAAGGTAGTTGACCGTGACTTCGACCAGTTCCATGAGCGTGCTTCTCCGAACAACGGCAGGTTTCGTCCTTCTCCCAGCGAACCATCACGTCGGTCATTCGCCGAGAATCCCCGTCAAAGCCTGCTCCAGCATATCGACTCGTGCCAAACCCGACCGCAGCGACTGGGGGATCGTCGACTCACCCCAGAATGCTCCGGCCAACTGCCCGCAGATGGCCCCTGTGGTGTCGGCGTCGTCGCCCAGATTGACCCCCTTCAACACAGCGTCCTCAAACGACTCGGCATTGTGGAAGGCCCACAAGGAGGCTTCCAAGCTCTTGACCACCCAGCCCGATCCTTTGATGGCCGGTGGTTGCTTCTGGCGAAAACTTCCCTGAGCGACATCTTGGATCAAGGGATGCAACGGCTGGATGTCGTTGAGTCGTTTCAGCGGTTGCCAATCCGGTGAAAGAATCTCATCACGATCTTCCCCGTGAATCAGAGCCGCGAGAACAATTGCCAAATACCGGCATGCCGAAAGGCATTGTTCGCTGGCGTGCGTCGGCAAACTCGATTCCCCGGCCAGCCGTGAAAGCTCTTCGATCTTCTGGGGGTAGTAACGGGCGAAACGAATCGGCACGGGAGCCAGTCGCATGATCGAACCATTGCCGCTGGCCCTCTCGGAACGGTCGCCGGAAGCGAGTGCATCTTTCTTGGCGACGTAATGGCCCAATGCACTTCTGGTGGTGATGCCGATGTCGAAGCATCGTCCGTTCACCGAATACTTGCCGGTCGTCCACCATTGAACGTAACGGTCGGCTTGGTCATTCAAGTCCCAACCTGTTGAGGCGATGCTGTCGGCCAGGGCCAGTGCCATACTGGTGTCGTCGGTCCATTCTCCAGCAGCCAAGCCGTGCGGCCCCCCGCTGCGGTAGGTGGTGACGGGCGCGAAGGTCCCGGGACTTCGAAACTCAACAGCAGCTCCTAAAGCATCTCCCACGGCCAAGCCGATCAGGGTTCCCCTGCAACGGTTCTTCATGAATTCTTCCCTCCCCCCTCCCCCAGCGCCATCGCCAACGATTCCTGATCCGCCAATCGGTTCTGGTGCATGAGGCTGATCCGAGTCGTCGGTGCCACTTCTGACTTCGCCAGCATATCCTTGTGACTTCAAGAAGTACGGTGGATTGTGTGCGGTTGGAAGCGGTTGACAAAGCTGGTTGAGGAGTTTTTGTGAACAGCGACGACAATCAGCCAATTGTTCCCGGTCTTTCTGTCAACACAACGGGGCAGGCCACCGTTGACCCATCCATCGCGGAGGTGCTGTTCGATCTGGCAATCAAGCTCGAAGCGACGACAAACCTCCCTGTCGATGTCCAGCACATTGTGGCAGCCCTGGTGTTGGCGGCTCGCGAGGGAGAGCTCGACCCACAAACACCACTCTCGCCCGACGACCCCGTGTTGGCAGCCGTGTTGGCCGCTCGGTTGAAAACCGTGTTTGCCGTTTACGGTGGCAAGGTTGGCTTGGACGATTGAGAATGACGTGCGAGTTCAGTCCATTGTTCTGGGAGGTCTGGCATGGGACGTTCGCTCATCGGATTCCTGGTCGCAGGAGTCTTGTTCACGGCGATGGCAGCAATGGCCTCCGATGATGACGCCAAGGGCGACACGATCAAGACGGACCGCAAAGCGGCGGCTGCGGTCTCCTTCCGGCAAGGCGACGGAAGTCTCCAGATCGCTATCAATGATCGGCCGATTGCGGAGTACGTCTTCCGTGACGACAAAATCCTGCGGCCCTACTTCCGACACTTACGCACGTTGTCAGGCGCGCTGGTGACTCGCAACCACCCGCCCATGAAGGGGCAAGACCCCGACGATCACGCCACCATGCACCCCGGCCTCTGGTTGGCATTTGGAGACCTCGACGGGGCCGACTTCTGGCGGAACAAGGGCCGAGTGCGGCATCTCCGCTTCATCGAGCCGCCGCAGGTCAAAGCGGGCGGTGGCTCATTCGTCGTGGAGAATGTCTACGAGGTTGATGGACGGACCATCTGCACTGAAACTTGCGAGATCACCATTTCGGTGCGGCCAGACGGCTACCTCCTCGACTGGAGATCGACCTTTCAATCGAAGCAGGACTTCACGTTTGGTGATCAGGAGGAAATGGGTCTTGGAGTGCGGGTCGCCACGCCACTTGCCGTCGATCGGGGAGGCGAAATCATCGACAGCGAGAACCGGAAGAACGGGGCGCAAGTGTGGGGCAAACAGGCCGACTGGTGTCAGTACAGTGGCGTGGTGGATCGGCAGCGGATCGGTATCGTTGTGATGCCCGCTCCCAGCAACTTGCGGCGCTCCTGGTTTCATGCTCGTGACTACGGCCTGCTGGTGGCGAACCCTTTCGGACAAAATGCCTTCACAAAGGGTGAGAAGAGCAAGGTCACCGTGAAGCAGGGCGACAAATTCCACTTGAGGTTTGGCGTGCTGGTCTACGAAGTTCCAGCAGCATCGCCGCTCGACATCGCTGGCCCCTACCGAAAATACCTTGAAGAATAGCACCAAAGACTGGCGGGAATCGGCGGACAGAATGAGCGACAACTCTTTCACTCCCGGTCCGACGCCAAATGCAGTCCGCAACGAACAGGCTGGATTGCGAATCATCAAGTCGACACGATCGGGGAAGAACATGGCGAATGACGAAGAGTCCCTGCGATTTGGCCGACGAGCCCTCTTCCAGAATGGAACTCTATGGCTGGCGGTGGCGGCGACCGTGGACTCCTCGTCGCTATTCGCCGACGAGGACCAGGAGCGACTGCGGATCGGACTCATCACCGACCTGCACCATGCCGACAAGCCATCTGCCGGAACTCGCCATTATCGAGAGACGCTCGGCAAGCTGGCCGAGGCGGCGACCCAGTTCGAGAAGGACAAGCCGACATTCGTCGTCGAACTGGGCGACCTGATTGATGCGGCCGAGTCCGTGGAGACCGAGCAGCGATACCTCAAGACGATCAACCGGGAATTCTCAGCCATCTCCAAGGACCGCCATTACGTGCTTGGAAACCACTGTGTGGACACGCTCACCAAGGCCGAGTTCCTCGACGGTGTGGAGCAGAAGCAGTCGTACTACTCGTTCGACCGCGGCGATTTTCATTTCGTGGTTCTCGATGCCTGCTTCCGCCACGACGGTGAGCCGTATGGCCGGAAGAACTCCAAGTGGAACGACGCCAACATCCCGGCGGCTGAGGTAGAGTGGCTCCAAACAGACCTGAAGGCAACCAGCAAGAAGACGGTTGTCTTCGCCCATCAGCGGTTGGACGTGAGCAACGATCACGGTGTGAAAAACTGCCCCGAGGTGCGGAAGCTTTTCGAGGAGTCCGGCAAGGTGCTGGCTGTCTTTCAGGGCCACAGCCACCAGAACGATCTGAAAGACATCCGCGGCATCCACTACTGCACGCTGGTGGCAATGATCGAAGGCTCTGGGGCCGAGAACAACGGCTACTCGGTCATGGAGATCGCCCCAGACGGCACGATCCGCCTGACGGGATTCCGAACACAGAAGGGTTACGATTGGAAGCCGAACGGCTGAGGCTGACAAAATGATCCGGTCTCACGACCACAACTCCCGAATGATGGTCGAGGCGAACGGAATTTCTGAGGCGACGGACCATGAGGATCTCGATTGTTGCGTCACTCGCAATGACCGTGCTGACCGGTGTCGGTTTCGCGGCGGGCGAGACGCCGTTGCCGACGAAGGCATTTCTGCAGAAGTACTGTGTCGAGTGCCACGGAGCAAAGGCGCAGGAAGGAGACGTGCGGCTGGACAACCTTGCGGCGGACTTTGTCGCGAAGACCAGTTCGGAAACGTGGGGCCAGGTGTTCTCGAAGCTCGAAAAGCGGGAGATGCCACCGAAGGCGAAGACCCAGCCCAAAGAGGGCGAGCGACAGGTGGTGCTCGATTGGTTGGGACGCGAATTGCGGGCGGCGGTCGCGGCTCGGCATCGCGCGGAGGGGCGAGTCACCCTGCGGCGAATCAATCGGTTCGAGTATCAGAACACGATTCACGACTTGCTCGGCATTGAAGCGAATGTGATGGAGTTGTTGCCGGAGGACGGTTCGGCGCACGGCTTCGACAAGGTTTCCTCCGCGTTGACGCTGTCGCCGGTACAGGTCGAGAAATATCTCGAAGCAGCGGACCTCGCGCTGGATGCCGCGCTCGGCGTCGGGGCGCGGCCCAAGTTCATCGAGGAACGATTTCCGGCGACAGAACTGCTCGCCAACTGGGAGAACAAGACGTACCGCCCACTGGAGTCGGGTGCCGTGGCGTTGTTCAACTCCGGCTACTCACCGACCGAGCTGCGGAAGTTTCGCGCTCCGGCACCGGGACGTTACCGCGTGCGCGTTTCCGCGAGCGGTTTTCAGACGGACGGCCAGCCGGCGACGTTTCGAATCTATGGCGGAAGCTTTGGCGTGGGGGGCAAGACGAAATTATTCGGTCATTTCGAAGTGTCGGCAGACAAGGCGACGGTCGTCGAGTTGGTGGAGCGGCTCGACAACCGGGGCGACACGCTGAAGGTGATGCCCTACGGCACGATCCCGTGGCAGAACACTGCTGCGACGTACACCGGTCCCGGCCTTGCGGTGCAGTGGCTGGAAGTCGAAGGCCCACTCGACGCGAAAGAGTGGCCACCCGCCACTCGAAAGCAGTTGCTCGGCGACGTGGACTTGGAACGTGGAACCGTCGCCGATGCGGACCGCGTGTTGAAGCGCTTCGCGCCGCTCGCGTTTCGTCGGCCGGTGAGCGACGCCGACCTCGCACCGTATCTGCGACTCGTCCGCGAGCGGCTCGACAAGAGCGTGCCGTTCGGCGACGCGCTGCGAGTGGGACTCAAGGCGATCCTCGTTTCACCGCGCTTCCTGCTGCTCGACGAGCAGCCCGGCAAGCTGGATGGCTACGCGCTGGCGTCGCGACTGAGCTACTTTCTGTGGAGCACCATGCCGGACGAAAAGCTGCTGGCCGCCGCCGCGAAGGGAGATTTGTCCAAGCCCGAAGTTTTGCGAGCACAAGTCGATTGGATGCTGGATCACCCCAACGCCCGCGCGTTCACCGAGGACTTCACCGGCCAATGGCTCTCCTTGCGCAACATCGAGTTCACCACGCCGGACGCACGGCTGTATCCCGAGTTCGACGAGTGGCTGCAAGTTTCGATGCTGCGCGAAACACGTGCCTTCTTCGACGAACTGTTGCAGGGCGACCTGAGTGTGCTGAACTTCGTGGACAGCGACTTCGCGATGCTCAACGAGCGACTGGCCAAGCACTACGGCATCCCCGGCGTCACGGGACTCCACATCCGCCGCGTCCCGCTGCAACCCGAGTGGCATCGCGGCGGCGTGCTGACCCACGCCAGCGTGCTCAAGGTGACGGCGAACGGCACGACGACCTCGCCCGTCATTCGCGGCGCGTGGCTGGCCGACCGCATCCTCGGCAAACCCGTGCCGCCACCACCGGCGAACGTTGAGGCCGTCGAACCGGACATTCGCGGCACGAAGAACATCCGCGACCAACTGGCCAAGCACCGCAACATTGCGACCTGTGCCGCCTGCCACGTTCAGATGGACCCGCTGGGCTTCGCGCTGGAAAGTTACGACGTGATCGGCGGCTGGCGCGACCGCTATCGCATCTCACCGGAGCGAGGCCAGCGCGCGGACACCTTCACGCTCGTCGTGAACCAGCGCGACATGCGCGTGGCTCTCGGCCCGCAGGTCGATTCCAGTGACACACTCGCCGACGGCCGCCGATTCCGCGACCTCATCGAGTTGAAGAGACTCGTGCTTGCAGACAAAGAGCAAGTCACACGCGGCCTGGCAGAGAAACTACTCATTTATGCCACAGGCCAAGGTCTTGAAGTCACCGATGATCCTGCCATCAGCGACATCGTTCGTAACGTCAAAGCGAAAGACTATGGCTTCCGTACCCTCGTCCACGAGATCGTTCAGAGTTCGACATTCCAAAACAAATAGGCCCTGCCATGCACACTGCCCCGATCTCACGACGACAATTTCTTCGTGGCACGAGCGTCGCGATCGCGCTGCCGATGCTTGAATCTGTCGCGCCGTTCGCATGCGCTGCTGTGGCTGGCGGCCCGGTTCGGCGCATGGTTTGTTGTTGCACGACGCTTGGCATCCATGCAGAGAACTTGTTTCCCGCGAAGGCCGGGCGCGACTATGAACTGACGCCGTATCTCGAACCGCTCCAGGAACTGCGCGGCGACTTCACGCTCTTCAGTGGCGTGTCGCATCCCGAGGTGGACGGCGGGCATTCCAGCGAGGCGAGCTTTCTCACCGCCGCGCCGCATCCGGGGGCGAGCAGCTTTCGCAACACAATTTCGCTCGACCAGTTCGCGCTGGAGAAACTCCCGCCCGCCACGCGATTCGGCAGTCTGGCGTTGAACATCGGGCAGGGAGGGACCGGCCTGTCCGTATCGCGCAGTGGCGTCAAGCTGCCCACGGACGGACGGCCTTCCGAGGTGTTCCAGAAGCTGTTCGTCAACGGCTCGCCGCGCGAGGTCGCCCGCCAAACCGAACGGCTGCGCGACGGACGCAGCATCATGGACACCGTGGCCGACGATGCGAAACGCCTCCAGCAGCGAGTCACCGCGCGCGACCGAGAGAAACTCGACGACTACTTCACGACGGTCCGTGAGGTGGAGCAGCGCCTGCAACTCGCCGAAGACTGGGTCAGGAAGCCGAAGCCCGCCGTCGATGTCCCGCCACCGACCGACGTGTCCAACGCATACGACTTCGTCGCCCGCACGCGGCTGATGTTCGACCTCGCGCATCTGGCATTGCAGACCGACTCGACGCGGTTCATCACGCTGATGATTCAAGGCCACAACAGCGTGCCGCCGGTCCAGGGCGTCACGATCGACTGGCACAACCTCTCGCACCACGGCAAAGATCCGGAGAAGCTCGCGCAGCTTCGCGTGCTCGAACTGGAGCAAATGAAGCTGCTCGCCGGCTTCCTCGCCAAGCTCAAGTCGTCGCGGGAATCCAGTGGCGATTTGCTGGCAAACACGATGGTGCTCTACGGCTCGAACCTCGGCAACGCCTCCAGTCACGACACGAGGAACATGCCGATGCTGCTCGCCGGCGGCGGCTTCAAGCACGGCCAACACCTCGCCTTCGACCAGCACAGCAACACGCCGCTCGGCCAGCTTTACGTTTCGATGCTCCAGCGGCTGGGAATCGAAACGGACCGGTTCGCCTCGGGCAAGGGGACGATTCGAGGTTTGGAACTGGCCTGACGAGTTCGATCATCCGATGGCGAAAGAGCAATCTTCAAACCGTGAGCGTCGCTTTGTCCCACACCGTCATTGAGCGGCGGCAGTCTTGTTCTTTTTGGCCTTGTTCTTCTTCGGCCGCGTGGCGCTGCCCGGGTCTTTCAACAGCGGGCCGTCGAGAGCTGCTTGCAGTTTTGCCCGTGCGGCTTTCGCATCGGCATCGTTCGTGTCGGCGTCAACGGGGATCTGGCGGAAGGGGGCGTCCCGCATGTCGAAGAATTCGCCGTCGCCGGTCAGCTTCCAGCGGTCGCTGCGGACGTAACGCTGGTCGCCGAGATGGACGTAGGCCCATTCACGGGGTTGACCTTTCTCGCCGCGCAGTTGCGGGGCGAAGCTACGACCGTCAATCACCAGGCCCTCGACCGGTTTCGCTCCGGCCAACTCGGCAAACGTGGGGAGCATGTCGCTGAAGTCCACGAGGTCTTTCAGCACCACACCGGCCGGCGTGGTGCCGGGCCAGTTGCAGATCAGCGGCACCCGGCTGCCTCCCTCCAACATCGTGTGCTTCTTGCCGTCGATCGAACGGCCCCCGACCGTTCCAATCGGGACGCTGCCGTTGTCGCCCGCGAAGACGATCAACGTCTTCTCTCGCAGCTTCAAAGTTTCCAACTCTGCAACGAGTTTGCCAATCTGTTTGTCGAGATACGCAATGTTGTCGGCATACAGCGACTTCCCACCGGTGCTCGCGCCCTTTCGGACTTTTTCCTTCGTCGTCCCGGTCTGCTGCTCGCTGTCGGGCGTGCTGAGAATGGGACCGTGAATCAGCGGTGTGGGATAGTAGACGAAGAACGGCTCCTTCTTGTGGCGCTGGATGAAATCGACCACGAACTCCTGGAGCACGTCCGGGCCGTACTTCTTGTCGGCATCCTTCAACATCGCCCCGTTGAGGTTGTAGTCCGGGCTCCAATAGCGGTCGTTCTTGGACTTGGCCTCGCCCTTGGCTTTCCCGGCCTTCTTGGTGGCCTGCTGCTCGCCCTCGTCGTCCGGTTCGCCTGCGCCCCAGATGAGAAACTCATCGAAACCCCACTTCGTGCCATCCTCCTTGGTCGTGAAATGGCTCAACTGCCGCCACTTCCCGGCTACGGCCGTGGCGTAGCCCGCCTGCTTCATCCGTAGGGCGACACATCCATCCTTCTGTGGCGTGGCCTGCGCACCGAGTCCATTGTCATTGACACCGGTGCGGAAGGCGTACCGACCCGTCATCAACAACGCCCGCGACGGAGCGCAGAGGGGCGCGGCAAAACAGTTCTCGAAGCGCGTGCCGCTCGCAGCCAGTGCGTCGAGATGCGGCGTCTTGTAGATGCCCCCCGTGCAACCGAGTGCCGGCAACCCCAGATCGTCGGCCAGAATGAAGATGATGTTGGGCCTGGTCTCGGCGGCGAAGGACCGGCTGCAAAGCATCCCAACCGACACAACCAGACAGAGGGGAATGAATCGCATGACGGCTTTCTGTGAATCGTGATTGAGACTGGTCTGCCTGATGTTGCGACGAGCATGACGAACTCAAAGGGTCGCCTGCCCGGCTTGCCAGACAATGACCCGGCGGATGATACTCTGCCCAGCAGCCGGTCGGGAGGAATCGCACGCCAATCCAAGGGAGTGGAACACGATGTCATGGATGACGGCAGAGACCGAAACGGCTCTCGATTCACTTTTATCCCACCTCAACCCCGAGCAGCGGACGACTGAGGACCGAATCCTAGCAGCCCGTTGAAAAAGGAGTGCCACGGCTGTGTCAGCCGTGAGAGCGGTCAATAATCTCACAAAATCCGCACGGCTGAC
>JANODP010000169.1:0-12651 GCA_031412755.1 Schlesneria sp. | reverse complement strand
CGCCCAGCCCGCTGCGCAGCCCGGCGGAGACAGCGCTGGAAAGACCCCGGCCCCCACGAGTTTTTGTCACGACACGGAAGGCCGGTCGCTCCACAACAGCCCCAGGGTGCCGAGCGCATAAAACGTGTATTCGACGTCGGTGGCCTGATCCCAACTGGCGGCTCGAAAGCCGCCCTGCGGTTGTTCCAGCGAGAGGACGAACTGTTCGATGCGCTGGGGATCGACGATGTCCCGCGCTTCGAGGTCGAGGCACGTGAGGTAACCGGTGAACGTCGACAGCGTGTCGGCAAACGGAATCCGGGTGTTCGCCTGAAAGCCCCCCTCGTCGCCGCGCACGTCGCGCAGGTAGGCGAGGACATCTTCTCGCAGATTCTTGCCGATCGAGGAGTGAAGCGTCAGCACGGCCACGGCCGCCGCCGTCGGATTCGTGCCGCTCCGCTTCATGGGCGCGATCTCGACGAATCCGCCGTCGTCGCGCTGGCGGTCTCGGATGAAACTCACCAAACGCTCCGGCGCGGGCAACGTCTGGCCGATCAACTCGTAGCAGAGGGCCACGAGAAACGAATGGTACGTGCTGCCGAGCGCCCCTTCATGAGTCTTGGCATAGCCGCCGTCGACCGTGCGGAAACCTTCCAGGATTGCCGCGAGACGTTCGGGCCAATTTGTCTCCGCCTTGGCCAGCAGGTCAATGCCCGCCGAGGCCTGCACCATCAGGGCCGAATAGAGCCAACTGACCACGTCGATCACGCTGGTCTCGTGGTGGCGTGAGGCGTCGAGAAACTGAGCGACTCGCCGCGCGTCTTCGGGCGCAAAGGCCCGCAGCGCCGACAGTGCCCGAATCGCGAAGGCCGTGTAGTAGAGATCCGACTCGCGCCCCTCCGGCTCCGAGTGGGCATCTTCAGCCGGAAGACCGCGCCCGCCAAATCCTCCGTCGGCGTTCTGCTGAGTGAGGAGGAACGCCCGATGCCGTTCGCGGTGCGCGGAATCCCAGTGGGATAAGCCGCGCGAGACCCGCTCATCCAGCCGAAACAAGTAAGGATGTGGCATCAGCGTCTCACATCGCGCCCACGGGGGTGTTGCCGATGATGGGAAGCAATCCCGACAGCGGCACGAGCGACGCTGGCGACGGCGTGGCCGGAGAATGCGCCAACACGGTATCGACGAGGAAGTACAGCAGTTGCCGCAGCGCCTCGGACTGCACTTCGTCGGCGACCGCTTCGGCCCGGCTGCGGCACTTGTCGACCAGCGCTTCGGCTTTCTCGAACACACCCAGTTTCTGGTAGAGCCTGCGCAGACGATCCGACCGGACGGCGGCCGTCAGCGGTTCGGTGATGACACTTTCCAGCTCGTCGCGAACCGGACCCTTGGCGAGGTCCAGCGCGAGGGCCAGCAACAGCGTCGGCTTCGCCTGTTCGGCATCGCGTCCGGCGACGAGCTTGTTCGGAGCAGACTCTTCCCAGTCCAGCAGGTCGTTCAGAATCTGGAAGCCGACGCCGATATGCCGGCAGAACGTCGGGACCATTGTTTCGTAGGCCTCCATCGGTCCGGCCATCCGCAGTCCCGCGTACAGCGCCGCTTCAAACGCGGGGGACGTCTTCAGAGCGTAGAGCTTCATCGCGTCGAGTGCCGTCAGCTTGACGGAGTCGGCTCCCGTCCATCGCAGTTCCGCCCCCTGTCCTTCGCACAGCTTGAGATGAGCGTTGGCGAGGCGGTCCAGAATGTCACTTGCCGCTTCCGCACCCAGTTCACGGCGGCTCTGGCTGATCAGCCGGTAGCCCAGGCCGATCAGATAGTCTCCGACGTTGATGGCCGTGCCGACTCCGTAGCGGCAGTGCAGCGTCTCCTGTCCGTAGCGGTACGGGTCGTTGTCCTGAATGTCATCGTGGACGAGCGACGCCTTATGGAACGCCTCCATCGCCATCGCGGTGCGACGAACCTCCAACGAGAACTTCGGCAGGTCGTTTCCTGTTGCCGACTGCAATCCGGCGGCGCCGGTCAGTGCGTCGTAGGCTGCCAGCGTGATGAAGGGCCTCAATCGTTTGCCCCCCTTCACCATCCAGTTTCTGGCGATCGATTCGGTCTCGGCCAGCAGCGAGTCACCCGCGTTGGTACCCTGACGGACGAGCGGCAGGACTTCGTCCAACTGCCCCTCGAACATCTCGTTCGACGCACGCATCAGCGGGACGTAGCCCGACGTCTTCTGCTCCTCCAGCGGAACGTACTTGTCGAGGCAGTGCCAGACCCACGGTTCATCGAGCTTCGTGTTCTTGCAGTCTCCCGAATGGAGCGGGACCGCGTAGGACGGGACTCCCGCGAGCAGAACCTTGTCGATCGCCTTCTCCAGTACGTTCAAACAGGCGACCCCAAGAATGCCATCGACGTGGCCCGACACGATGATCTTCAGCACGATCGGCGAACCTTCCGCGACGAGCACCTTGTAGCCGAGTTGCTCCGCCTTGACCTTGTAGTCGGCGATCGAGCAGGCTCCGCACTTCTCGCAGTCGAGTCCGAATTCGTCGTAGTCCGCCGGACATCCGTCGGCGTGCTTGAGGCAGTGCGGCAGGAGCAGCAACCGACGCTCAAACGGGATCGCCAGAAACTGCTGCTTCCAGAAGGCGTTGCCGATCAACACCATCGCGAACCCGAGGTAACACTCGGGTTGTTGGATCTGGTCGAGCAGTTGCCGGGCATGTGCCTCCAGCGCGGCCTTGTTGAACGGCCGGCTCTTGTCGAGTTGCGTGGCGTACCGTTCCGACGCTTCGCGAATGTGCTCGCGCAGTTCGAGCGTGTCGGGAACCAGCTTCAAGTGCGAGGTGCTTCGCCCGCGGCGCGGCTTGTCGTCGACAGTCTTCTCTTCCACGGGAGACTCCACCACGGCGGTTTCGACGGCGTCTGGCTCAGTCCTCACGTCATCGTCCTGGGTGGCGAGAGTCGCTGCGATCATGAAGTGACCTTTCTGGAATCCAAACACGGCCGCCGGTGCGGGCCTGAGTGAGCAATGAAGCGAAGTCATCTACGGCGGAGGGACAGTGACGGGCTCGGTCACTGAATGTCGTTGGCTGTTGTGGGCAGGAAATCAGTGTCGGGGTTAGTTCGGTTGTCTCGCGGCGGCTGGTCATTCTGCGGGCCGGCCCGCTCGACGGCGCGTGCCAGAGCGGAGGTCGCGAAGATTATTGGATAAAGGCGCTCAAAATACCACAGCTTGGCAAAGTAGAGTCCGATGGGAGCCGGTTCCCGGAACTTTCCCGATTCGACTCGCGCGAGCAGCCAGTCCAACCCGCGATCGCACGCCGCCTGATGATCGTCCACTGGCAACAGGGCTTCCACGGCGAGAGCCGTCTCTTCCGTCGAGGAAGGTGTACCCGCCGCCCCCCCCCAGCCGCCATCTGAATTCTGGACGGATGCCAGCCACGCGATCGCCCGTTGAGCGGCCGGTTCCTCCATTCGGTGCCAATCGCGATAGGCCAACAGCGCGCGCGAGACTCCGTACACGGGGTTCTCGTCGTCGTTGGCGAATTGATTGCCGAACCAAAGTGGCAGCCACGCACCGTCGGCCCGTTGCGTCTTCGCGAGAAAGGCGAAACCGATCGTCACCGCGCGCTCGACTCGACGAACCAGTGGCGTCGTAGGATGGGCACTCCTGCCCGTCCTCTCTTCGATCCCAGTCAGCCAACCGCGAAACGCTCGCAGCGCGTGGGCGGTCAAATCGGGAGTGCTGCGATCGAACGGGAGTGCCCCCCAACCGCGACAGAACGTGGGCCAACCGCCGTCGTTGTTCTGCAGATTGAGCAGCCAATCGATGGCCGCTTCAGCGGCAGATGCGACGGCGGGATTCTGCGAATCGAGCTTGATAAGCGCGAGGATGGCTCCCGGAGTGTCGTCGGCATCGGGCACGCCGCCGGACAGATTCGTCCACGCCCAACCGCCGGGAGCGGCATTCGTGTAGCGATGCACGACGACGTGCTGCTGTTTGAGCAACCAGTCTGTGATCGCTCGCGACTGAGCCGTTGGCAGCGATTCGGAAAGCAGCGCGTTGACCGACAACGTCGTCACCCAGGTGGCAAGGTTCGTGTCGATCGGCCAACTCCCATCGGGCCGCACGGAGTCCTTGAGGAAGTCCACGCCACGCCGCGCGACGGGATGCCCCGACAGCCCCATCGAGGCGAGACTCATCGTGACGAAACTGGTGAGCGGCGTCGCTTCGAGAAAGCCGCCGCTATCCGGCTGAATGCTCTCTAACTTGCGCAGCGTCGGCTTCACGGACAGCCACCGGATGAGTCGCATCAGCGGGTTGCGAGAAGGAGCGTGATGATGCCGCACCTGACCAATCGCAATCAGCGCCGGCAGTGCATAGCTGACGACCGGCAAATGAATCCAGCGATAGAACCAGTGAGGCAGGCATCCCAACTCAAACGGCAGCGGTGTCAACTCCTGCCAGGGAATCAAGCCCGCCAGCGCACACTGGGTCAGAATCGGAACCGAGAACGTGCGGTCCGTGCCATACCGCCGCCGAATCGCTTCAAATCCGCCGTGCTGATCGACGTACTGCCTGGCCCGCGCGGCAGCGTCCTCGTGCCGCTCGACGCATTCCGCGAGATGAAAACTGGCGTAGCCGAGAGTCGATGTGGAAATGTTGCTGTGGCTGAGCACCGTGTCGCCCCAGCCTCCGTCGGGATTCTGGTGCTCGACCAGCCAGCGCAGGCCGCCGCGCACGAGCGATTCCAGTTCCGCGGCTCGTTCCGGCTGCTGCCGCAAGACTAGCTGCATGGCCGCGATGGCAGTCGCCGTCGAAAGGGGCGACGACGACAACTCCCCCGTCCACGGACCATCGGTGGCTTCGTCCAGCAGGGCCTTTGCCGCCAATTCGTATCCGCGACGCAGACGGTCAGCGTTCGCCATCTTGGAGAAGATTCCCGGTGTTGCGATTGTATGACGCTTCATGAAGCGAAGGGACGAAAGGGACCAAAGTGACATGGACCAATGCGATCACCATCCAGGGTGGTGGTTCCTCTTGGTCGTTTTGGACCTTTCCATCCCTTCCTTGCTTACACATCCAGCGAATCTAAACCGTCCATCAGATCGTCGAGGTCGTCGCGCGGCTTCGCGGGCTGGCCGCATTGTCGTTTGGGGATGCCGACCGTCGCACCGACCGCCTCGCGGCCATCGGCCACGAGCTCGGTATCTCGTTCCATGATCGCCATGTCCAACGGCGACGGCGCGCCGAACAGTTTGGACAGGTCGATCTTGAAGTCGGTTGCTCCGCCTCCTTCCGCACCGGCGATCGCGGGCGTCTTGTGTTCCGGGAAGAAGATGGCGTTCACGGGACAAACGCGGCTGCACGCCGGACATCCCTTTTTGCAGTTGTCCTGCTGCTCGACCAGGATGCGATCGGCTCCATCGACGCCGTAGACGCCGAACAGGCAGAAGTCGATGCATTCCATGCAATTCGTGCAGCGACTGTAATCAATGACCGGATACCACCGTCGGCGAACGTCCTCACCACCGATGAAGGTTGGCAGCGCTGGGGTTTGGTCCGGCGATGTCATTGCAGCAGCAGCGCCATTGCTGGCCTGTGTGCCGTTAGTCGCCTGGGATTGATGGGAGTCATGAGAGTGATGGGATTCATCATTCCCATCACTCCCATTGGTCCCATTACTTCCATGAAAACCATTCGTGGACGCCGTCCCGTTTGCCGGCGATGAACCCGGTAACACCGGCAGCAACGATCTACCCCCCAATCCCGACAGTTGCACGAGCGGTGGCTCCGAAGTCGCCTTCGCGATCCGCTCGATCTCGGTCAGGTACGTTTCCGGGGCCGGATTGTCTCGCAGGTCGATCACGAAGATCTGCCGGTTCGGAACATTCAGCGAGCCGATCCCGCGCGGGGCCGCTTCCTCGGCGTCTTTGGCGGCACGTTGCTCTTCGTCGTCTTCCTCGTCGCCGGTTTCGGCCACGTTGAGCAGCGATTCTCCGACCTGCCCCTTCACGCCGTTGCGGTCGAGAATCCAGCGGATCGCTCGCGGATAAAGCCACCCCAAAACGACGAGGTTCCCCTTCAGAGACTTCAGCCACAACATCCCCGTGTGGTCCGGGGTCAGGTCGTACAGATGCGGCACGACCGACACCTCTGCCGTTCCCGAAAGCATCAGCCGCGTGGCGATCTCTTCCTCGAGATGCCGCTTCACCGGGTTCTTCCCCGGAGCCTGAGAGATCACGACAGTCAATTTACGTCCGGCCATTTAGGCGTCCTCTTGCGGAAGTCGAGAGCTGAGGGAGGAGAGACGAGAGCCAGACAAAAACCATGTCAATTTGCCGGGCTCACCACTCACGTCCGATTCATGCTCTCGATTCTTCGTCTCTTGCTCTGGTCTCTCGACGCTCGTCTCTCGACTACTCGTTGTACTGGCTCTTCAGCATGCGTTCCGTCTTTTCCCAACCTGCTTCCAGCGACTGAATGTATTCCTGCGGAGTCAGCAACGTCGCCTCGGTCGTCAACTCGTACAGCCAGCCCCGATCGTGATTGTCAGCATTGATGAGCGACGGATCATTCAACAGGGCCTCATTGAACCGAACCACACGTCCATCGGCGGGGGCGTAAAGCGTGGAAACCGCCTTGGAACTTTCGATCTCGCCGATCGCCTGCTTCTTGCGAACCTGAGTGTCCGGGTCGATCTGCCAGTCCAAAAAATAAACGTCCTGCAACAGCCGCACGGCATACGTTGTAAACCCGAGTCGGAACGACTCACCCACGGGTTGCAGCCAGACATGTGATTCGAGGTAGTGGCGATCGGTCGGAATCCTCGCTTCAAACTTGCCCATCATGAACACGAGCGGCTCGGACATCGAAACGCACCACATTGCGAGGAAATCGTCGGCAGAAACTCATTAGCCCAGATCATTCACCACGGAAAGCACGGAAACTCACGGAAGGAAAACCAAGAACAAGCCTTGTTTGAATGAATCGCGTCCGGTTCGGCAAAGGTCTGCAAACGGACACCTCGAATGATCTCTGCTTCTTGCCGTGGACTTCCGTGTTTTCCGTGGTTGCCATGCGTGATTCAGGGTTGCAGAACAGTCGGCAGGATCAATCGTCGGCGGCAGGCGGGTTGTTTTCGGCCTCTACACTACTCGACGCGGCGGCTCGTCGGAAGTTTGCGGGCATCGCGGGAGGGGGGGGCGGCGGAAACAGGGCGAGAATTCTTTCCAGTTCCCCGACGCAACCGTCCATCGAAATCACCGCCTGCCGAAAATTGGTGTGGTCCGACGCGCCGGGAGCATCCGCGCGAAACTGCTCTGCGGCGGCCCGCAGCTTTGCGATTTTCTTGCGCAGCGTCGTCAAATAGGCGGTGGGATCGTCGACCTTCGACTCCAATGCACGCGAGGTGTCGAAGACGGTTCGCACAATCTGCATCAACTCCGGAAACTCCTCAACGACCTCGCTGTGCTTGACGAACGTCCGCACCATCCAGGCGTGAGCGAACACGATTTGGCAGCGGGCGACCGCTTCGGCTGCTGTGGGGCGCGGAGGGATTTCAGGTTCAGCGGTCATCAGTTGCCTCTTGGATTACATGTACTTCGGCCACGAATGCGGAGTACGGAATTCGGCATGCGGAATGGAAAAGAATCGGACGCCAGCGAGGCTGCCCGCTCGTCTTCACTCCGCACTCCGCACTCCGCACTCCGCACTCCGCACTCGAATCTCGTCAGCCCATTCGCGAATCTTATGCACCGCCGAAGTAATCTCATCCATCTCCGAGTCCGCTTCCAGTAGAACCGGATGATGGAGCGTGAGCATCTCCGCATCGGCGCGGCTGGCTTCGCGCAAGTCATCGGCCGCTCGAAATCGCCGCGAGGCGTGGATGAGGTGCAGTCCGCGAAAGCCCGCGTCGAACGCGATCCCTTCGGCCCGCATCGCCTGAGCGAACAGCTCTCGGGAGAGGCCCGCGAAATCCTCGGCCCGATAGCGGAAGCCGACTTTGTAATAGGTTGGCTGCACTTCGTCCGTCGAAAGTTGCAGAGGCGTCAGTCCGGCGACGTCGCTCAATCGTAGAGTCAGACGACGCACCGCCTCGCGACGGCGTTCGTTCCGGGCATCAAGCTGATCGAACTGCGGGCACAGGATCGCGGCCTGCATTTCTGAAAGCGGATAGGCGTCGTTTCCTCGCTGAACGTAGCGTTTGATCCGTTCCGCAATGTCGGTTCGAGACGTGATCACCGCGCCGCCTCGTCCCGCCGTGAGGAGCTTGCTGCCACCGAAACTCAGGACGCCAACGTCACCCCACGTTCCGGCAATTCGACCATGCAACCTCGCACCCGGGCTTTGGCAGGCATCCTCAATCACCGCGATGCCGTGCGCCTCCGCAATCTGCCGGACCTGCGGAGCGACGACGACCCCGCCGTGAAGGTGCGACATGATGATGGCTCGGGTCCGGGACGAAACAGCCGCCTCAAGCCGGGCCGGATCGAGTTGCCACGTCTCGGGATGAAGATCGACGAGCACCGGCATGGCCCGCAGGCACAGCACGTTTTGGAAGTTCGCCTTGAAATCGTAACCGGCCAGAATGACTTCATCGTCGGTCGTCACACCGGCTCCCCGCAACGCGAGTTCCACGGCCGCGGTGCCACTGGAGCAGGGCAAAACATGCTCGACACCGTGATAGTCGGCCAGTCGTCGGCACAAATCGGGAACGTGCGGTCCGTGGTAACGGCCCCAATCGCGCGAGTCGATCATCTTCAGCAGTGCCGCGCGGACGAACGCATCGTCCGCAGGCCACTCCGGCGGACCGTTCGGTCGGATCGGTGTGCCACCAAGAATCGCCGGACGCTGTTCTGTCAGTAGACTCATTTCGCCATGATCTTATCCCCTCGCCCCGGCTCGGGCACCGCCGCTTCGGTGGTCGGGAGAGGGTTAGGGTGAGGGGCGAGCCACAAATGAGAAGAACCCCTCACCCTAACCCTCTCCCCTCCAAGGCGAGGGGCGAGGGGACAAGATGAAGAACCGTCGACCAGCGTGAATGCCCTGTTTCTCATCATCGGTTGATGCCGCTCCGGCGGCGAGGTCTACTATGTTGCCGTCCAACGGCGTAAGTCAAATGATTCACCGAACAAGAGTCACAGCATGTCCAAGACAGTCCGTTTCGTCATGGTGGGTGGTTTCCTGGGAGCGGGCAAGACGACCACGCTGGCCCGTCTCGCCCGGCATTACATGTCTCAGGGACTGTCGGTTGGCATCGTCACCAACGATCAGGCGGCCGACCTGGTCGATACGATGTCGCTCCGATCGCAGGGGTTCGACGTCGGCGAAGTGGCCGGGGCGTGCTTCTGTTGCCGCTTCAACGATTTGATCTCGACCATCGATCAACTCGGCTTGGAAAAGGCCCCCGACATCATCCTGGCCGAGCCGGTTGGAAGTTGTACCGATCTGGTGGCGACGGTGATTCAACCGCTCAAACAGCTCTATCAGGCTCGATTCCAGATCGCGCCGTATGGTGTGATCCTGAAGCCGAGTCAGGGCCGCAAGATTCTGAAGAACGAGCCGGGAACAGGCTTCTCGCCCAAGGCCGCCTACATTCTGCAAAAGCAGTTGGAGGAGGCCGATCTGATCCTCATCAACCGCATCGACGAACTGACTCCCGCCGAGTTGACCGAACTCCACACGCTGCTGGATCGGCAGTATCCCCACACGCCGCGACTTGCCGTTTCGGCCAAAACAGGCTTGGGATTCGACGCCTGTTTCGAATTCCTCGATCAGGTCGGCGAGTTCGGCCGGCGCGTCCTCGACATCGACTACGACACGTACGCGGAAGGCGAGGCGGAGCTGGGGTGGCTGAATAGCAGCATTCAATTGGCAGCCTCGGCCGAGTTCTCGCTGGACGAATTCCTGCTCGACGTGATTCGCGGCCTGAAGCAACGCTTGGTGGCGGATGGTTTGGAAGTCGCGCATCTCAAGGTGATCGGTCTCAGCGCGGCCGCGTTCGGCGTCGCGAACCTTGTCAGCCGCGACCTCCCCCCCGAGTTGTCGCTGCCGTCGTTCGCTCAAACGCGCGAAGTCGATCTCGTGGTGAATGCCCGAGTCGCGTGCGACCCCACGCTGCTGGGCGAGCACGTGGAAGAGACTGTTCGCGAAGCATGTGCCTCGCACGGCGTCACACCGACGTTCGGTGCTACCCAGATGTTCCGCCCCGGCCGCCCGCAGCCAACTCACCGCATGGAAGCGGCGGGAGCGATATAGGTCGCGTCCCAATCGAAAGAAACAAGAAGATGATGGACAAGAAAATAAGAGGGAACGCAGCAAGTACAGACTCTTATCTTCTTGTCCCCCATTTTCTTGTTGAAGTTTTCCGCCAGCCTCTGTGATTTGAGATTCAATTTTGCGGGCCATTCCCGCGTGAGGACTTTCGCCGATGTACCTTCGCATGGCCAAGCGCCTGCTGCTCGAAACCGACAAGCGTCTGTTGTGGAAGCTCGCCTACAACTTTGGCTTCAAGGGGATGCTGTCCGTTCAGCGATTCAAGCGGCGGATGAAGCGGGGCGAGTTCTTTCCGCCGTTCATCTACATCTCGGTCATCAACAGTTGCAACCTGCGCTGCCAGGGCTGTTGGGTCGATGTGTCGGCGAAGCAGCAGACGATCGACCTCGACGCGATGAACCGGCTGCTCACCGAGGCCAAGGAGGCCGGCAACAGCTTCTTCGGCATCGTCGGGGGCGAGCCGTTCATGCACCCGCAGTTACTGGAGATTCTCGCCGCGCATCCCGACTGCTACTTCCAGGTCTTCACGAACGGCCACTTCATCACCGATGAGGTCGCCGCCAGACTGCGAAAGCTCGGCAACGTGACGCCGCTCATCAGCGTCGAGGGGACCGAGATCATCAGCGACGAACGGCGCGGCCGTCCGGATGTCCTCTCCAAGACGATGGAGGGTCTGCAAAACTGCCTCAAGCACAAGGTGCTGACGGGCGTCTGCACGAGCGTCTGCCAGACGAACATCGACGATCTCGTCAACGAAGCCTGGCTGGACCGCCTCATTGAGATGGGTGTGATGTATTCGTGGTTCCACGTCTATCGGCCGATGGGCCCGAACCCGCAGCCGGAACTGTCGCTCAGCCGCGAGCAGCAACTGCGCATCCGCCGGTTCGTCGTCGACATGCGCGTCAAGAAACCGATCGGCATCATCGACGCCTATTACGACGGAGAAGGAAAAGCCCTCTGCCCCGCCGCGTCGGGGTTGACTCACCACATCAACCCGTGGGGAGGGATCGAGCCGTGCCCGATCATTCAGTTCGCGAAGGAATCGATCTACGACAAGCGGCACATCAAGGATGTCATCGGCCAGTCCGAGTTCCTGAAGGATTTTCGCCAGGTCGCCGCGTCCTCCACGCGAGGCTGCATCGTGCTCGAACGCCCCGACCTGCTGCATCAACTGGTGGTCAGCCATCAGGCGGGCGATCAGACCGCCCGCAAGACCGCGCTGGCCGAACTCACCGCCATGCAGTCGCGTCCCTCGCAATACGGCCCCGGCCAGGAGATCCCCGAACGAAGCTGGGTGTATCGTCTGGCCAAGCGATTCTGGTTCAACGATTTCGGAGCCTACGAGGCCCTCGACGCGGCAGCCTCGCAGCAGCCGGTGCCAGCGATCAAGTGATCATGGGAATTGATGCTTGCCAAACACTATCGGGGCAGTATTGTGTTATCCGCAATGACCGTCCGACAACGGGCCATCGCGGGATGACAGAAATATCCGCGATCCATCGTGGATAATGATTAGTTCGGTCGCAGTGTTTGCGCGCGAATTGATTCCCCGCAACCTATACTCACGGAAAAGGAAATCGAATCCATGCAAGCCATGTCACGGACACTCACCGCCCTTGCGGTCGCCACGACCATTTACGTTTCAACAGCAACGGCGTCTGCGCAAGACGACTGGGAACCGATCGGACCAAGATTGTTGACAACAGTCCTTTCATACAACGGCACCTACCGCATCAAAGAGGTGATCGTTGACGGTGACAACAAAACAGGCGCGAGCAAAGAATTGGAAGGAAAACTGATCAACCTCAATTTTGCTGACGAGAAGAACATCAAATTTGCCCTCCATCTGGACAAAGACGATGTCGATGGAAAAGGCAAAGTCCTTCCATTCATGGCGGGCTCTGATTTACAGGCCAGGCCTGTAAATACTGCCCCCGAGCAAATTATCGGTTTCACTGTATGGCCGGGAGCTGGACTTGCGAAAAAAGAAACTCATCGAAAAGGTATATTCACCAAAACGGCAGAAAAGGAATGGGTACTATGTCTAAGCGATAAAGGATCAACAAGTCGCCCCGATAAATTTGAGTCAAAAAAGGGCGACAGCCGATTCCTTCTTAGACTTACTTCACCGTGATTCGCGTATTGATGCACCACCATTGCGCGTACCATTTAATCGGCCGGACCGAACAAAGCGGCGGGGTGGCACACAACGCCGTTAACCCTTTTCGTAACTCGTGACAGAGTTGAGAATTCCGTTTTACCTCTCGACGTAAGTGCATCTGCTGAAAGTTGGCGATTGACCGAGAAACAACCGCAGCATGGTCGGGCAATTGCATTGCCAAAAGTTGCGGATGCCAAAAACCACTTACGTTCAGGCGTTTTCCGTAAGTTCCGATTTGAAA
>JANODP010000168.1:0-8532 GCA_031412755.1 Schlesneria sp. | reverse complement strand
CCTGCTCGAAGCCGACCTGCCACTTGTCATCTTCCTTCAGCGACTTGATGAGCGTCTCGCGGAATTCCTTGTCGAGCACGACGGTGTTCACGCCGTACACGTCCAGCCCCTCCTGCCAGCCGCTGCGCTGTTCGATGATCTGCATGTACGCCTGCCAGACGTCGCGCGGCACCAGATGCGCGTGCGAGTTGACGAAGACCTTCATCCCCGGCGGACCGTTCCATTGCAGGAAGTCGCCCCACTCGTAGATGTTGAAGACCAGGCCCTGCGGCGGGTTCTGATTGAGGTATTCGACGGCGGCCACGGGCGTGTAGGCCGAGACGGCTCGCTTCAACGCCGGGTCCCGGCCGTGAATCATCTTCACACCGATCGGGCTGTAGCCGAAGCAGATGAAGATCAGCCCGACCGTCACGACCGACCACTTCCCCGCGCGCGGAGACGGTTCGGAGACGAGCGGCCGGCGCCGCAACGACCGCCACGCGGCATGGCCGTGCGTCGCCATCAGCAACGCCGCCACGGGCGACCACCAGATCAACAGCCGACTGCTCCACAAGGCTGCTCCGCCAAATCCGACCAGCGCCAGCACCTCCCACGTTCGGACGCGACGCGGAGACCAGCGATAGAGCATTGCCAGTAACACGGCCGCCACCGCGAACATCTGGCCCTGACCCTCACGCAGGCTGAGCGGCGCCCATTCGGTCAGCTCCTGCAGGTTGGCGTTCGAAGAAATTTGCAGGACCTCGGCATACAGTCCGATTCCATACGGATTGAGCAGCACGGCGACCGCCGCCAACTCCAACAGCAGGAAACCGCGGCGGACACGATCATCGCGGAGAACGTTCCGCAGCGAACCCGTTCGTCGAACGACGTCCACCGCGCGTCCGAGCGTACAGCAACCGAGCAGCGCCAGTCCGATCAGGAACGAGCCGTGCAAGTTGGCCCACGCCGCAAAGAGGGCCGGCACGATCAGCCAGTCCATCGTGCGCGGCTTGCGGCTCGTGCAGTGCGTGAGCAACACCGTGAAACAGACCAGCCCGGCCAGTTGCGGGCGCATCACGATCAGTTGGCTCCAGGCCACCGTCAGGAAGGCGAGTATCGCCGAGAACGCGAACCAACCGTTGCGGCTCGTTCGATACGCTCGCCACGCCAGCAGGCCCGCGCAGATCGAGACCGACAGCGCGTACAACCCCTGCAGGCCGGGCACTCCCCAGCGGCCGATCGCTCCCAAACCGATCAACTGGCTGAGCCACGCGGTATCAACGAATCGCATCCCTTGCGCGAGCGGCATCAGCGGCTCGGTCGCCGGCAGCGATTTGGCGTTCCAGATCACGCGGCCATACGCCAGATGGCCCCAAACATCCGTGTGCCAGAGCGGACGGAAGCAAAAGAACAGAAAAACCAGGCCGACGGTCAACGTCAGTCCGGCCATGACGCGCGGCGCACGCAGGTAGGCCGGCGTATGGTCTTCGAGGACGGACAGGTCCGGGCCATTCGACGACTGCTGTTCGAGAGACTCTTCCGCAACGGGCGGTGCGTCAATCAAGGTTCCGCTCATCGTTTCACCTGCAAAACAGAGGCACTGTTGGTCGCGAGTCGGGTCGGTTCGCGAAACAGCGGCTGGACGTGGACATTCGGCGACACGCTCGTTGCGCGGCGTCATCACTAGACTAGCGCCTGACCGCACCGCTTGTCATCGCGAAATCCAGAAACCACAACAGACCAGCCCGCACCGCTCGGACCAGAACGGTCGTAGCAACTGGCGCGAATCCAACGAGGCTGCAGATGCTGTCAGATGAGCCGGTCGAGGCCCGCTCACTTATTGAGAGCCGCCAGCTTGGCTTCGGCCTCCAACTGAATGAGGCCGTCTCCCCTGGTGGCGGCGATTTGGTAATAGACCTTCGCCAACCCCGGCTGGCCCTCCTTCTCGGCCAATGTGCCACGTTCGAGGCAGTCGGCGGCAGACATCTCGCGCGATCCGCCCGTCTTCGGCGAGCTCGTCGCAACTTCGGTGGAAGACCGCGGCACGGCGGCCTGTCGTTCCGCCAGTTGCCGCTCGAAATCAGGCGGCTGCGGAGACGGTGGAACACCCCGGGCATCGAGGGCCGGCGAGACGATCCTGCCGCGATCCAATGGCAGTTGACCCGTCGCAACGCGCTGGGCGAGCGGACTCACGGCAGCGGCATTTCCAAACCCCGCGTTGCCGACAAGCGGAGTGACACCCACGACGAACGGCCCTGTCGAACCGATGAACAGCGAACCGGGGTAACCATTCGTCGTCGTGAGCACCGGCGCGATCGTCGAACTGGTCGAAGACGCTCCCTGGGCAAAGTTGAAGTTGAGCCGGGCATTGCCAGTCGCGAAGCCGCCGCTCAAACCGGCATTCGGTTGGAAGCCGCCAAATGGCGGAGCCGCCCCGCCGCCGTTGAACGACAAGAAATAGTGCGGGTTCTGAATGCTCCAGCCAACGTTCGACTGCTCGAAGAACCTGGTCCCGTGTGTTTGGAACGGTGTGTGAGTGGTGACTTGCTGAGCCAGGAGTGACTCACGCGGACCGACCGCCAGCACCAGAGAGAGAATTAGGAGAACTCGATGTCGCATGCTGTTCACCCTTCCGAGGCACTTCCACCCGAAGCAGCCCGCCAATCCAACCGACATCACTCTACCATCGGGCCAACGACACTTCGAGAAGGAATTCCGCGGTGTCTGTCGAGGAGCTCGATCGAGGACACAATCGCCCCGAGCTTGAACATTCCCACCAAGTAGAAGAGTATGTGCCCGTCGTGTTTGCCGGTTTGTCGTGCAGTATCCCCTGCGGATCTTTTGATCGGATCGAAGGTCGGTCGGTTTGAAGATGCCGAAGGATAAACGCGGGAGGGGTGCCAATGACCGGTGCCCCTCCCATTTTGTTGGTGGGCTCGAATTCGGAAAACGGCCCCGCGAGCGAACCCGCGTTAGACCGACACCGTCTTGAGTTCCAGAGATTGTTCTGGCTGTTTGTTTTGCCTGGAGACGTACCGATTAGCAATTCCACTCGAATGGTTCTGGACACCAACTCACCGGCCCAGCCCCCCGCGCCGACGAACCCGGCGCTGGAAGCCCGCCGCCGCGAGAGCCTCGATTCGGCCTGCTACCTGGCCAGGTTGTGCGAGGAGTTTCGCGGCAGGGACACGATCGTGCTGGACCTGACCGCCGTCACACCGCTCTTCGATTTCTTTGTCATCACGACCTGTACGAACCCGCGCACGATGGCGGCCATCGCGAATGAGTCCCGCGTCCAGATGAAAGCTCGCGGAAACTCGGTCCCGCGCGCCGAGGGGGAAAAAGTCAGCACGTGGCTGCTCCAGGACTGGGGCGACATCGTGGCGCACTTCATGCTGCCCGAGGCTCGCGAACTGTACGACCTCGAAGGATTGTGGGCTGACGCGAAGCGCATCGACTGGCAAAGCATCGCCGGCGCCCCGACTGTGACCTCATCCAATTAAGTCCTGCGCGGCAGAACTGCCAGCGACAGTACACCGGATCATTCGATGAACCTGCTTGCCGAACTTCGTGGCCGACTGCGCACCGCCCTCGTCTCGTTCACCGACACTCCCGACTCGTTCGCCGAGATGCTGAAGCCGACGCAGGACGGGAAGTTTGGTGACTTCCAGGCCAACTGTGCGATGCCGCTTGCGAAGTTGAGCAAGCAGCCGCCGCGAGACGTCGCGCTGGCGCTGGTCGCGAAGCTGGAGATCGCCGACCTGTGCGAACCGCCCGAAGTCGCCGGGCCGGGCTTCATCAACCTTCGGATCAAAACTGAGCGACTCGCCGAAGAGACGGCCAAGCTGACGCGAGACGACCGACTCGGTGTGCCACTCGTCGCGACACCGCGCACGTACATCGTGGACTTCTCGTCACCGAACGTCGCCAAGCCGATGCACGTCGGCCATCTGCGCAGCACGGTGATCGGCAATGCGCTCTACCGCACCTTGAAATTCCTCGGACATCGGGTCCTCTCCGACAACCACGTCGGCGACTGGGGGACTCAGTTCGGGATGATCATCTACGGCTACAAGCATCTGCGGGACGATGCGGTCTACCAACGCAATGCCGTCACGGAGCTGGCTCGCTTGTACCGGCTGGTCAATCAGTTGTCGGACTACCACACACTGGTTGCCAATCTGCCGAAGCTGAAGGCTCAGTTGCCGGTGCAGGAGCGGTTGCTGGCCGCCGCTCAACAAGCCGCTGCATCGAATCCCGCCGACAAGGACGCCGCCCGCTCGGCTCGCAAGGCCGAACAGGAATTGAACGACCAGCGCGGCGAGATCGCCTCGGCCGAGAAGAAGATCGCCGCCGTCGAGAGCGATGCCGCGCTGAGGTCGCTCGCCGACGCGCATCCTCAGATCGCCGAATTGGCTCGCCGTGAAACGGCCAAGCTGCACGAGGGCGATGCCGAGAACAAGCGGCTGTGGGACGAGTTCGTGCCGCAGTGCATGGCGGCGCTCGACACGATCTACCGGCGGTTCGGCATCCAGTTCGACATGGCTCTCGGCGAGAGTTGGTACAACCCGATGCTGGCCGGGATTGTCGAAGAGCTTCAGCGACGGGGCCTCGCCCGAACAAGCGACGGAGCGACGTGCGTCTTCATCGAGGGAAACGCCGCTCCGTTCATCGTGCGGAAGGCGGACGGAGCGTTCACCTACGCGACGACCGATCTCGCGACGATCCGCCACCGCGTTGAAACGCTCAAGGCGGACGCCTGCCTGTACGTTGTTGACTCCCGCCAGAGCGAACACTTTCAACTGCTGTTTGCCACAGCGAGGCAGATGGGCTTCGATGCGACCGAACTGCGTCACGTCAGCTTCGGCACGGTGCTCGGCGAGGATCGTCGCCCGTACAAGACTCGCTCGGGAGACACCATCGGGCTGGAGAGCCTGCTCGACGAGGCGATTCAAAACGCACGGAAGATCGTCGATGAAAACAGCTCTCATCTGAGCGACGACGAACGAGCAAAGGTGGCCGAACTGGTCGGCATGGGCGCGATCATCTACGTCGATCTGCACCACAACCGCGACAGCGACTATGTCTTCAGTTGGGACAAGATGCTGGCCACGACCGGCGACACGGCGACCTACATCCAGTACGCCTACGCCCGAGTCTGTGGCATTCTCCGCAAGGGCGAAGTCGATGCGGTCCGTCTGCGTGCGGCCGGTCACTCGATCCTGTTGACGACTCCGCAGGAGCGGTCGCTGGCCCTGCAACTCAATCGGTTCTCCGAGGCATTGAACGATGTCGTGACCGACTATCGCCCAAACCTGCTGACGCAGTACCTGTACGAGACGGCCAACGTCTTCGCCCGGTTCTACGACCAGTGCGTCGTGCTGAAGGAGCCGGATGAGTCGCTGCGCAGCAGCCGCCTGCTCCTCTGTGATGCGACGGCCCGCGTGATGAAGCAGGGTCTGGCACTGCTCGGCATCGGCGTCGCCGAACAAATGTAGGCGGTGCTTGTTAGATCGTCTGTGCCACCGACCCGCTCAATCGTTGCTCTTGCCGATCACGACGACGCCCGATTCGGTGACGACGTAGCCGCGCGCGCGATCTTCGTCGGGATCGAAACCGATCCGCGCCCCCTCGGGGATGCGGACCTGCTTGTCGATGATCGCCCTGCGGATGCGAGCCCTGCGGCCGACGACAACATCGTCAAACAGGATCGAATCCTCCACGCTGGCCCAACTGTTCACCCGGACGTTGTAGCCGAGCACCGACCGCTGCACGACCCCTCCTGAAATGATGCTGCCGGCACAGACCAGGCTGTCGAGGGCGTGACCCACGCGCGGGTTCGGCTCCGCCATGTGAGCGAAGACAAACTTGGGAGGCGGGCAGTGTGGCTGATAGCTGCGCAGCGGCCACGCCTGGTCGTACAAATTCAGTTCCGGATTGACCGCAATCAGATCCATGTTTGCCGCGTACAGTGCGTCGAGGGTCCCGACGTCGCGCCAGTAGTGGCTCTTGCCCGTGTTTTTGTCGCGGAACGGAAAGGCTCGCACCAGATGCGAGTCGATGAGAGTCGGAATGATGTTCCTGCCAAAGTCGTGGGCGCTGTGCGGGTCCGAGGCATCGGCGATCAGGCGGTCAAACAGCAGGTTGGTGTTGAAGACATAGATGCCCATCGAGGCCAGGCACTTCGCAGGATCATCGGGCAGCGGTTTGGGCTCGGCCGGTTTTTCCTGGAATTCAACGATCCGGCGGTTCGCGTCGATCTGCATGATCCCGAACCCCGAACCTTCCTCCAGGGAGCAGGGGATGCAGCCGATCGTCAAGGCGGCGCCCGATTCCATGTGGTCTCGAATCAACTCCGAATAGTCCATCTTGTAAATGTGGTCGCCCGCCAGAATCACCACGTGGTCTGACTGACATTGCTCGATGGAGTAGATGTTCTGGTAGACGGCGTCGGCCGTTCCCTTGTACCAGTCCTCGTGCAGCCGCTGCTGCGGCGGGAGCAGGTCGATGTACTCGTCCAGTTCGCGGCAGAGAAACCGCCAACCGAGATTGATGTGCCGGTCGAGGCTGACCGCCTTGTATTGCGTCAGAACCAGCACCTGCCGCAGTCCGCTGTTGATGCAGTTCGAGAGCGTGAAGTCGATGATGCGATACGCGCCGCCGAAGGGGACGGCGGGCTTGGCCCGGTCGCGAGTCAGCGGTTCCAACCGCGACCCCTTGCCTCCCGCCAGTATCAGTGACAACACATGCTTCATCACAGCATCCCTTCGTTGATGATTCGGCGCTGGTGAATCACGGATCCACCCGGCGCCCGTCTCATTCGGCCACGGCCTTCAACAGTCCCAGCAATGCCGCACGAATCTTGGGCTCGGCATCGGTGGCCAGATAACTTGAACGCGCCCGCCAGGTCTCGTACCCACCCAACTCATGCTGCCCGGGTGTGGGCAGGTAGCCGTTGTAGCCGTTTGCCAGTTCGATGGTGAAGGTCGCGGGAAGGGGGCTTTCCTTTTTCAACGCCAGTCCCGTTTCGGTGAAGGTCTCGCAGGGACTCGACACGATCCCGAGTTGTCCGATCCGGATCGCCTGCAGCCGGACCTTCACCGTGGCCGGGTACTTTGACATCAACACGGTCTCGCGCGAGTAAATCAGCGGCATCCCCTTGAGCGGGCGTTCGGTCACTTCGGCAAGCCGCTTTTCGGCGGCGGCCACTTCGTCGGACGAGGGCAATCGCACACCGAGTTCGATCTCGGCTTCGCGCATCTTCAAGGGGAGCGCCTCGTGGAACTGAATCCCCTGGTGTGCGCGGGCCGCGGCCTGCGCGATGACTTCGGCGACGATGCCGATTTGTTCGTAGGGTTCTCGCCTGGGACCGGACTTCAGGCTGAAGTTGACGTTGTTCACGTCGGCGCTCGTCCCGTTGGACATGATCCCGACGAACGCCGGTTTGACTTCGGTCGCACCGAGGTGCCGGCCGATGCGGGAGCAGAACTCGCCGAAGTAATCGGCCGACAGCATGCCGCCTCCCACGCCTCCCACGTAATGCAATGAGTAGTTCGCCAGCAGCGCGATCGGCCTGCCGTCGCGGGACTGCACCGACAGCAACGAGACTTGCGGATCGACCGGCCCCGCCGGCTTGTCGACCTGCGGATTGCTGTAGCCGGGGTTCATCCGCGCGCGGTCGGTGCGGCCTCCGAACGGGTCCTCGTTCGTCTCACCCGGCTTGAGCAGCCAGCGGCGATTGAAAAGTTGAGACGGTTCGTCGATCGCGGCCCACCCGACGCGAGCCGGTTCGAGTTGCCGGTGGGCCTGTTCGATCCCCCTGGCAATCTGAACGGGCAGGAATTTCACGTACTTCGCGTCGGGATCGCTTTGAAACACGCCGGCCGAAGTCGGACACGAATGCGCGTGCGTGGCCGAGATCAAAATGTGCGATGTCGGAATCCCGGTCTTCTCGCTGGCCAGCCGCTTCGCCTCGTCCAGCAGTTCGCGCGGCAGCATGCAACTGTCACAGACGACGATCGCCAGCGTCGTCTCCGGATTGGCCAGCACCAGGCAACGCGCGTGCAACGGATCGTGAGCCGACTTGGCCAGCGCATCGGCCATGTTGCCGTTGACCGAGATCGGGAACTCGGGCGGCGTGATGTCCTGCGCGAAGGCCCCCGCTCGCAGTGACTGCCCGGTTTCGGCTCCCACCGCGAAACCGGGGCTCATCCCGCCGAGGGCGACGAGAGTTCCGAGTCCCCACACACAACGGGCAACCGCCACGGGCCAGTTCGTCATTCCCCAGTCCTTGAAAATGAGGGTACGGTCTCAGGCAAACGCCCGATGCCAATCTCCCGGGACAGTCTGCCGCAGTGTTCGCGGTGTCGCAACCGTGTCGAGCGACCCCATCTGGCTCCTCCACAACGGGAGTTGCCTCGTCGTGCCTTGCGGGGGCGCGGGCGGGTCGGAACAATCTGACCGCAGTTCGTTCGTCCATTCCTCCTTCCGTTAGTGGCTCAGTTTGAGTGGCACGCCCTGAGTCTGCGAAGGGCGTGGAACCAAGCCCCCCAT
>JANODP010000167.1:0-7542 GCA_031412755.1 Schlesneria sp. | reverse complement strand
CCCCGGGCTTGTCCCGGGGGTTTAGCGGCTTCTGCACTACTCGAAACTCTCGGGAAATCCGAGTAGCGCAAAAGCCGTTGAACCACCGACGCAAGGTCGGTGGCGAAAAAATCACAAGCTCTCCGGGGACAAGTTTCACCTCAGGAGTCAGGCACTCACTGTCTCGACTTCAGGAACGCAATCAGGTCGAGAAGCTGTTCTTGCGTGAGTTGCGTCTCCAGGCCGGCGGGCATGATCGAGACGGTGCCGGGGCGGATCTCCTCGATGTCGGCGCGCGGGACTCGGACTTCGTCTTTCGCTCCGGTGGCGAGAACGATCTCATCGGGAGTCTCCCGACGGATGAGGCCGCTGTGCTGCTTGCCCGATTGCATGACGATCAGGACCGGCTCGTAACTTCTGACGAAACTGACGCTGGGAAAGAGGAGCGATTCGAGCAGGTCGCGTTCCGTCCGGATCTTGCCGATGCGCGACAGGTCGGGGCCGATGGTCCCACCCTTGTAGCCGATCGCGTGACAGGCGACGCAGGCCGCCTTCGAGTTCGCGAAGACAAGCTGACCGCGCCGGACATCCCCCTGCCCCACGAGGCCGACCACTTCATCGAGCCGCTCCTTTTGCTTGGCCGCTTCCAGGTTTATGGCCGCGTAGAGCGCTTCGGCCTGCTGCTGCACGGGCGCGGGAAACTTGGCGAGCCTCTGCTTCACCGAGTCCACGCGCAGGCTGGTCAACACGGGCGACTGCTTCAGCCCCGCGACCAGCTTCAGACCGACAGCCTCATCGGCGGCCGCTTCGAATGCGCCGAGGAGCCGGTTCAGTTCCAACGGCCCGACGCGCGGGATCGCATCGGCCAGTGCGGCCTGTTGCTCGACGGTGAGTTTTGATTTGAGGAGCGCCTCGACCGCCGCCGACCGCGCGTTCACCGACGCCTCTTCGCCGAGGCTGCCGATCAACAGCGAGAACAACTCGGGTTCGAGAGTCCCCGCTCCCGCAGGCAACGCCGCCACGGCTTCGACTTTCACGTCGGGCAGGGTTGGCTCGTGCAGCGCCATCTGCTTGAGGGCTTTGGCGAGTTCCTCCGTCCCCGTCTTCGGCAGCGGCAGAGCGCGGACCACGGCAACGGCGGCGGATTTCAGCGTTCCATCTTCACCAGCCAGCATGTTCGTCAGCGAGGCGAGCCACGACTCGGGCATTTGCTTCAGCCCCGAAGCCTGCATCGCGTGGAGGACCATTAGTCTCACGGTGAACTCGTTGTCCGAGGCGACTCCCGCCTTGACGTGGCTCGCCATCAGTTGCTGCACACTGGGAGTTCCCGCGAACCGGGCGAGCAGGCTCTTCAGATCCTGTTGTTCCTTCTCGCGAAAGCCGTCGCGGGCGAGTTGCTCGCGCAGGTGATCGGCCAGGGCGTCGCCCCACTCGCCGTGGCGAGCGACCAGCCACAGCGCGGTCTCGCGCAGCGTGGGCGCGTCCTCGGTCAGCAGCGGCACGATCTGTTGCGGTGTCACTCCGCCACCGGGCATCTGATCGAGGGCGATCATCGCGACTCGTCGTACCCATGGATCGGGGTCGCTCAGTCCCGCCACCGTTCCCTGCGGATCGGCGATTTCGATGAGCGCGAACGTGATCGCGTGCTCCAGCACGCGATCGGCCTTCATTTCGATCTTCATGCCCGGCTGAGCCGCTGCCTCCAACAGATGCGGCACGGCCGACTTGTCCGCCAGTCGCCCCAGTGCCTCGGCCGCCACACGCTGTTTGGCCGGCGAGCCCCCCTTCAAAATCGAATGCAATGATTCGATCGCCTCGTGATCCCTCCACAGACTCACGGAATGGAGTGCCGCCAGCGCGACCGTCTCATCGCTGTCGGCGAGCGCCATTCGAACGGCCTTGCGGGCAGAATTCCGCTCCATGCGGGTCAACGTCCAAACGGCATCGCGTCGGAGTTCGGGCGACTTCGATTTGCCAATGACATCGGCCAGCAGCGAGACCGCACGCGCTCCGCGATCGGCCAAATGCCGCATGGCGATGGAGCGAACCGCTGGACGAGGATCACCGAGCTTCCCGATCAAGTCCTTGTCGGAATAACTATCCCAGAAGGGTTGATGCTTCGTCCCGCGCGGGTCTTCCAATTTCTTGACCCCCGTCCGACGCACCCGGTAGACCGCGCCCAGCACATCCGGTTTGTCGAGCTGCGACGTCGGGCAACAGAGCTTGTACCAGCCGCCTGTGTCACAGATGACGAGGCTGCCGTCGGCGTCCTCCAGCACGTCGGTCGGATGGAAGTCGAGGTTGTTCGAGACGACGAAGTCCGAGTCGGTCGAGGAGAACGTCGCGCCACTGTTCTTCAGTTCATGCCGCGACACCTTGTACATGTTGAACTGGCACGCGAAGAGGTTGTCGCGGAACTCGGTGCCGAAGACATCGGACTCGTACCGTGTCAGCCCGCACGGCGCGGCGGCTCCCATGTGAGCGAGCGGCGGCAGCAGGTCACCCGTGCGCGGATGAAAGTCGGTCACGTTGTGGACCTTCCCATAGACCCCGCCATACACGGCGTGAATCAGCCCGTCCCGCAACCCGCCGCCGGGGTTCTGGAGAAACGTCGTCGTGAAGATTCGCTCGCCACCGGGCGTGAAGACGACATCGACCGGGTTGTCCATCCCGCCTGTCATCACGTTCTCGATCGGGCCGGTCCCATCCGCGCGGCGTCGGAAAATGTGAGACGCCTTTGTCACGAGCGGCTTCTTCCCGGGCTGCTCGTAGGTCTGCTCGGCAAACGCCCCCTTGCACCAGTAAATGAAACCATCCGGCCCGAGATACGGCCCGTGCAAATCGTTCGCACAGCCGGTCAACGTCTTCCCCTCAAACCACTCGACGCGCTGATCGGCCACGCCGTCGCCGTCAGTGTCCGTCAGCTTCCAGATGCTCGGCGGAGCGGCCACGTACAGCGAGCCGTCGTGCCACAACGTCCCCTCGGGAAACATCATCTTGTCGGCGAAGACGACGCTCTTGTCGAACCGCCCGTCGCCGTCAGTGTCCTCCACCCGCACGATGCGATGCGTCGGATTCGCCAACTGTTTCTGGACCGGCTCATTCGATCCCGACGAATCGGTGACGTACAGCCGCCCCAGCTCATCAAAGTCCGCCGTGATCGGCCGCTCGACCAAAGGCGACTTCGCCGCCACCTCGATCTCAAACCCCTCCGGCAGCGTGAACGTGTGGCCGTTCAGTTGCTGCTCAGCGGCCAGCAATGGCAGGCCCGACACTCCTCCGAACAACATGGCAGCGCAAGTCAACAACGAGGCACGACGTTTCATGGTGTGACTTTCGTTAGGTCCAACAGCAGACTCCGAATTCGTTCCAGCGTGGGCTTGTTCACGCGACCAAACGTCTTGACGATGAGCGATGCGGCCAGCGTGTAGACCTTATCGGCGCGAACGGTTCCCGGACGGTTCAACGACCCGGCCTCCAGGTCGGCGGATATCAGAACGAACGAAAACGGAACCACGTCCGGGTTCGATGTCATCGCCACCACAACCACATCGGAAGCCGTCCGGTGGTAGTCATCGCTGGAGATCACGATGACAGGCCGTCGCTTTTGGGACGACAGGTCTGTGAAGGGAATCGGGATCAGAACCAGATCGCCCTGCTTAGGCATCGTTCCAATCCTCGTCGTCCAGTGGATTGTTCCAGAAATCGAGACTGCTCTGCGAAGCATCGCTCAAGTCAGAAAATGTCTCGCCCGTCTCGGGCATCACGATCACCGTCAGGCGTTCGCCGACAGTGAACGGCCCTTGCAGTTCGACGCGCCCCTGCTCCGAGACCTCGATCTCATACTTCAACGCCACATGTGGCGGCGACTTGGTTGTACTCACGAAGCTATCCTCGAATGTGGGCCTCAGCCCCGATGATGGTTTGCCGGGAATCAACTCACTTCGATATCACGCGCCATCTCACGGGGAATGTCAATCAGGTCGCCGTACCGGTGCAGGGCGGTTCGATCACGTGCCGCTGCGCCGACGATGGAAGCGTTTGAGAGGGGCGAGGAATTCGGCGTACTCGGGAGCGCCAAGGAATCCAGCGTACTGACCCGGCCAGGTGAGCAATCAACGGGTGGCAAGAGTCGATGTCTGTGACGTTGCACAAATCAACGACTCCTGACCCCGTTCTTGCGCCCGCGGAATCTGCGTGTCGTCTTCGAATTCATGGCTGCTCATCGAAATCACGAGTCAAACCGGCACGATGGTCGGAAATACGGAACGCCGCTCTTGCAGATTCTGGTGTCCTATTTCTTCGCCGCGTTTTTGAGTCCGATCAGATCGCGAGTTTCCCAGATGGTCAGTTTGTCCGAACTTACCGAAAAATGTTTACCGTCGGATGAGAAGGCAACATCCGTGACGGCACGACGGGAGGGACGCATCCATGCCACCGGCTCGTGCGTCTTGGCATCCCACAGTCGAACCCGCCAGTCGCCGCCACCGGTGAGCAGGTATTTGTCATCGAGCGAAAGGGCTACCGAGTTGCAATTGCGTTCGTGTGCCTCGATCGTCGCCTCAAGGTCGCCGTTCTTGTCATAGATCAGAACTTTGGCATCGTCTGTCGCCGCAAAACGATGACGATTACGAACAAGGTTGTGTCGATTGGGGAGGATTGGGGTGATTTCCCCAAACTTCTGCTCTGTCAAATCGACGGCTTCAATTGGGCCGTGGTACATGCCTTGCGTGCTGAATCCGACGGAGGCTCCGCTTTGGGCATACAGCCGATCATCAGACTCAAAAAACCAGAGGTAAGTGTATGCGCGGCTCTTCTTCGCTTCTCGCGTCACCTGGCCGGATTCGACCGCCACTTCTCGCAGCTTGTCTTTGGTTGCGTAGTAGAGAAGCCGGCTGTCTTTCGAGAAGACCAGTGGTGAGTCACCGTCGCTTCCCATCGCCAGCGCAGCTTGAACGGTGCGTTTATTGATGTTCCAAACGACCAGCGAACGCGGGTGATCAAATTCATCGACCCTGTCATAAGTCGCCAGCCAACGACTGTCAGGTGAAATTGCGACATAGTCAGTCTTGTAGTTGTTGACGCGCGTCGCCGTCTTCTTTTCCAAATCGCAAATCTGCGTGAATGCTCCAAGTGTCGCGACGTACTTGCGATCACTGCTGAACTCGTAGTGTCTCTTCCCAATCGCGTCTTCGAGACTGACTGACCGCTTGCGAGTATCAAGATTCCAAATCTCTCCTCGGTAAAGGAACAAACGAGGATCTGGAAGAAATTCGGCGCGAGCAACCGTTTCGGGAAACGTCTGAATGGGATTGATCTGGTCAGGATCCTTAGCTGACACCCGCGATAACGCGAACGCCATCAAAATCAAGACGAGCCAAATCTGTGGTCGGCGGATCAATTCGGTTGTCTTCATCTGACAGTCATCCTCTTGTGATGCATGTCCTTCGTGCAATCGTGTTGGCCTGTGGCGATGACCATACCACTGGGGTCGAGGTTTTCCCGGTGGTGCCACTCTAGCCATGAAGAATATCCCACATCGCACATGCTCCCCCGATCACTTTTGTGACGCCAGCACGTCTTCGCGGAATTCGGCGGGGCAGACGTTCCATGAGGCTGTGTAGGTCTCGGCCAGGGGAACGGGGACGTAGGTTCCGGAGTCGATGAAGACCGGCATGTCGGGCAGTTTGCCGCCGATGGCGACCGGGTCGATGAAGGCGGTCAGGGGATCACCGCAACAGTACGAGGCGAGCGTCAGGGGCTTGCCGCGCGGCAGTCGAAAGTCCTCGGACTCCAGTTCCCCCCAGATGAGTTGATGCAGCCCCTGCGGATCGCGGGGGCCGGGTGAGATCAGGTCGATCACCAGCAGATGGATTCCGAAGCGGATCAGTTCCACCGATTTCTCGACGAACTTCCGGATCGCAAGTTTGCTGTGCTTGTTGCCCGGCGAAACGATTTCGATCACCGCGACCAATTCACCGACCGAGTCGCGGATGGCGAGCTTGTTGGCTTTGGCCGCGTAGACCTCCAACTCCGAACCGCGACTGACGAACTTGGTCTTGGGCGGGGCTTCGGCCAGCGCGATACCACCGCGCGGTCGCCGGGACCGCGTCGATTTCTCTTGCCGTTGCTGCGTCAACCCGTCCGGCACCACTTCACGTGCATGTGATTCGATGAGTGTGTAATTGCCCTTCGGCAAGATCCCGGAGTTCAACGCGTCACACATCGCCACGGACCATTGTTGATGAAAGTGATGAAACAGACCACCCGGTGCCTTCTTCCAATCGTGGACTTGCATGATTCAATCTCACAGACCCAAGTGGCTCTTCGCTTGCTCCAACCAATGTACACCCGGCATGAGCATTGGGGCGAGGACATGGGACGAAGTTTACGCGGGCTTCGGCGCCATCAGGCTGATGCGGATGTTTTTGTCGTGGTGGCAGGTGGCGAGGTGCAGGCCGTCGGGGTGGAGGGACAGGTCGCGGGTGGTGTTGCCGAGGTTCAGCGTGTGGAACTCGTCCTTTTGGTCGGGCTTCCAGAAGAAGAGGTGGCCGCCGGAACCGCCGCCGGTGGAGGCGATCACGTAGCCGTCGGGATGCCAGGCGACGCCGAAGGTTTTGCCCTGGATGTTGCCCTTGGTGAGATGCGTCATGGCGTCCTTGCCCGCCTCCCAGTCGATCTCGACCACGATCGGATTGCCCACGCCGGCGAAGGCGTTGGTGACGTTGGTGATGCCACCCGCGATCAGCCGCTTGCCGTCGGGCGTGAACGTCATCGAGTACGGTCCGCCGTAGTCGGCCATGAAGGTGGGGTCGTACTTGCTGAGGCTGGCGATGGGGAACTCGCGGAGCTTTTTGCCCGTGTCGACTTCCCAGTGAATGAACTTCGCCGTGAGGTCTCCTGTGGCAAGCTGCTTGCCGTCGGGGTGGAACGCGAGGTTGTAGACGTGCCGCAGATGACCGGCCTCACCCGCAATGGGCAGCTCGCGCACGAGGCTACCGTCGGCGAGGTTCCACAGTTTGATCTGCTTGTCGTCGCTGCACGAGGCGAGCAGGTTGCCATCGGGACTGACCGCCAGAGCGCGAATCCACCCGGCGTGCGCCTCGACCTTGCGAATCACCGCCGGTGCGTCCGCCGCGGCCGACCACCAGATGAGTCGCCCGTCGTAGCCACCCGACACCAGCACGTCACCCGCCTTGTTGAACGCGAGGGCTCGAATCCAACTGTCGTGTCCGACCAGTTCGACCTTCGCTCCCGAGGCGACATCGAACCGGACGATCTTGTTGTCCTCGCACCCGCCAAACACGAAGCGGCCCGTCGGGTCGTAGCGACAGCCGACGAACGGAGCCGTGTGAGCGAGCGACTTCTCGACGTGAGTTTTGGTGGGATCGGCGGGCATGGTGCTTTTTCCTCTGGTCCCCTCCCCCGCCCTGTCATGAGGAATCAAATGCAGGAGAGAGGGTTAGGGTGAGTGGGCCTTTGTATTCTCTTGGCGAGCCGGGTGCCGTGAGGCCCCGGGTTCTTGACCGGAGGAACCCGGGGCCTCACGGCACCCGGCTCGCC
>JANODP010000166.1:0-7561 GCA_031412755.1 Schlesneria sp. | reverse complement strand
CAAGAACTCAGCCCAACTCATGATCGCAAACTGAGTTCTTGCAAACTCAGCGACAGACCACAAATAATTCGGGGCCAACCCGAAGTGTGCCAGCGAGGGCGAACTGTGACGGTGCCCGCGCTTTCGCTGCGGGTTGGTGCATGGCCGGGAATAATCCGGGATCATGCGGCCCGGTGTGGGCGCGGCATCGGCATTGCCGCCGAAGAACAGCAGGCGGCGCCCGTCAGCGGGCCGCGTCGAGCGTGTTCCTGCCAATCGGCGAGGTCCCGTCGCTCGGCGGGAGTTTTCAGCAACACCGCCAGTTCGTTTCGTGCGGCCCCTCGACCCAGCAGCCAGTGCCAGGTGGTGCGGCTGAACCAGGGGGCCGGAAATTCGGACGTTTCGAGTCGCCCGGGGAAGCAGGCCAGATGACGCGTCCAACAGACCGCATCGTGTGAACTGCCGTCCGTCGGGGCACCGAGGGAACTCGGGGCCGCATCCCGGATCACCACGAAATCTCCGCCGGGTTTCAGGCGGGACAGCAACTCGGCCGTCACCAAACGCGAATTCAACTCGAGCAGGTTGCCGCGATACGGATCGAATCCATCCACCACAATCAGGTCGAACGCCGACGCAGGCGAGTCACCGGTGGCCGATTCAAGAGTCGCTTCCTGCAGCGTCTCGACATCGAAGCCGAGTGAGTACAGCCAGTCGGTCAACTCGTCGCAGTCGGTGCCGGCCACCAGGACGTGCTGTCCGATCAAGTGGTCTCCCTGCAAGAGAACCCGTCGCATGAGCTGCCGGGACGGTCGCGGTCGCATGAAAGAACCTGCGCCGTGGTCGCTCTCGGGTTGATGAATCTGGATCATGTCGCGTCTCCCGAGCAAGGCCGAATCTGGCGACGATTCCGTTCGTCGCGGCGGAGTTCTATGACTGACGTTGAAGACGGTCAAGACGATTGTGAGCCATCGTGAATCGCAGCGGCCCGTCGGGCAGCAATCGCCCGGATTATTCATGCGCCTGTAGCTGAGTTCGCAAGAACTCAGCCCCACTCACGATGAGGAACTGAGTTCTTGCGAACTCAGCGACGAGGCCGTGAATTCTCCGGGTTGTGACGAATCCTCTCGACCTGCGAGACGCTGCGGTGTTGTTGCTGGCGTTGCGGCGGCTCAAGTTCGTGAGGCCGACGATTCGATGATGCGACGAGACTTCCGCGCGGCCCGCTGCGCGGAAATGCATTTGTGTCTGGATGAGAACCCGCATGGCCAGCCCCGTCACTCCCGGCGGCAACAGTGCAACCGAAACCGTTTCCGGGTTGATGGTGTCGCTGCTGTTCTGGTCCTGCCTGCTGCTGGCCGCCAGCCTGTTTGCTTCCGTGGCGTTGGCACCCAAGCTGGCCGAGACGCTGCGTCTGCGAGATCTTTACTCCGCGAATCAACTCCAGTTGGTCTTGATCGAACGCCAGAATGAACAGTTCCAACTGGTGGTCGAGGCGATTCAGTCCGACCGGGATTTCGCGGCGGAAATGACGCGGATCGAGTTCGACGCGATTCGTTCCGACGAGGAGATTCTGCCGGTCGCCGCCGATCTGAAACTGGAGACGCGCGCCATCGAAGCGCCGCGCGCGCATCCGGTCGCGGCGCGGGCGTGGTATCGGCCGTGGCTGACGCCGCTCACGGAAAACGATTCGCTCCGATCGACTCTGTTGGGTGCGGCGGCTGTGTTGGTGGTGGTCTCGTTCACGTGGTTTCAGCCCGCGTCGGCCGAGCGAATCGCGCAGCAGGCCCGGTTCGGTCGCACCGCATGGCAGGCCCTTCGCGATCGTTACACCTCTCGCGAGAGCGGTTGAGACTTTCGTAGGGTAAGCCTCTGGCTTGTCCGTTTTTCTCGACGGTCAATCGGCGACAACGAACACGGGCAAGCCAGAGGCTTACCCTACGAAAGTTGCCAGCCGCAAAACGTCTCAATGATGACCGTGCGAGGTAGACGCATCGACGGCGCCGTTCCGTTCGATACGACCGGCAAGTCGACGGCGCAAACCCGGTGATCGCGCTGCTCACGCAATTTGTCTGAATGGCATCGTGCGGCGGCGACGATGAGCATGAGGCTGCACCCGTTCTCCGTCGCGTTTGATCGGACGAAGCGAGCGTGGTCTTCGTCCGCCAATGTTCCGCCACTCGCACCACGAGTCGGCCGCGTTGGATCGGAAGATCGGGTGGCGGCGATGAGACGAAAGCCAGAAGGTTCCGAATGTCCGTTTCCGACACCGCCGGCATTGACCTGATACGCGAACTGCGACTGCGACAGTGGGCGCGAACTCACTATGTGCCGGCCGACATGCGCTCAGACTCGTGGCACCCGCTGGTGCTCGACGAGATGCATCGGCGTGATGCCGAACTGTCGGAGTCCGGCGCGCTGACCGCCAGGACTCAACTGGTTTACGTGCCACTCGCCCCCGGCGATCTGATGGAACTGGCCATGGCTTCCTAGCACCCGGCTCTGCACTGAGAACGGACGACTTCGGGCTTCGGCCGCCGCTCGCAATGATTCACCCTGTGCGAACTACTCCGCGAGCGGCGGCTCGATCCGATAGATGTCGATCTGCGCGGACTCGTCGCCCGTGACCCAGGCCCAGCGAAACTTCGTGGCCGGGTGCGCCCACACGTCGTCGCGCGTGGCAAACGTCCGCGGCACGACGGCATACACCGCCCCACTGGCATTCAGTTTCGCCAGGCCCGGGCTGTGCCACGGATAGAGCTTGAGTTGCGGTGGAACGATTCCCTTCTCGTCCGGCATCGCATCGACGTCATCCTCCTCCGCCTCGCTCGCATTCACTCTTGCCCGCCGCGGTTTGAACGGCGGATTGCGTTTCAGTTGCGGTTCGATGACTCCCGGCTCGTCCGGCTTCGCGTCGACGTCCTCGTCCTCCACCCCGCTCCGGTCGAATTGTTCGAGTCCGTCCTTGATCGTGAGAAACGACTGCGGGAAGAACCCCGAATAACCGTTGACGAGCGGATGGCGATGAAACGTCGACCAGTACATCCACACGGCGGTGGCTTCGTAGTCCCCGACGGAATAGCCGGTCGGAAAGGGCAGGCAGGCGATCGGCTCGTCGGACTGTGCGCTGTCGCGCAGCCACAACACCCAGACCGGCAGATCGCGCGAGGTGGAACACGGGTAGAGACGCTGACCCGCCGGAAGGACTTCCAGCGCCACGATCAGGCTGGCGACGAGCAGCGGGACTTGCACGAGCAGAGACCGAAATGCGGAGCGCGGAGTGCGGAGCGCGGAACTAAGGAGTTGAGGCGAGAGAGTTGAAGGACTCCGTGTCGCGTCCTCCGCCATTCCGCGTTCCGCGCTCTGAGTTCCGCGCTTCCACCGCCGCGGGTCGAGCAGATCGAGTGCCTCGACACTCAGCCAGACGGCTGCCAATTGCACGAACAGCACAAATCGGAACGGACTGCGAATCAACGAGAAGCCCGGCACAAACCGCTGCAACCATTCGTAGGGAGACTGCCCCGCCAGTCCCGGCGGCATGATCTCCGAGAACCGCTGGTTTGGCCCGAGTGACAGTCCGAACGCGATCAGGCCCAGCGTCGCCACGAACAGTCCCCACCGGCGACGGCCTCGCGCCGTCACAGCCGCGAGCAATCCCAGCGGCAGCAGCAGCAGCTTCAAACCACCGCCTCCCAGTGGCCAGACATTGGCGCGACCCACTTCGGGATGCTCCAGCCCCGGAACGAGCGGCGGCCAGGGGGTGTCGGTCAGATCGCGCGCGTGAGCCGACAGGGCGACGATCAATCCGGCATCGCGGGACCAGGTGTGCTCTTTCGACAGCGAACGCTGAACAGAGGCGATGGGGAGAATCATCACGCCGGCCACCAGCCCCGCGAGCACGACCTCGCGCCAAAAGGCGACTCGCAGCAGACGCCGATTCCACAGCCAGACCGAAGCCGGTACGAGCAGAATCGCGAGAAACAACCCCCAGTAATTGCACAGCCAGTACGTCAGACCGAACGCTCCGCCGAGTCGCAGCCAGACGAGATGACGGCGAGCAGGCGAGGGTTCCTCTTTCTTGTTCCCCTCGCCCCCTTGGGGAGAGGGGTTAGGGGTGAGGGGCGATTCCAGAGAGACGCTCGGCAACAGTGGCCCCTCACCCCCGGCCCCTCTCTCCTCGGGAGCGAGGGGAGTCGAGAACAGATCCAGCAACGAATGAATCGTCCAGATGATGCCGAACAGCGTCGTGAGCTGGACCACGCCGAGTTGCCACCAGACGAACGGCAACAACTCACCCATCGCCCCGCCGCAGAACGCCAGCCATGGTCGATGGCCGACTCGCCGGAGCAGCCGCTGACCGCTCCAGCCATTCAGCGTCAGAATCAGCAATTGGTAGACGTTGTACGCCAGCACGCGATTGCCCGTCAGCCAGACGAGCGGCGCGACCAGCATCATCGTCGGCTGCGCTTCCGAGAACGCGAACGTTCCGCGCACCGGGTGGAAAATGGGTGCCGTCCAATACCCGGCAAAACCCTGCGCGGCCCGATCCGCGTTCCACCACAGCGTCCACAAATTGAAGAGCGGCACGGTGGCTTCGGCCTCGCACCCATACGAAATGGCCGACCCGAGCGACATCACCAACGGCCGCGTCGCCACCAGGGCCACGGCCAGATAGACGCAGAACCAACCGATCGCGCGGCGGTGGGGCGACGCGATCGCCGCTCGCAAAGTTGTCGTGACGTTCCGCATGGCATCCGAACTGGCAACAGGCTTTTTTGAAAATGGCGTCACTGCGAGCAATGATCACGACGCGAACCACGCTCTGGCTAAGTTCCCGTTGAAAAAGGAGTGCCACGGCTGTGTCAGCCGTGAGAGCGGTCACAAGTCTCGCGATACTCACACGGCTGACACAGCCGTGGCACACGATCAATCCTTTTTCAACAGACTGTTACGTTCCCAATTCTCGTTTGAGGGCTTCCAGTTCGGCGTCGATCTGGTGTTCGCGATCGTCGGGGGTGGAGCGGGCGGGTGGGAGGGAGGGGTCCGGATCGGGAAGCGTCTCGCTGACAACGGCCGTGGCGCCGAGGCTGTCTCGTTTGCGAAGTGCCTCCGAGAGACGTGCCTCCAACGCGCGTTGCATCGTGGCGAGATGCACTTTCGTGGCGACGGCGGCTTTGTGCTGTTGCTCCAGGCCGGCGATCAGATCCTCGACCTCACGCTTCCGCAGCAGGCATTCGCGGGCCTGCGTCTCGGAGTGGGCGGCCAGATGTCCGCGCGCCTTCTCGGTCCAGGCGGCGGCCGCCGCGCGATGCTCGCCGATCTCGTGACTCAGACGCTGTTCCGAGTTCGCGGCCGTGGTGACGCTGCGTTGTGCGCCGGACAGACCCTCCTCCATCTCGCGCACGATGTCGGCGATCGCGGCGCGAGGGTCCTCGGACTCACTCAAGAGCTTCGACAGGTTGCAGGTGACGATGTCGGTCAGTCGGCTGAAGTAACTCATCGCGAGTCTCCTTCGAGGGCGGGGGCGGTGGTTCGTGGGACGACTGTCAGCCGGCCACGGCGGGATCGACGATTCCTTTGGCCGCGAGTTTTTCCCGCAGCTTTTCTCGAGCCAGACGCAGACGGCTCTTGGTGGTGGGCAGGTTCGCCTCCATCGCCTCGGCGATCTCGGGCAAACTCAGTCCGGCATAAATGAACAGGATGAAGGTCAACCGTTGGTCCTCGGGAATCTGGGGCAACAGGTCGTCCACGGTCCTGGCAAACTCGCGCTGATCGAACTGCTCGCCGGGCAGAGGGAACTCACCCGACAGTCGGGTCAGAATGTCCTCGCGATCGTCGTCGTTGGGGCGGGACCGGCTGCGCACCGACCGCACGAGTGCGTCGTGAGACCGCTTGCGAGTCGTGTCGATCAGCAGATTGCGGGCAATCCGGTACATCCACGCCTTGAACAACCCGCGCGGCAGATAATCCCACGCCGTGCTGTGAATGCGCAGCAGCGTCTCCTGGGACAGATCCTCACCCAGTTGCCAGTCGCGCAGATGCCGAAAGAAAAAGCCGATCAGAGGCGATTGATAGCGCCGGACCAGTTCCTCAAAGGCGTGCTCGTCACCTCCCTGCAACCGCAGCATCAGATCGTCGTCTTCGTCGTGCATGGAGCGGCTTCGAGGATGGATCGTACAGGAGATCGGAATTGAACCCTGACTTTGGCACGCCGGATTCTCCGACGGTCGGCCTTGATCGGCCAGTTTTACTGTAATCGTCTGTCGGAAGCTTGCCTACGCCCAGCGTTGGCTGTGGTGGGAGAAGTCGCTATGTTCGGCGCGACGATGACTCACACGGGCGTTCGCACGGCGGAGGCTCCCTGCAACAGGAAGAATTGATGACGGCGATCTCGCTCGAATACGGCACGACCGGTTGTTGGGAGGGCGAGATTGCCGGCGACCGCCTGCTGCTCCATCATGCGGGGCCGTCTCCGCTGCGCGACGTGAGTGCCGCCATTCGGGAAAGTCTGGAGTCGCCCATCGAGTTTCCCGCGCTGCACCAGGCCGTCGTGCCGGGTGACCGGATTGTGCTGGTGCTCGATCGCCATGTCCCCTCCGCAGCCGAAATCGTGGCCGAAGTGTGTGCCGTCCTGCTGGCTGGCGGAGTGGAACCCGATCATATTCAGGTCTTGCAACCTGCCGCGCTGACCGGATCACGTCCGTCCGATCCGAGACGACTGTTGTCGGCCGACGTGCGCGAAGTCGTGGGTTGGAAGATTCACGATCCGACGGACCCCAACGCGATCGGCTACCTGGCGTCGAGTGCCAGTGGCGAGCGCATCTATCTGGCGCGCGAAGTTCTCGAGGCGGATCTGGTGATCCCCATCGCGCGACTCGGGTACGACTCGGTGCAGGGACGCCGACATCTGATGGGGGCCTTCTATCCGGGCCTCTCCAACACGGAGGCTTTCACCAAATCGCACGGCGAGGGACACAGCGAACTCGGCCCCGACGACGAACGCCCGCTGAGGCAACTCGTCCACGAACTGACCTGGTTGGCGGGCATTCAATTCGCAATCCAGGTTCTGCCGTCCGGACGGCGGGGTGGCGCGGCCCGCATTCTGGCGGGCCAGCCCGACGCGGTGACTCAGCACGGACAAACGGTACTGGACGACAACTGGCGGGTGCGCATCGACGAGCGGGGCGAAACGGTGATCGTGTCGATCCCGACCGTCGAGGGAGACCCCATCGGCTGGGAGCAACTCGGTGCGGCCCTCGATGCCGCATACAAGCTGGTCGCCTGTGAAGGCCGCATCATCGTCCTCAGCGATCTGGGGACCGAGCCGTCTCACGGCGTCGAGATGTTGCGGTCGTTTCATACCGCCCGGGAGGCTCTCAAACCCCTCCGCAAAGAGTCGCCGCCCGATCTGGTGGCGGCGTCGCAAATCGCCCGCGCCGCGGACTGGGCTTCGGTCTATCTGCTCAGTCGGCTTCCTTCGGAACTGGTCGAAGAGTTGTTCCTGACTCCGCTGGAGCACGAGCGCGAAGCCACGCGTTTGATCGCACAGTGTGAGGGCTGTCTCGTGTTCGACGGCGCGCAGCAC
>JANODP010000165.1:0-11012 GCA_031412755.1 Schlesneria sp. | reverse complement strand
CCTGACCCTCCACTCCTTCCGCACTCCACGCTCTACCGCGCTCTTACAAGTCTCCGACGCCGCTAAAAGGCGGGTCATGTCTGATTCCCTCGCGCAGCAACTGAATCGCATCTGAGACCTGCCCATCTTGGGCAAGCAAGTTCCCACAAGCTTGGTACAAGTCTCCGACGTCACTCAAAGGCGGGTCATGTCTGATTCCCTCGCGCAGCAACTGGATCGATTCGGAGACTTGCCCGTCTTGGGCAAGCAAGCTTCCGCAAGCTAGGTACAACTGTCCGACGCCCCTTAAAGGCGGGTCATGTCCGATTCCTTCACGCAGCAACTGAATCGCATCGGAAACGTGCCCGGCTTGGACAAGCAAGTCCCCGCAAGATATATATAAGTCTTTGACTCCCCTTAAAGGCGGGTCATGTCGGATCCTCGCACGCAACAATTGGATCGCATCATCAGCCTTTCCGTCCTTGGCCAGCAAGTCAGCGCAGAGTTGGTACAACGTACTGAGATTGCGGAGCGGCGGGTCATGCTGGATCCCATCGCGCAGCAACTGGATCGCATCAGTAGTCTTCCCGTCCTTGACGAGCAAGTCAGCGCAGTGGCTGTAGAGTCCGGTGAGTGTTTTGCCCGCAGGAATCTTTGCAATCCCTTTGGTCAGCAGGCGGATGGCAGCCTGACGACAATCCCGTTTTGTCAGCAGAAACGCCGACCGGTGACACCAAATGCTCAGTTCTTCGTCATCGGAGCAGTGCTCCATCCCAAGTTGAAACACCCTGTCCGCATGATCGATCGCATCGACATCCATGAGCACATCGGCTGCCCTTCGGCACAGTTCCAGCTTTGAGTTTGGCACTCGCAATAACGCCTGCTCGACAACTGGAATGACTGTATCTAGATCAGACAGCAGGGTCTCGAGACGAAAACGGAGTTGCCAGATGCCCGGAGCGATCGGATTGATTTCGCGGAGGACTTCCAATGCCGTCTCTTGGTTCCTCCGCTCTCCTTTGGCAACAAGACATTTCGCAACGTAAAAAGCCACATCGTCACCAAGAATTGCGCCGTCGTCTCGTAGAGCGAGAATCGTCGCAATGTGTTCGTCTCTCTCGACCAAATCTTGAGGTACGAACTTACGGCGCGAATAACGCCTTTCGACAAATCCCTGGAACGGTCGAACTAATCCGGCCAGTTTTTCTGGTTGCCCTGCCTGAACGAAGTGGTAGCGAGCTTCGATGAAATATCCTCCCAAGCGCTCGTCTTGAGTGACTTGCTGCGCTCTGAAGTGGCGGGCGTAATACTCTGCGGCGATCCCGTGTGCCCTCGCATAATTCCGGGGCGCTGCGCGCAGTTTCTGTCTTGCGACTTCGCGTGCGACCTCGTTCAGCGAGAGCCATCGACGGTCGTGTTGAAACAAATAGTTCTCAACCAGTCTTTGTTGGCTTTCCATCAATTGCTTTGGATCGGGCACGAGCTCTCGCAGCGCAGACAGTTCAAACGATCGTCGAAACACACTCGCGTAGAGCAGAACATTCCGGTCTTGTGGCAAGAGCCGCGTCAAGACTTTGGCAAGAACGTCGTGTTCAAATCGCTGTAACAAGTGCTCCGAGACAAGTCGGTCGCGATTCGTCCATAAATCAGGTTCCAACCCAACCAGATCATCAAGTGCGAAATACTCCAGTGCGATGCCTACGGTTTGAATGGCTCGCGGGTTGCCCTTCAGCCAGCGGACAACGTCATCTCGACGCTCTGTCGGTAACTCGGTGTCCAATCGTTTCTCTGCCAAGAATGCATCGAGAAACTGTCGTGCTGGTGGTGCTTCGAGTGCCGACAGAGGTTGGAAGCTGATGCCATGCTCAGACCAGCGTCCCGGGAGTGGCTTTCGATTTGTCAGGATCAGCAAACGAACTGTCGAATGTTGAACGAGGCGCTCCAATAACCTTTTGAACTGTCGTATCGGCTCTGCGTCGTCGTCCAACAACCGTTGAAATTCATCCAGGACAAGTAGCACCGGTTTGGCGAGAACCCCAACCACGCTTCCCAGGACTTGTGCGGCATCCTCGCCTCTCTTCAAGACTTGTGCTGGCTCAGCCTCTCCGACTTCGGCTAGTTCCTGCCCCAGTTGCAACCAGAAATCGGCCAAGTCATCTTGTACGCCTTCCGGGATGTTCGTTTTGCAGACGGGCGCCCCACTAGCTCGCAGGCGATCAGTGAATCGATGCATCACCTCCGTCTTACCAACGCCAGCGAAACCTTGAATCACACAGACCGGCGGTCCATTGAGCCACCAATCCTCATGCAACCAACGAACCAACTCATTGTGTTTATCACCGAAAAGAGTACGCGTACTCATCGAATGCTGCTTTGCGAGAGGTTCGTTAGTTCAATTTCGATTCAATAGCGGTGTTCACCATGCTTGGTGAGTTCCACATGAGGGCCCTATTCGAATGAGCGTGACCAGTGCGGATCAAGTGTTTGGTATTCTGCTTCAGCAAGACACCAAAGACCAGCTTGCACTCATTCGATGGTTGACGCCACACTTCAGGGACTTCCTCGAAGCGAGACGCGTCCCTACCACCCCCACCGCCGCGATTCCGTCGATGACAGAGTGTGTTCGTCGTCCAAGTCTGGCTTCGATGACATCTCCCATGTCGAACTGTATGGTTCACGACCGCAGTTCTGATCGGTCGCACTGACAGGTTTCAACGCAGCGGGGCATGACATGGCTGGAATCACGGTGGCGGTGCTGACGGATGCGGGGGGAGCACATCTCGGATCTTATCTCGCGGCGCTGGCTGAGATCGCGGAGGTGGACGCGGTCGTCGTGGCTGATCCCAGCGGGGCGAGTGAGGCGGCGGCGCGGAAGGCGTTGGGGGCGAAGCTGACGGGGTTTGAGAAGGACCATGCGCGGACGCTCGCGGAGCACAAGCCGGGGATGGCGCTGGTGACGCTCGAAGCGGTGCAGGCTCCGCCGGTGATTCGGGCTGCGCTCGAGGTCAACTGTCATGTGTTGGCCGAGAAGCCGTCGTGTGTGCGGGCTGAGGATTTTGAGCCGCTCGTGCGGTTGGCCGACATGAAGCATCGGCTGCTCATGCTGGCGCTGGCCAACCGGATGCGCGGGACCGTCCAGGCGGCGAGGAAGCTGATTCGAACCGGGCAGATCGGCAAGGTCTATGGGTGTGAGCTGCACATCATCGCCGATCAGACGCGGCTCAAGAGTCCGTCGTATCACACGTCGTGGTTTGCCGATCGGGCTCGTGCGGGCGGAGGGCATTTGATGTGGCTTGGCATTCACTGGATCGATATGGTGATGCACATCACCGACTCGAAGATTGTCGAGGCGGCGGGGTTCACGGGCGTCGTTGGTGGTCAGCCGCTCAAGTCCGAGGACTCGGCGGCGATGGCCCTGCGGTTCGACAATGGCAGTTTCGGGACGATCACCAGCGGCTACTATCTCGACCGGGGATATCACTCGCACATCAAGATTTGGGGTTCGCACGGCTGGCTGCAACTCGAACCTCACGGCGGGGAGGCGTTGCAGTGGTACAGCACGAAGGAGACGCCGGCCACAGTGCAGAAGCACGACGGTCCGGCCGAGGAAGCGAGCTACACGCCGCTCGTGCGAGCCTGCGTCCGCGCCAGCCTGGGCCTCGAACCGCCGCCGCTGACCGGTGCCGAAAGTTTGCTCGCCCTGCAAACGGTCTTCGCCTGCTATCGTGCAGCGGAGACCGGACGCTCGCAGAAGGTGTCGTGAGAGTTTGAGAGTCGGCAGCCTTTGCCGACGTTTGAGGTCGCCGCGTGAAAATGATCTACCAATCAAAGCCTGACGCGCAAGCGAAGGTGATCTCAATCTCGTTCCTTCGCTTGCGCGTCAGGCTTCGATGCGATGGGTAGATCTGTTTCATGCCCACCTGTCCCGGCAGGACCGTCACAATCGGCCCTTTTCTCTCGGCGGGGGGAGGCGGAGCCGGTTGCGACCGGTTTTTCCGGGAAGTACGATTCAACCGATGCCGATTCGTGTAACGAGCCGTCTCGTTCGGCCAATTGTCCTTGCGAGGGAATTGGTTAGGATTGGCCAGCCCTCCCGCCTTGATCCGCCCGCCTGATGAGTTGCCCCCCCCATGAACTTGCTTCGACCGAGTATTGGTCTCCTCGCGTCCGGCTTGATTTTGGCTGTGACGTTCGCAGGTCAAGCCGCTGCGGGTGAGTTGCGGGTCGAACCAGCCAAGGTCGAGTTTCGGGATGCGTTTGCCCGGCGGCAGTTGCTGGTGAGTGACGGGGCGAGCGATGTGACGCGGAGGGGGACGTATGTCAGTCGTGACCCGAAGATCGTGTCGGTCGATGCGGCCGGGTATCTGGTGCCTCACGCGAATGGCGCGGCTTCGATTGAAGTGACGCTGGGTTCGCAGAAGCTTGTCGTGCCGGTCGAGGTTTCGGGGTTGGATCAGATTCGGCCCGTCGATTTCGCGACCGAGATCGAACCGTTGATGAGCCGCTTCGGGTGCAATGCCGGTGGCTGTCACGGCAAGGCGAGCGGACAGAACGGTTTCAAGCTGTCGCTGTTCGGATTCGACACGGCCTTCGATTACAACGCCCTCGTCACGGAAGCGCGCGGTCGGCGCGTGATGGCTTCCGCACCCGAACGCAGTCTGCTGTTGCTCAAGGGGACGGCGGCGGTCCCTCACGGCGGAGGCCGGCGGATTGAACCCGGCTCCGAACCGTATCGGTTGATCCTCTCGTGGATTCAGGCGGGGGCGCCGGCTTCGGCTCCGAATGCACCTCGCGTGTCGAAGCTCATCATGACGCCGGGTGAGCGGGTGATGAACGCCAACGAACAACAGCAGCTTGCCGTGCTGGCCGAGTACTCCGACGGCAGTCGCCGCGATGTGACTCGCGAAGCCGAATACAGCAGCAACTTGGATGTCGTCGCCGTCGTGAGTGAAGACGGCCTCGTCACCGCCAACGAACCGACGGGCGAAGCGGCCATCATGACCCGCTACATGGGACAGGTCGCCGTTTGCCGAGTCCTCCGTCCGCAAGGTGCTCCGCTGGCGAACCTGCCCGACTTCGCACCGAAGAACTTCATCGATCAGCTTGCCGCCGAGAAGTGGAAAAAGCTGGGACTCAAGCCGTCGCCGCCGTGTGACGATGCGACCTTCCTGCGTCGCGTGTCTGTCGATCTGTGCGGTCGCCTGCCGACAGTCGAGGAAGTCCGTGCATTTCAGTCCGATGCGGCTGCGGCTAACGAGAAGCGGAACGCCGCGATCGACAGGTTGCTCGCGTCGTCCGATTACCCCGCCTACTTCGCGATGAAGTGGGGATCGATCCTGAGGAACTCGAACCTCGCCGGGTCCGACCGCGCTTCGTATGCCTTCCACAACTGGCTGAAGGACATGATCGCGCGGAACCGTCCCTACGACGAGTTCGTGCGCGGCATCGTGGCCGCCAGCGGCGAGTGGCCCGACGCACCGGCCATCAACTGGTTCTGGCAGTCTCGCGACGATCAGCTTCATCAAACGACGGCCGACACCGCGCAGGTTTTCCTCGGTCAGCGACTGCAATGCGCGAAATGCCATCATCATCCGTACGAACGCTGGGGTCAGGACGACTATTACGGACTGGCGGGTTTCTACACGCGGCTCGGTCGCAAGAACTTTGGTGAACCGCCGCCGTACTACACGTCGCCCAACGTCACGATGAACGACATCAACCCGATCACCGGCAAAGGGCTGGAACCGAAGTACCTCGACGGTCCCGTTGCCAAATTCACGCCCGAGGAAGACCCGCGACACGCCCTCGTCGACTGGATGGCCAAGCCCGAGAACCCGTTCTTCGCCCGCACGCTGGTCAACCGCCTGTGGGGCCACTTCTACGGACGCGGCCTGGTTCACGAGATCGACGACATGCGCGAGACCAACCCGCCGTCGAATCCCGAACTGCTGGAGGCCCTCGCCCGCGAGTTCCGCGATCACCAACTCGACATGAAGCACATGGTCCGCCTGATGGTGCAGAGTCAGACGTACCAGTTGTCGTCCGAGCCGACGAGCGACAATCGCGGCGACCAGCAGAACTTTGCGAGGTACTACGCGCGGCGATTGCCTTCCGAAGTCATGCACGATGCCGTCGAGCAGGCGACCGGTGCCAAGACGCAGTTCAGCAACATGAGTGCCAGCGCCCGCGCGGTCGATCTCCCCAACGAGAGCTTCGGCTCGTACTTCCTCGACACGTTCGACCGCCCCCGCCGGGTCAGCGGCTGCGAATGCGAACGCTCGACGGGCGCCACGCTCTCGCAGGTGCTGCTGCTCGCCAACTCGGACGAGGTCGAAGGCAAACTTCAAAATGGCAACGCCCGCATCGCCAAGCTGTTCGAGGCCAAACGGTCTACCTACCAAATGGTCGAGGAGCTATACCTCGCCTCGCTGTCCCGCCTCCCCACTCGTGACGAGATCATCAACGCCGTCGGCTACATCGATCGCGACCCGGAACCGCGAAAGGGTGTCGAAGACTTGCTGTGGACGCTGGTGAACTCAAAGGAGTTTCTGTTCAATCACTGACCCGAGCATTGCTGGCAACGGGATAGCATCGCGGAGGTTCCCGTTCGAGAATGACATGGAACCTGCCGATTCACGAATTGTGGGACGAGCCTTGGGAAGGTTTGCCCGAAGAGGAAGGGGCTTGGAATTGGGATCTTGTTTCAACTTTTGAGAACGGTGCCACGAAACAGCCGCCCAACGGAGTCGGTGGGTGGGAACGATGGTATTTCGTCTATCGCACACCCGACGGCGACGAAATCAAGATCAGCGCGGATCGTGAACCTAAAACGGGGAAATGGTTCAACCCGCACCGCTCCTCCGGGGAGATCTAACTCATGACAACTCGCAACGCCAATTCGAAACGGACCACCCGATTGGCGGTCCGCGCGCGCGCCAGTGACAGGCGTGCCAATTCGGACGCAACCAGCGATGGACTGCGGGCGAGTCTGCGTCGCGCGATTCGCGGGTTTTATGATTGCTACCGCGGCGAGAAATGGACGCTCTGCTACAACAGGATTGATCCCCAGCTTCGCGAGGCCGGGAAAGTCGAGTTCGACAGCTACCAAGATTCGCTGCAAACCTTCCGGCGGGAATACGGCGACGTTTCGATCCTGATGGTTGAAGTGAGCGAGATTCACCGGAGCAAACATGATCCGCGACCGTTCGCATTCGCCTCGATTGTCTGGCGCGATCGGTCGCACGAATTCCATGTGTTTCGCGAACGGTGGGTCTTCGATGGCAGACGGTGGTACACGCGCGTCGTGGGCCTCGTGACTCATCAGAAACCATCTTCCAACTAACGACTCGCGATTTCGTTTCGATGACGATGTGGTTCACAACGCTTGAAAAGCCAAGAGAAACTCTGAGAGTCTGAAATAGCACTTTGGAATTGACACGTGAACTTGGAGGACGCCATCCGTGAATCCGTTGCCGCCGGTCGCTGGCGGGTGACGTATCACGCGAGGCAGCGGCTGCGGCAACGAGCGATCCCGTTGTGGCAAATCGAAGCGGGATTGGAACACGGCAAGGTTGTCAGCGTTTTTCCACTCGATCAGCCGAATCCGTCGATCTTGGTCGAGCAAGAGTTGGCAGATGGCGCGAAAGTCAATGTGGGCTGGTCGTATGTTATTCTGACGGACGAAGCGTTGTTGGTGACGGCCTATCTTCCTGACTGAAACAATGGTGCCGCGAGGTCAATCATGGAAAACAGCCCAATCGCCGATCAATTGTTCGAGGAACGTTGCCTCCGCGAACGACAGCTTGCGGCGGCTAACCCAGTTCCGCGTCCCCGCACGGAGATCCGCAAGGAACTCGTCGCGGGAGGAGACTATGTAGTCGAAATCGAAGTCGAAGTCATGTACTACCCCAACGATCCTGACGAGGCGTGCTATCGGCCGGAGACGATCGACCGCATGGAACGGATCGCCGAACTCGCCAAGCGGGGTGATGTCGCAGCGCTGGAGGCTGAGGGAACGGTCTACGTCCGCAAGGGGTTGCTAGCCGCTTCGGCGTGAGTGACTCAATCACAATATCAATGACGGTCCTTTTTCAAGTTCAAATGATGAGGTTAGTTTCATGCTCGACATTCTCGGATCGAACACGCGGACGTGTGACGGTGTGAATCGGAGGGATTTCCTCCGCGTGGGCGGCCTGGCCATCGGCGGACTGACGCTGCCGAACCTGCTGCGTCATGAGGCGGCTGCGGCAGAGGCGGGTGGCTCGTCGAAGCGGAAGTCGGTGATTCTCGTCTGGCAGGCGGGGGGGCCGAGTCACCTCGACATGTACGATCTCAAGCCGACGGCGCCGGCCGAGTATCGCGGCGAGTTCAAGCCGATCGCGACGAACGTTCCCGGCATCGAGATCGGCGAGCATTGCTCGTTGCAGGCAAAAATGTTCGACAAGTTTTCGGTGGTCCGTTCGGCGACGCATACGAATGCCGGGCACGGCATGGCGTCGCAGTGGATGCTCACCGGATACCAGCCGACGATCGAAGTGGGCGACAACATTTATCCCTCGTGCGGTTCGGTCGTGGCGGCTCTGAAGGGACCGAACGAGCCGGGGATGCCCGCGTACTGCAACGTGCCGAATCGGCTCGGACTGGGCAAGGCGGCGTATCTCGGTGCGTCGTACAACCCGTTCGCACCCGACAGCAACCCGAACGATCAGGGTTTCCAGGTCAAGAACATGAAGCTGCCGGGACAGACCACACTGTCGAGGCTCGAACGCCGTCAGCAGTTGCTCGGCCAGGTCGACACGATCCGCCGCGACATCGATGCGAAGGGGGACATCGTCGGTCTCGACAAGTTCTACCGCGATGCCTTCGAGATGGTGACGAGCGAGAAGGCGCTGCGAGCCTTCGACATCAACAAGGAAGATCCGCGACTGAGGGAGAAGTACGGCCGGAACGATCTCGGCCAGAGTTGCCTGCTCGCGCGACGTCTCGTCGAAGCGGGAGTGACCTACATCACGGTGCAGGCGGGTGGCGGCTGGGACACTCACGGCGACAACTTCGCCCAACTGAAGAATAATTTACTACCCAAGTTCGACATGGCGGTGGCGGCACTCGTCGATGACCTCTACGTGCGCGGCCTGCAGGACGAAGTGCTCGTGATGGCGATGGGGGAATTCGGGCGCACGCCCCGCATCAATCCGGGCTCCGGGCGCGATCACTGGCCCGGTGCGATGAGCGTCCTGTTCGCGGGAGGCGGTTTGAAAATGGGGCAGGCGATCGGCACCACCGACGCCCGCGCCGAGTACCCGACCACGAAGCCGTACTCGCCGGGCTGCGTGCTCTCGACGATGTATCACACGCTCGGCATCGACCATCACCACACGTTCTACGACCACGGTCGTCGACCGCTGATGGTCCTGCCGGAAGGCCAGCCGATCCCCGAACTGGTCGGTTGAACGATGCGGTGAATACCCGATCAGTTCGTTGAAAAGGAGTGCCACGGCTCTGTGAGCCGTGAGTGTTCTCCAATGTCTCACACGGCTGACACAGCCGTGGCACTCGGTTCATTTTTTCAACGGCCTGCTACGGTTCGAGTTCGACCTTGAGTTGCGATGACTCCGGGTCGAACGCGACGTCGCCCGGTTTGAGGCCGAAGTGTTTGGCGAGGTTCTCGCGCAGCAACGCGACATCGGCGACCCTGGTCAGGCGGCAGATGGTCTTGCCGTCGTTGGCGAGCAGCGTGTAGTCGGTGCCGGTGGCGTGAAGCGGCTTCAGGACCGCATCGATCAGTTTGGTCTGTTCGTTTTCCGTCAGCTCGCGATTGATGGTCATGGTGATCGGCAACTGCTCGGTCTTGCCCGCCGCCGACTGCTGCGCGAGCTGCTGCATGCGCGGCCACGCCAGCGCCAGCGAGAGGATCGCCGGACCGACCGCCTGTTGAAACTCCTCGCGGTTGTTGGCGGCGAGCAGTTGGTCGAGCAGTTCGTCCGCCTGTGTGAGCGTCTCCAGCACGCGCGGCTTCGCGACTTTGATTTGCTCCGGAAGTTTGGCCAGCCACGCGCGATCGGATTCAATTCCGGCGGACCACTGCGCCACGAGCGTCTTCGGCAGCCAGCGGTCATCGTGCTTCACGTAAACGATCTCGGTCGGCTGCTCGTCGCGCAGCCCCCGGAACGACAGGACGTGCTCGTCAGCCGTCGCCCTGATCTGCTCGACCTTGATGTCCGCGAACTGCCGGGCGAGGTCCGCTCCCACGCCGAGGCCGATCGCGTCGAGTTGCTGCACCACGTGGGCGGCGTCTCCCGGCAACAGCGACTTTGCACTCGCCTGCTTCAGCGATTCCAGGTCCGCCGCGCCGCTGGTCGCGAACTGATCGAGCAGCGACACCGCCTCGTCCCAGTGCTTCCGCATCGGTTCGTACTCGGGCCGGTTCGCAAACAGATCGAGTTCCAGAATGAACGCCTTCTTCGTCCGCAGCACCGTCACCGTCTTGCGCAGCGTTCGGAACAGCCTCGTCCAGACTTCGTCATCCATCTTCGCGGCGAACTCGCGGACCAGGCCGTCCACGTCGGACTGATAGCCCGGCGGCAGGAACTCGTAGGCCCGCGCCAGATCGCCCCGTTCGATGGCTTGCAGTGTCTGCCTCACGGCGGCGAGAGCCGAATCGTCATCGACCTTCGGCGTTGTCGCGGTCGCCGTCCCCTCGCCCGGCTTCGTTTCGCCGGACGTTTTCGGAACTGGAGCCACTCCGGGCGCGACGGGCTTCGTCACCGGCGCGGTCGTCCCCGTGCCACAGCCCCACAGCAACGCCGTCAGTCCCAGGCCAGCCCAACTCATCCTTCGACGCGATCTGTTCACGGTTCCCTCGCTCGTCAATCGGTCTGTCCCGGCGGTGTGATGGCCACCCACTGAGCGGTGATGATACCGATTGACGGACCGAATGGCTCGGGATCGTCCGACCGCGGCCGGAGCCGGGTGCAGTCCTTAATTTGGTGGTCGCCTTTTCTGGTCCCCTCTCCCGCCCGTCTTCGGGGGGAGAG
>JANODP010000164.1:0-30818 GCA_031412755.1 Schlesneria sp. | reverse complement strand
TGAAGGTGCTCGACGCGCTCAAGTCCCCGTGGTTGCAGGCGACGCTCGACACGGGCAACTTCCTGGAGAACATGTACGAGCAAATGGAGGCGCTCGCCCCGCGAGCCGTCCTCGTCCAGGCGAAGACCTATCACGGAGGTGGCGAGTGGTACTCGCTCGACATTGATTACGATCGCGTGGCCCTGCTGCTGCGCAAGCACCACTATCGCGGCTATGTGTCGCTCGAAATGGAAGGCAAGGAAGCCCCGGCCACGGCGATCCCGAAGAGCCTCAGTCTGCTGCGGAAGGCATTCGGCGCGTGACGCGGCCCGAAGGGACCGTTGGGCAGGGGTCTCCTGACGCCGTCAGCGGCAAAATGTTTCACGAGGAACAGGCGTCTCGTGCGCGCTGGCAGGCTCGCGCGGCATTACCTATCATCCGCCGCCATGACTCGCGACGTGAAAGTTCATCTGCTGCCCACCCTGTTTGAACCCGAGGAGGTTCGAGGCGGAATCGCCGTCATCCTCGACGTCCTGCGGGCCTCGACGACGATCACGCACGCGCTGGCTCACGGTGCCAGGGCCGTCATTCCGACCGGACAAGTGGACGAAGCTCGTCTCATCGCTGCGGACTTTCCCAGGGGCAGCGTGCTGCTCGGTGGAGAGCGCGACGGGGTGCTGATCGCGGGGTTCGAACTCGACAACAATCCATTTGCCTACACGCCCGAGGTGGTCGCCAACAAGACGATCGTGTTCACCACGTCCAACGGTACGCGGGCGCTGCTGCGAGCCGCCGAGGCCGACCGCGTCCTGATCGGCTCGTTCGTGAACCTGCAAGCGGTGGTGAATGTCCTTGCCGCCGACTCGCGGCCGATCCACCTGGTTTGTGCCGGAACACAGGGCAAGATCACGCTCGAAGACGTCCTGTGTGCGGGCGGCATCTGCCACCGGCTGCAAGTCTGGAGCGACGAACACGGAGGAGACGACTTCGATTGCGACGACGATCAAACCCAGTTGGCCCTCGACGACTACTGGTTCCGCGCGGCGGCCCCCGACGACAACGACTCGGCCCCCATTTTGGAAGCGATCTCAATGAGTCGGGGCGGTCGCAACTGCCAACGTCTCGGTTTTGAAGACCAGATCGCCCGGGCCGCCACCTACGACCTGTTCGACATCGCCCCCGAATACGATTCCAAGACCAGGGCGATTACCATTTCGTCCCTTCTATGAGAAACCGCGCTTGCTGTTTTTGAAGGGACAACAGGGACGCAAAGGACCAAAGACAAGTTGCGTCATATTCCTGACTCCTGACTTATGACTCCTGACTTCTGCCTCCTGCCTACTTCCTTCGAAAGGCTCTCCGACATGGCTGTCGACAACCGCATGGACAAGATCGTTGCTCTCGCGAAGCGGCGCGGGTTTATCTTTCAATCGTCGGAGATCTACGGCGGGCTGAACGGCTTCTGGGACTACGGGCCGCTCGGCGTCGAGTTGAAGCGGAACGTGCGGCAGGCCTGGTGGGCCGACATGATCACCGAGCACGATGAAATTTCGACGCCTGCCGGCGCGCCATCGAGCTTCGACATGGTGGGCCTCGAATCGTCGATCATCATGCACCCGCAGGTCTGGAAGGTCTCGGGGCACGTCGATCTGTTCGCCGACAAGCTGGTCGATTGCCGCGAGTGCAAAGGTCGCTTTCGCATCGATCACATTCCGACGAGCGAGTGCCCGATCAAACCGAGCAAGCATCCGGGCGAGCACGACAAGTGTCAGCTCACGGAACCGCGCGACTTCAATCTCATGTTTGAAACCTACACCGGTGCGGTTCGAAGCGAAGAGAACAAGGCGTTCCTGCGCCCCGAGACCGCGCAGGGAATGTTCGCCAACTTCAAGAACATCTGCGATTCGAGCCGCGTGAAGGTTCCCTTCGGCGTTGCGCAGATTGGCAAAAGCTTCCGCAACGAGATCACGCCGCGCAACTTCACGTTCCGCTCGCGCGAGTTCGAGCAGATGGAGATGGAGTTCTTCTGCCATCCGTCGCAGTCGCTGGCCTGGTATCAGTACTGGCGCGACCGGCGCTACAACTGGTACATCCAGCACGGCATCGCGACCAGCAACCTCATCCTGCGCGAGCACACGAAGGAAGAGTTGGCTCACTATTCGGTCGGGACCGCCGACCTCGAATATGCGTTTCCGTTCCTCGAAGCGGGATCGTATGGCGAGTTAGAGGGTGTCGCGCACCGCGGCGACTTCGACCTGAGATCGCACTCGGAAGGGAAACTCTGCAAGCAGGACGGGCAGTTGGTCGTGGAACTCGGCCCGGACGGCAAGCCCAAGTATCACGGCAGCGGCAAGGACTTGAGCTACTACGACGATCAGGCTCGCGAACGATTCCTGCCGCACGTGATCGAGCCGGCCGCCGGATGCGACCGCGCCACGCTGGCCTTCCTCTGCGAAGCCTTCCACGAGGACAAGCAGCCAGACGACAAGGGGGAGATGCAGGAGCGGCTCGTGCTGAAGCTGCACCCGAAGCTGGCTCCGGTGAAAGTCGCGGTCTTTCCGCTGCTCAAGAAAGAGGGGATGCCCGAGAAGGCTGCCGAGATTTACCGAGCGTTCAAGCAGGCCGGCATCGCCGTGCAATATGACCAACAGGCCGCCATCGGTCGCCGCTACCGCCGCATGGACGAGATCGGTACGCCATTCTGCATCACGGTCGATGGCGACACGATGGCGGGCGACGCAGCGAAGGTTGGCACGGTCACAGTCCGTGACCGGGACACGCTCGAACAGATTCGCGTCCCGGTGAAGGAGTTGGTCGAACATGTGCGAGGGCGGATGAAGAGCTGATCATCTGCCCGTGTTTTCCGAACGAGTCTCCGTCGCACGCCACGCAGGGTCGGTGGAGCAATGCAGTCTCGGGGTTCTCAGATGAGAGCATGGTCGCGGTCTTGCTGGCGCGTGTTTGCCTGGGCGGTCGTCACTCACTCGATCGTCTGTGGGGGGATCGGCGGGCCGATTGTCTGCATCTGGCTGATGCTGATGTCAGGTATGGTGGCAGAACACGGCAACTCGGCCAGTGCAACCGTCGTGGGTGTCTTACTGGGATTGTCGGCGTTGGCGGGAGTGACGATCGGAACACTTTTTGGATTGCACATGACAAGGCCGTTGCGGCGGGCGCTCACGGACTTCCAGCGGCAATCAGGATGATTCAAGTGGACCCGCAGAGGAAAATAGGCAGTAGCTGAACTCGCAAGAGTCCAGAGTTCCCCGCTCACTGAATTCTTGCGAATTCAGCTACCACCGATTTCTGCGAATCAACGTTTCATCTCAGTCCCGGAGCTGCTTCGATCGCGGTCATTTCGCCGCAGTCGAGCCAGATCAGGCCGCAGCGGCAACAGGAGTCGATCACGACATTGCCCGGACCGTAAAACGGATGGACCTCCATCGCGCGGCGGCAGTCGGGACAGGGAATCCGCGCGGCGAGCAGTTCGGGGTTGATCGGCGTCGGCTGCGAAGCGGCTCCGCGGTACTCGGCCCGACGATTCCGAACCAGCAGGGCGAAGATTTCGTCAACGACCAGGACGCCCTGGCAGTCCGCGCAATGTTCGACTTTCAAACCGTCCATCGCGGCCTGCGTCATGCGCCGCCGGCAGCGGGGACAGTTCGAATGCCCCGGCGTGTCGAGCGACACAATCCGATCATCCGAATCGTCCGGCGTGCCGACCGAACGGAACGAGCGACAGTGTTCGCAGACGATGATCGGCTGGTGGCCATCCCATTCCAGCGGGGCACCGCAGTTGTGACAGTTCATCGAACGAGGTCCGAGTCGGAAAACGTGACGGAACTCATTCAATGTAGCTCACGGTCAGACCGCGCGCGACGACCGTGCGCCGCAAAAGCACGATGCGCCGGCGCGGAAGGCTCCGGTTGGGCGCGATGCCTGTTTCCGAAAGTCAACGAGCCGGCAGAATCGGAGATTTGAGATTTCCTCCCCCCGTCATCCCGAGGTCGGTGCGGACCCCGGGCGATACTTGCTGACGAGTGGTTCGACGATTTCGAGCGGCACGAACTCACGCAGCTTGTCCATCGTGGCGCCCTGGCCCAACTGGGCGATCTGCTTGATGAGGCTGCTGGAAATGTGCGTGTAGCGTTCGGCCGCCATGAGGAAGACGGTGTCGATCTCGGGATCGAGTGCCCGGTTGGCGAGCGTCATCGTGAACTCGGTCTCGATGTCGGACAAGGTTCGGACGCCCCGCACGAGGACTCGCGCCCCGCACTGCCGGATGAACTCCACAGTCAGCCCCTCGAAACAGCGAACCTCCACGTTTTTGAACGGCTTCAGGGCCTGCAACGTGAGCGCCAACCGTTCATCGGGCGAGAAGAGCGGCCGCTTGTCGGGGTTGATCCCAATGCCGACCGTCAGCCGGTCGAAGATCGTCGCGGCACGCCGAATGATATCGACGTGGCCCAGCGTCAGTGGGTCAAAGCTGCCGACATAAACGGCATGATGAGAACTCAGATTGGCATTCATCGTGAAAGCTCCGGCTCGGCCCCCACGCCGAAAGTGAATTGAAATCCCGTCGGGGCAGTTTGTCCGAACCGCCGCCAACATCCAAGTGACCCGATTCGCCATGACCGGGTTGTCGCCCGATCGTCTCGCCAGACCACTGCTGTCACATTGGCAGAACGGTGCTCGCGCCGTTGCCGATTGCGGCGGTCGTCCTCGTCCGCGAAGCTTGTTGTGGGTCGTGCACCCACATCTGTGTCGAACGCTAACATTTGTGACAGCCCGGAGATGATGCCAATTCGGGTGGCCCCGTTGGCAAAGAGTCTTCAGTACAGTCAGGGCCAGTTTGCCGGTATGTTGTTTGCAATCGACTGGTGTTTGCAATCGGCGGGTTCGTGACGTGTGATGTTTCGGTGCGGTTTGACGGATGGTTTCGGGAATCCTTCGAGGAGACAGGTGCCATGGCGGTCTTTCGGTGGGGACAGGCTTGGGATCCCATTCGCGATCTGGAGCGAGAAGTCGATCGCCTGCTGGCCAGTGTGTCGCTGTCGTTTCAGGGGATTCGCGTTGGCCGCCAGTATCCGCCGGTCAACGTCTACGAAATCGAGGATGAACTGCTGCTGATGGCCGAACTGCCGGGAACCCGCCCCGAGGATTTGGAAGTCCTCGTCGCCGATGGCGTCTTGACGTTGAAGGGCAAGCGGTCGGGTGCCGAGGGAATCACCGACGATCACTACCGTCGTCAGGAGCGACCGCGCGGAGACTGGCAACGTTCGTTGACGCTTCCCGCATTGATTCACGAAGACAAGTTGACCGCCGAATTCACCAACGGCGTCTTGCGAGTGCGTCTTCCGAAAGCCCCCGCGACGGTGCCCAGACAGATTCACGTCGCGGATGGAAATTCGGGTTGAGAGAGGGCTGAGGCATGAAGGACGATGTTCATCCTTCATCCCTGATCTTTCATCCACCAGAGGTGCTGTGATCATGTCGAATGAGATCGTCAAAACAACCGTCACGCCACAAGGCAGCAACGTCGATCCGCCGGTCGATCCGTTGGTGTTCACTCCCCCGATCGACATTTTTGAAACGCCAGACGGCCTGGTCCTGCTGGCCGATCTGCCGGGAGTGACCCTCGAATCGCTGGAGCTTCAGGTTCAGGACAACAAGCTGACGCTCTTCGGCCGCGTCCACCACGATTTGCCACCGAACGCGAGGCTGATCCATCAGGAATACGCCCTTGGCCATTTCCTGCGATCATTCATTCTCAGCGAGGAAGTCGATCACGAGCGGGTCACGGCCAAACTGAATCATGGCGTCCTGGAAGTTTTCCTGCCGCGTCTCCCCAAAGCCGAACCGAGACGCATTCCGGTGACCACGAGTTGAGGAGAGTGAGAGAGTCGGGCCAAGCCCCAGTTCCACTTCACCTCGCCACCATGTTGACAAACCCATTACTCAAGATTGGAGGCCATCATGTCCGACAGTTGCCATGAAACCGATCGACCAGCCGACAAAGTCCCTCCTCCGCTCGACCGGGTTCGCCACGAGATGGACCGCTGGATTGATGCGGCCAAGTCGACGGGCGAGCGGGCGCTGGAGACGCTCGGCTTGCTCGGCTCGACACGACCGTCGATGCCGACCATCGACATCATCGAGTTGTCCGAAGAGGTAGTCGTGCTGATCGACCTGCCGGGCGTGTCGGCCGAGGCGGTGGAATTGTCGCTGACGGGCAACATGCTGACGGTGAAGGCGACTCGTTCGGGATGCCTCTACGCCGAAACAGTCAGCCCACGCCTGCATCTCACCGAGCGGGCCAATGTCCGCTTCGAGCGGGCGATCCCGCTGCCAGTCGCCGTCAACGCCGATGCCATTCGCGCAGAGACGCGCGACGGATTGCTCACGGTTTCCCTGCCGAAGGTGATCGCCGCGCCCAGTCGCACGATTCCCGTGGTTCGTGGCGGTGCCGAGCCCAAATAGCCCTTTCGCTTCCGTTGCAAATCGGCTTCCACGACAACTCGCCCAGTGTGAGCGGGGGCCGCGTGGGACCGGTTTTCCGTTCCAGAACGAGGCTTGGCAAAAGGAGCGGTCGCTTCCTACGATATCTCCGTCGCAGAGATCGACGGGCCGTGTGAGGCCACCGACCTTCAAAGCCGTCTGGATTCGAAGCGGTCTCTGCGAACCTCGACTTCCTACCGGGTTCGATCATGGACACGATTCAGATTCCCTGTCCGAAATGCGGTGCCGAGTTGAAGCTGCGAGACCGCAGTCTGCTCGGTCGCAAGGGCAAGTGCCCCAAGTGTGCCCATGCCTTCGTGCTCGAAGAGCCCGAGGAAGTGCAACTCGAACTGGCCGAACCCGAACCGGCGCCCGCCGGTACGGCGGCCCGTTGGATTCCGGATGCCGGTTCGCCAGCCGTGGCCGCGCCTCGTCCACAAGCGGCGCGACCTCAAGCCGCAGCGTCCGCCTTCAATGGCAGCCCCGTCGCCAGCCTCCCCCTCCCCGTGTTTGATAGCCTCGCCGAATCCGAGGGTGCCGCCGCGCGCCTCAAGGCGATCCGAAAGCGAAACGCCAGGCAACGCAATGTCGGCTTGGCGGTGGGAGCCGTCGCGCTGCTGGCCGTTGGCGGTGTGGCGTACCTCGCGATCACGCACACTCCGGCCAAGCCGACCGTCGGTGGGAATGAGATCGTCGATGTGAAACGTCAACCCGGCAATGACGAGGCTCCGGCCAACACGACGGGTCTCACTGCTGACGGCAAATTCGCCAAAGCCAGCCCCACCAAGGGAAAGCCGATTGAACTCCAGTTCGTCCCCTTCGGCAGCGAAATCATCCTCAACATCCATCCGGCGGAGCTCTGGAAAGCGGACAGTCAGGGCGAGGAAATCCGTTTCTGTCTGACGATGCCCGCCAAGTTTCTGGAGGCCACATTCCTGGATCTGTTCCAGAAGAAGCCCGAGCAGATCGAAGAGGCCATGATCTGTCTGATTCCCGGCTCACAAGGGACGATGCCCGAAGTTGCCGCCGTGATTCACCTGACCGAGGAGTTCAAGAAGAGCCAGTTCCTCGAAGACATCGGCGGCCAGCGAGTCGATGACTATGGGCATCCGGTCTACATCAAAGGAGATCGGGCCTACCTGCTTCCCGACCAGAAGACGATGGCTGTTGGACCGTCGGCGCAGGTCCGCGAAATGGTCGATGCCATCGTTGGCCGCAGTGGGGCGGGAGGCGGCATTGACGAACTGCTGGCCATGACCGACCGTGACCGGCACCTCACGTTCATCTTTGTGCCGCAATCGCTGCGGTTGCACTCGAACTATTGGTTTCCCGGTGCCAGTGCCGACGGCAAACCGTCGCCGGTCGCCTCGCTCGCACACCGCTTTTGTGACCGGCTCGGTGACGAAGTCGAGTCGGCCGTCTGGAGCTTCCATCTCGGTGAGAAGACGTTCTACTCGGAGATGATTCTGCGCAATGTCGCGGGTGTCACGTCCGCGCGACTCGCCAAGGACATGCAGCACAAACTCGACCAGTTTGCGCCCGAGCTGCTCGCCACCGTGCAAATGATGAATCCGCGCGAAGTCGGCAAACGGAAGATCATCGGCCGGCTGCCCGTCATGAGCGATGCCTTCACGATGGCCACGATGGTCAGCAGCGGACCGCGGCACGTGCAACTCATCACACCGCTCCCCGAACGCGCCGCGCCAAACCTGGCCCTCGGCACGCTGCTGGCCTGGGATGAATCAACCCGCACCGACTTCACGAAGAAGGCTCCGACCAAACCGTCCCCCACGGAAGGCCCCAAACTCCCCGATCTGATTGCCGACCGGTTGAAGGTCAAGATTGATGTCGACTTCCGCCGCACGCCGCTGCAAGACGCCATGGCCTACATCGGCGGCGAACTCAAAACGACCATCGACATCGACGGCGATGCCCTCAAGTTCGGTGGCTACACCAAGAACATGACGCAGGACATGAAGCTCGACGCGCAGCCTGCGAAGACCGCCCTCAAGCAGATTCTCGACAAGTACCAGGACCCGGTCCGTCCCGAGAAGCACATGGTGATCGTCGTCGATGAAGGCAAGAAGACGATCCTCGTCACAACCAAGGCGTCGTGCGACAAGAACAACCTGACGCCGTTCGACTTCAGCAAGTAGTCTCCCACGGCGTGCGTTCCCTAACCAAACGGGAATCCCCGACTCACAGCGCCGTTCCCCTTGAGTTCCCCTTCATGTCGTTTGGCCACTGCTCCTGTCCCGACTGCGGCACGACTCTGCGGATTCGCGATCGGACGTTCGTCGGCCGGACCGTGCCGTGTCCCGAGTGCCACGTCTCGCTGGTCATCGAACTCGATCGCGAAGAAAACCTCGCGGCGCGAAAGCCTCTGCTCGACCAGCCGGCGAAATCGGCACGGGTTGCTGCGGCGAATCGGTCACCCGTGAAGCGCGATGGGCTGCGCGGACCGACGTGGACGGATGGACTCCGCGGTGTGATCGGCTCACCGCTCGTCATGGCCTGGGCGTTGGGACTGGCGGTGACGGCTCTCGTCATTGTGGCGATGCTTCGCCCCGCCCTCCGTTTCAGTTCACCGGGAGGTTCGACTCGGCCAGAGCCTTCCAGCAACAATGTGATCGCTCCCCATGAGACGACTCCGGGAACCGATGCCAGTCTGCTGCCATCTCCCGAATTGCCCTCGCCAAACGAGTTGCCTGACTCACCCATGGCCGATGCGATGGCACCGGCCAACGTCCACGAGCGGACTGTCCCGAATCCGGGTCCACCACAGCCGGTCGATGGCGGACCTGCCGCCAAACCGGTCGAAGCGGTTGCCGTGAAGCCGCCGGAGCCCGCTCCACTGCCGAAGATCGACTTCGGCACCGCACTCAAACAACCGCTGCTGTTGTTCGACCAATCCAAACCGGTCAGCCGACGCGAACTGATCGAACTCATGGAAGAACTGGTCGGTGCACCGATCCGCTATGATGCCGCGGAACTCGGCGAGAAGAATCTGGACAAACAGGTGACCTTCAAGGCGGAGAACACGACTCTCGGAGGCGTCCTCAAATCGATCCTCGATCCCGCCGGATGGGCATTTGTGGCGGAAGAGACGCAACTTCGAGTGAAACTCAAGCCTCCGGAATGACCACTGACTTCAGGATGGCGACGGAATGTGAATCATCCCCTTCGCGCAATTCTCTGACTGATGACTTCCCTTTCCCCGGACCTCCCTCGTGGAACTCGACGACACCATCTGCTACTGCTTTCACATCTCCAAGCGGAAGATCGTGAACTTCGTGCGTGTCCATCAGCCGCGCCGCGCGAGTCAGATCAGCGAGTGTGGCGGAGCGGGAACGGGCTGCGGCTGGTGTGTGAACTATCTCAAACGGTACTTCGCCGAAACGCAGGGGCCGCCGCTGAGCGAAGCCGATGCGCTGACTCCCGCCGAGTATGCTCAGCAACGCGCCGCCTACATCAAGGCCGGTCACGGCAAGCCCGCCGCCGGAGCGATCCCGCTGCCGGACGAGAAGCCCGACGAGTGATCGCGTGGCGGTCGAAGCACATCCTTCCGGTTGGAAAGTTTCTGTGGGATGATCGTGCCCGCTCTGCCAGCACCAAGATGTGACGAGGCATCAATCGCCGGCCGTCAGTTCTTCAAACAGACTCGCCACCGGAATCGAGAATCCGGGCAGGAACGAGTTTCCGTCGAGGTGGCCTTCCAATCCGACAATTCGGGCACTGGTCGAGGACTCGTGGACATAGACCTGCTGCAGTTCCGGATAGATCACCCAGACGGCGACGACGCCCGCTCGCAGGTACTCGTCCACCTTGCCCGCAATTTCCCAGGCGGTGTTACTCTCACTGACAACTTCCACCGCCAGATCGGGAACGATCGGCCAGGCGTTGACACGGGGAACCTCCCGTTCAGGCCAGCGTGTTTTTGAGACGAACGCCACGTCGGGCCGACGTTGCGGTGCCTCGTGCTGAAACTCAAACAGAGTCTCCACAATGGCGAGACCAAGCCGTCGCGGTCGGGCAAACGAGTTGATGAAACCGGCCAACAGCGTGGCAATGAAATTCTCGTGAGCACCCATCGGCGGAACTTCCACGCGCACTCCGTCAACGACTTCGTACAACGACTCCGAATCGGGCACGGCTCCTCGATTTGGCTTTGGTTCTGCAATGGCAACTGCGTTCATCATGCTCTCCTGCGTCTGAGACGTCTCCGTCGCAGTCTAACAACCGGTGCTTGTTTCATCATGCTTGCTTCAAGATCTCTTTCACGACACGTCCCGAGACATCCGTCAGCCGGAAGTCTCGTCCGTTGTAGCGGTAGGTCAGCTTTTCGTGGTTCAGGCCGAGTTGGTTCAGGATCGTCGCGTGCAGGTCGTTGACGCTCACCCGGTCGATGAGGGCCTTGTGGCCGATCTCGTCGGTCTCGCCGAACATCGTCCCTCCCTTGATGCCTCCTCCCGCGAACCAGGTCGTGAACGCATGCGGATTGTGGTCGCGGCCCGTTCCTCCCTTTTGGACGAGCGGCAGCCGACCGAACTCGCCACCCCAGATGACGAGCGTCTCGTCGAGCATCCCGCGCTCGGCGAGATCGGTGAGTAACGCCGCAATCGGCTGATCGGTCTCCGCCGCGAAACCGGTGTGGTTCCCTGCGATGTTCGCGTGGCCATCCCAACTCCGTTCGTTCTCCATCCCGCCCGAATAGATCTGCACGAACCGTACACCTCGCTCGACCATCCGCCGCGCGGTCAGGCACTGCTTGGCGAAGTGAGCACACTTCGGGTTGTCGAGTCCGTACAGTTTCTGTGTCGTGTCACTTTCCTTCGCCAGATCGAGAGCCTCCGGCGCGGCCATCTGCATGCGATAGGCCAGTTCGAACGATTCGATCCGCGCGGCGAGTTCGGTTTCGGCGGGATGCTGTTCGAGTTGCAAGCGATTCAGTTTGCCGAGCAGGTCGAGCTGCGCCCGCTGCTGCGGTTCGGACAACTCGGCCGCCCGGTTCAGGTTCTCGATCGGATCACCCTGCGGTTTGAGGGCCGTTCCCTGGAAGATGCTCGGCAGGAACCCGGCTCCCCAGTTCTGAGCGTGTCCCTTGGGGATGCCGCGTCCCAGCGTGTCATACATCACGACGAAGGCCGGCAGGTTCTGGCTCTCGCTCCCCAAGCCATACGTCACCCACGCCCCGACGCACGGAAAGCCCTGCCGCGCCATCCCCGTGTTGATCCGAAACAGCGCGGGCGAGTGATTGTTCGAGTCGGTCCAGCACGAGTAGACAAACGCCATCTTGTCGACATGCGTGGCCATCTTCGGAAAGATCTCGCTGACCCACGCTCCGCTCTCGCCGTGCTGAGCAAACTTGAACGGAGACTTCATCAGCGGCCCGCCCTGCCCCGCGAAGAAGCCGGTCGTCTGGTCAAACCCCGCCAACTCTTTGCCGTCCCGCTTTTCGAGTTCGGGCTTGTAGTCCCACGTATCAACCTGCGAAGGCCCCCCATTCATGAACAGCCAGATCACCGACTTGGCCTTGCCCGGAAAATGCCCCGCATGCGGCGCAAGCGGATTCAAACTCCCCGCCGTCGCCGCCTGAGAAACCCGCCCCTCCTGAGCCAACAACCCCGCCAAAGCGACCGCCCCAAACCCATTCCCAGCCCGCCGCAAAAACTCGCGCCGCGAACCGAATGCTGGAGATGGAGTTCCGAAAACAGAAGGCAGCGTCATGGGAGTCATCCTCAATTTTCAATGGACACGCTTTGATTTGCCGTCAAATCTACTGATCGATACCCCGGCTAATCTCTTGGCACGAAAGGTCCGTAGAATCGGACCTACTGAACTGCGGCTCAATCGCTTGCTCAGCTTCTTTCATTCGACTGGCCAGTACAGCCGCGTCAGAGGAATGAGGACTTTGCTATCCATGTCAAAGTTCTCGTAGTGCGCCACGACTAATGTGGCTAGGTCATCCAAATTTAGTAACGTGATTGGGATATTCGAGCGATCGCCTTCGTAACCCGCGTCTTTTGTGAACCCGCCGGTACTCACATACAAGGCACGGTCCCCTTGTCGTAGCCCGCCAAGGAAACTTCGAATCTCCTGGGAACCCATCGCGGTTTTTGGTCGATGCTTCACCTCAGCCTTGATGCGAGGCTCTTCTAGGCCAAGTCCATCCGGCGAGGCGATGACATCAACACCGCGATCTGGCCCCTTCGGCGTAACCCGAGCCTTGTACCCCATTGCACGCAGAACTGCGGCAACGAGCATCTCAAGTTCCTCTGGGTCGAGATTCAGTATCTTGTCTTTGATCAACTCATGCGCACGGCTGATCATGTCTTCCTTGAGTTGTTCAAACTCTTCCTTCTCTTCCGAAACAACAACGGGTTGCTCTTTACCGCCCTGTAACGCGTTCAGCAAATTATCCGCCGTTTCGTCGTTGACTTGGAACAGCGCTCGAAGAGCATCGAGCGGACTCCGGGATTCCGGTGTCAAAGAATCGCGATCAACGGTGCCTGACCAGTCCACGGAACGGACATGGTGGTACTGGTGCTTCAAGGAGTATTCGTATTCACCCTTGATCGTTCCAACGAGGTATTCGCGAGCCTCGGGGTTGTACGTGATCACCTTCTGTCCCGGCTGTAACACGGCTCGGAATTTGAAGATCATCGCGACGGCGTTACCCACCTTGACCGGCTTTTCGCCGGGATGCTTGCTCAAATAGAGCGCGCGGATCTCTTCCTGGGAATTCACTCCAGTCAGATCACCGATTTCGTTCCCATCAATTGCGACGATACTGTTCTTTTGAAAGTCATCGAAGCGGTATCCGCCCTCGCCAGCTCTAACCATCCACATCAACGTTTTCGCCATGAACTAGGTTCTCCTGGACAGTACAGCCGCACAAACATTCGACCGTGTTGCACCAGCCATCAAACTCGATCAATCGTCTGAGTGTTTCTTGCATCCTCGATTCACTGAATCGTCCGGTTCCAACTCTCACGGCTGTTCGCGTCGTCCGGCGTGGATGAACTCGACGATCTGTTGGGCATCGAGATGCAGATCGATGCCCGGCACATCGAGCGGCGACTTCAGTGCGGCATCGGGTTGCAGGACGAAGTCCTGACCATTCGCCCGCTGAATGCGAATCGAACACTCCTGAGCGGCACGCTCCAAGAGGGTGCCGAGAGACTCTTGTGCTTCCTGGTACGTCGTCATCAGTTGGCAACCTCCACAACTTGAGAGGCGTCCGATCCGGCGTTCAGAGGGATGGCCGTTTGCGACGACTTCGGACGGCGAAGGATTTGGCGTCCTGAAGCTTCGGCACGCGACTGTGCGTCAGCACTCAATGCGATCAGATCGCCGTGGAATCGTGCGGCCAGTTCCCGTCGAATGCGATGCAGGTCGGCAATCGTCGTGTCTTGCAGGTCATCAATTGTCATCATCGTCCTCCCCCACCATTTCCTCGGGCGTACAGATCACGGGAACCGAGTACCCGAGTTCAGTCAAGACTGTACGCAATCTCGGAAGAATCTGCGCATTGGCGATGTGCTTACAATTCCAGGTCAGCAGATAGTCCACTTCATGGAATACCGCGATGGCAATGTGCAGCGCATCCACCTGTGCGGCCGGCGGCAAGATCGCACGCGAGAGGATTTCCTGCGCCAATTGCGGAACCTCGACAGGCGATTCGAGCAAGGCGACCCCGTCCAAAGCCAGCAGGCGCTCGGCGGCCAGCGTCGGATCGCCCAGCGCCGCTTCGTCGAGCACATACTGGGACGTGACCAACCTGTAACCATCACGATCACCATCCCACCAGCGTCGCGTCAGGTATTGACGGGCCGCAGCAATCACCTGACCACTCGGCCGTTGCCGCAGGTAGCTGACAATGGACGTTTCGATGTACACCGTCGGCATTACGACGCCTCCTGTTCCTCAGCGAGGACTCGCAACAACGTGGCGGACCCCTCGAAGGCAGCATGCGGGGACCAAATCGGAACAGTCTTGTCCGCAAGGTCCAGTGAGACCGCTTCCTCACTCGCCACATCCGTGGCGAGAATCTGAATCAATCGGAGCTTCTCACCGCGCAAGAGAGAATCGACCGTTGGGAGAAGTTCTGTCAGCATCACCGCTTGGCTCCAGTGGACATCGTGTTGAGAAGCCCAACAGGGATTAGATCGCGACCCGTCTGTCTTCAAACACGGACAATCGTTTGAACGCTAGGTGCGCAACAGAGCGCGAGGCTATCGTTCTGCGGAGTCTCGTGTCAAACGCCGAGCCTGATCGAGGTGGCTCACCGGCGGAGGAATTCCAGCAACTCGTGGTGGATGTGGTTCACGCCATTGGCGAGTATCATTCGCGACCCGCCAATTCGAGCGAGGTGTCAGCAATCTTTTCCTCAACCGTTGAATTCCAATCAATGAAGGATTCTGGTCATGCCGACGATTTCCAGCTCACCCGCGATGAGCATGCGATCCGCAGTCATCGCGCTCTCTTTCCTCTGTGCGTTCAGCGACACCGTATTCGCTCAGAATGAGCCGCCGCCAAAATTCTCGGCCCTCTTCAACGGGAAGGATCTCACCGGCTGGCGCGGCGGCAGCACGTTTGATCCCGCCAAGCTCGCGGCCATGCAGGAAGCCGAACGTGCGGCGCAGATCGCCAAGTGGACCGCCACGATGAAGGAACATTGGCGAGTCGAAGGGGGCGAGCTGATCAACGACGGCAAGGGAGACTACGCCACGACGGAGAAAGACTTCGGGGATTTTGAACTCCTCGTGGAATACAAGACCGTGGCCGGGGCCGATTCGGGCATCTACCTGAGAGGCTGTCCCCAGGTGCAGATTTGGGACATCAATCAGCCCAGTCTGCCAACGAATCCCAACCGGAATCCCAACAAGGGCTCCGGCGGTCTGTTCAACAACACGCCGCAGACACCCGGTCGGGATCCGCTGGTCGTGGCCGACAAGCCGTTCGGCGAGTGGAATCAATTCCGCATCGTCATGGTCGAATCGCGCGTCAGTGTCTGGCTGAACGAGAAGCTCGTGGTCGATCACGCCGTGATGGAAAACTATTTCGACAAAGAGCGCAAGCTTCCCGTGCCGCGCACCGGACCGATTCAGTTGCAGACTCACGGCGGCGAAATTCGCTGGCGAAACATTTTCCTGCGAGAGATCGCCAGCGAGGAAGCGGCCCAGATTCTCAGCGACAAGGCCAAAGCGGCGCCCCAGTGAATTGCACCGCACCCGACCCGCCGCGATTCCCGTGCAGACCCTCTGACCGATTCTTCACCCGGAGCGACTCATGACCCAGACCCGAATCCGGCTCCTCTTTTCCCTGGTGTCCCTTGTGGCGGGTGCGATGTTGAGCCAAACACTTTCGACGGCTTTGGCCGATGAGCCGCTGGTCTTCATCTCGTCCTTCGCGGCGGGAGAGAAGGGGGCGATTCAGGCCTACCAACTGGATTCAAAGGCCGGTGCCCTGAAACCGATCCACCGAACTGGTGAGGTCGAGAATCCGTTCTTCATCGCCGTCTCGAAGGACGGACGGTTTCTGTATTCGATTCACGCAAAGACGTTCGGTGGCCAGGAGCCCGAGCAGGTCGCGGCCTATGCCCTCGAAGGCCGCACCGGCCGGATGAAGTTGTTGAACCGACAGTCGACTCGCGGAACGGCGAGCTGTTATCTGGACATCGACGCGACCGGCAAGGCTGTACTCGTCGCCAACTACACGACGGGCAATGTGGCCTCGCTGCCGGTGAAGGAAGACGGCTCGCTGGGAGAGGCGGCGTCGTTCTTTCAGCACGCCGGTTCCAGCGTGGACCTCCCCCGCCAGAAGGGACCGAACGCACATTGCTTCGTGGTCAGCCCGGACAACCGGTTTGCCTTCGCCGCCGACCTTGGCATCGATCAAATACTCAGCTATCGACTGGACGCGGCGACGGCGAAGCTCTCGCCCAATCAACCGCCGTTTGCAAAGTCGCCGGCTGGAGCGGGGCCTCGACATCTGACGTTTCATCCGAATGGTAAGCACGTGTACGTCATCAACGAACTGAAGAACTCGGTCACGCTGTTCGACTACGCGGCCGACTCGGGCACGTTGACCGAGCGGCAGACGATCTCGACGCTCCCGGCGGACTTCACGGGGACCAGCCATTGCGCCGATTTGAAGATCACGCCGAACGGCCGGTTCCTCTACGGGACGAATCGCGGCCACGACAGCATCGCCGCCTATCGTCTGGGTGACGATGGCAAGCTGACGTTGATCGGGATCGAACCGAGCCTCGGCAAAGGTCCGCAGAATCTGTTGATCGCCGCCAACGGAACCTTGCTGCTGTGTGCGAACCTGCCCGGCAACAACGTCGCGGTCTTTCAGATTGACGGCACAACCGGCGGCTTGAAGTCCGCCGGTGATCCGGTCATCCAATTAAGCCCATCCTGTATTCGGCTGCTGCCTTGATTCCGTGCGGCCAGCCACAGGGGAACGATCACGGAGTCTGCCACCGGCGTGCCCGGGAACTTTTCGGTCACGAGGGCGTCCTACCTCGCCAACAGGCGGTAAGATTGACCGACCTTTGCACGGTCGTTGCCTGTTTTGGGCAGTCATTCCCACGATTCCGGTTGGCCTTGTCTCGTCGCTGATTCAGATTGGAGCCACTCATGCGCCGCGTTGTACTGATGGGAGCGATTGTTCTGGCCGGAATGTCGATCGGGCCGTGGGTGCCCACCGGATTGGGAGGCGAGATCGGCTTCATCGAGGAGTTTTCGCTGGCTCCCGACCGGGCGGTGCCGCTGAAGCAACTGATCCCCGGCACGGACGACTATTACTACTACCACTGTCTCCACTTTCTCAACACGGAGCAGTTTGAGAAGGCTCGCGAACTGACGGGGCCGTGGCATCAGCGGCATGGCCAGACCGGGCGGCTCACCGAGATCCAGACGCGCCACGCGCTGCTCACCTATGACAAGAACCCGCAGGCATCGCTCGACTACCTGCGGAACAAGCTCGGGCTGAACTTCGGCCACCAGCAGGAGCAGCTTGGCGTCGAACCGAACCTGCCGACCGCGCTCGATCAGAAAATCATCTCGCGCGACGAGTACATCAACCGGGCGAATGCCATCACGCAGGACAACACCGACGGATTTGAAGACTCGGCGCTCGACTGGCTCGTCGGGTACGAACTCAATCCGAATCACCGCCGCCATCTCCTGTCGCGGTTGCAGCGGCCCGACCACGCGACGCTGGTGAAGCTGATTGTCGCCGACCTCAATCACCCCAACTCGGGCGGCTTTGGTTCGATGCCGATTCATCACCAGTTGCTCCTCTCGCAACTCGACGAATTGCTGAAGTTGAAGCCCGAACTGCTCACTCAGCAACACTTCGTCATCGCCTACCTGCGACGTCTCCAGCCTGGGGCCGACGACGACTGGCGTCACGACCGCGCGGTCCTGGCCGCCTACCTCGACCGGCTGCTGGCATTTGCGGAGCGGGTGGTTCCTTCGCACAACTCGCTCAAGGGGCATGTGCTGTATCACCGGCTGGTGCTCGACCGCGTGCAGGGCAAGATGAACAAGGACCGGTTTCTCGCGTACCTCAAGCTGCCCCGGCCCGTGGGCTACCTGTCGAAGCGGATGGCCGAGTCGGACGATCTCAAACGCTTCGCCGTCGATTTGAATTCGAATTACGGCGGGGCGACGCTCCTCAGCCCGATCGGCAATGACGAGCCACTGGTGCGCGCGTACCTGTCGCACTTCCTGCTCGACGCCGCCAACACGAAGGACTTCGAGCCGTACATCAACGACGTTTACCTGAAGTACCTGTTTGCCGAGGTCAAGATCGTGAACGGTCTCGGTGAGCCGGAGCAATGGGCGTCGCTGCTCTCTCCCGAACTGTTCCAGCAGCTCCGGGAGCGGATCGACATCGACTTCGTTCCGACGAACAAAACGCTGTTTGACGCCAATGAGCCGGTCGCGCTGAACCTGCACGTCAAGAACGTTGGCACGCTGATCGTGAAGGTCTTCGAGATCAACACGAAGAACTACTATCGCGACGCGTTGCGCGAGGTCGACACCGACATCAACCTCGACGGACTGGTGGCCAACGTCGAACAGACGCACTCGTACAACGACGCCCCGCTGCGTCGAGTGGCCCGCAAGTTTGAGTTCCCTCAACTGACGAAGCCGGGCGTGTACATCGTCGATTTCATCGGGAACGGCCGCAGTTCGCGGGCACTGATCCGCAAGGGACGCTGGCGTCATCTGGTGCGGACTTCGACCGCCGGCCAAATCTTCACGGTGCTGGACGACAACGGGAAGCCGGTCAAGGACGCCAGCGTCTGGCTGGCGGGGCATGAGTACACGCCCAACCTTGTCGCCCCCAAGAAATTCAGTGACGAGCAGCAGCCGACCGAGAAGACTGGCGAAATCCTCGTTCCGTTCAGCACCAATCCTGGACGCCAGCCGATCGTGATCTCGCGCGGTGAGCTGTCGTCGCTCGACCACTTCAACCACGAGGCCGAGAACTACGCGCTGGCCGTCGGCGTCTACGTCGATCGCGAGGCGCTGCTCAAGCGGAAGACGGCGTCGGTCATCGTGCGACCCGGGCTGACGCTGAACGGCACTCCCGTGTCGCTCGGCCTGTTGGAGGAAGTGAAGCTCACGATCAACTCGGTCGATCTCGACGGCACCGCGACGAACCAGGAGATTCCCAACTTCAAGCTGTTTGAGGACCGCGAATCGATCCACGACTTCCAAGTCCCCGCACGGCTCGCCTCAATTTCATTCGCGCTCACGGCGAAGGTGAAGAAGTTGAGCACGGGTGGGCAAAAGATCGACCTGGCGGGCGGCGACTCGTTCGCGCTGAACGGCATCGATCGAACCGAGAAGGTTGAGTTGCTGCATCTGATGCGGACGGCGGCGGGCTACGTGGTCGAACTGCGGGGGCGGACGGGCGAGTCGAAAATCTCGCGGCCGGTGCAGTTCGCATTCAAGCACCGTGACTTCCGCCACCTGCACCATGTCACCCTGAAAACGGACCCGGCCGGGCGGATCAACCTCGGTGCGCTCACGGACATTCAAACCGTCTCGGCCATCAATCCCGAGAACACCCAGCACACGTGGCACCTGCGCGGCGATGAACACACGTACTCGCAGACGCTGCACGGCCGGGTGGGCGAACCGATCACGTTGCCGTTCCTGCCTCGTGGGGCGGGCAGCCTGCCTGCCATTCCCAACCAGAAAGTAGAAGACAAAAAAGGCGAAGAGGCAGCAGGCAGGCTGCCCGCTGCCACGAGAGGCGACGTGTCGTTGCTCGAACTTCGCAGCGACCTGTTCGTTGCGGATCGCTTCGGGCATCTCGGCGTCAAGGACGGGATGCTGGTCATCGACAAGTTGCCCGCCGGGGACTACGACCTGTTGCTCAAATCGACCGGCTCGCGCATCCGGTTGCGGGTGACCGAGGGAGACAAACTGGGACGCTTTGTCGCCGGGAAGCGCCGTCAGTTGGAGACGCCCGCACTCGCGCCGTTGCAAATCGCCGACATCAACGTCGGTGACGAGAAGGTGACGATCAAGCTGACGAACTCGACGAAGTTCGGCCGCGTGCATGTCTTCGGCACGCGATATTTGCCCGAGTACTCCGCCTACTCCCACCTGAGCCGCGTCCGTGCGGCCGAGCCGTACCTGTTCCAGCAGTCTCCCGCTGAGTCAGTCTTCCTGACGGGACGCAACATCGGCGACGAGTACCGTTACATTATCGACCGCAAGTACGCGACAAAGTTTCCCGGCAACATGCTCGACCGCCCGTCGCTGCTCCTCAACCCGTGGGCCGTCCGCGCGACCGAGACCGGCGAGCAGGTTGCCGCTGGTGGAGACGTCTTCAGTGCCGCGGGCGCTCCCCCGGCCAGCATGGCCAAGCGCGATGCGGCTCAGGCCGAGGGACGCTCCGCCGTTGACGTACACCTCGCCAACCTCGACTTCCTGGCCCATGCCAGTGCCGTGCTGGTGAACCTCGCGCCGGACAAGGACGGCGTCGTGACGTTCGACCGAAAGGCGCTCGGCGATCATCAGCATCTGCACGTCGTGGCCGTCGATCCGGTGAGCACGACGTATCGCAGTGCCGCGCTGCCCGAGTCCAAAACCGAGTACCTCGACCTGCGGCTGCTGGCCGGCCTCGATCCCAAGGGGCACTTCACGCAGCAGAAGCAAATCACGATCACACCCGTCGGACAGGGCTTCGTTCTGAACGACATCACCACGTCGAAGTTTGAAGCCTACGATCAACTGGGCCGCGTGTACGGTCTCTTCTTGACGCTCAACCGCGATCCGAAGCTGATTGAGTTTGCGTTCCTGCTCAACTGGCCAAAGCTCAAGCCCGAAGAAAAACGGACGCTCTACTCGAAACACGCCAGCCACGAACTGAGCTTCTTCCTGTTCAAGAAAGACCCCGAGTTCTTCGCGGCGGTCGTCAAGCCGTACCTCGCCAACAAGAAGGACAAGACGTTCGTCGACCACTGGCTGCTGCAGGACGATCTCACCGGATACGCCCTGCCGTGGAAGCACGAGCAACTCAACGTCGTCGAGAAGATCCTGCTCTCGCAGCGGTTGAAGGACGAGCGCCCGCTGACGTCTCGCCACGTGAGCGACCTCTACTCGCTGTTGCCTCCGAACATCGACGACTTCATCCACCGTTTCGACACGGCGGTGAAACGCGGTTCGCTCAGCACGGACGATGATTTTGGATTGAAGGAGGCGGCCGGAAAGGCGATGCCGGCCGAGCGACTGATGGAGCAGCAGAAGTTGCAGTCTGGGCTCAGAGCTGAAGACGCTCCCGCGGCGGCCGCCGGAGCCAAACCGATGGGCGGCGGATTGGGAAGAGCAGGCGAGAACCGGAAGCTCACCGAATCAGAATCACTCGCCCGCAAGAAGTCGGACAGCTCGGAGAAGGCCAAGCAGTTGGCCGATGCCAAGGATGGAAAAGCCTCCGACCGGCAGCGCCGCGCCGGCGCGTCGCGGGATGAAGCCCCTGCGGAGAGCAAAAAGGCGGAGTCTGACAAGAACGCGAACGGTCGCGCCGATGTCTTCTTCGACGAATACGCCGATGCCGCGACGATCAGCATTCGCCGGCTCTACCGCAAGCTCGACAAGACGATGGAGTGGGCCGAGAACAACTACCATCACCTCACCATCGACCAGCAGAACGGGGGACTCGTGACGGTCAACGCGTTCTGGAAGGACTACGCCAGCCACGACGCCGCCACGCCGTTCCTCTCGCGCCATCTGGCCGAGGCGACCGACAACTTCTCCGAAATGTTGTTCGCCCTCGCGGTCCTCGATCTGCCGTTCGAACCGGGCAAGCACGAGACCAAATACGACGGCGCGAAGATGACCCTGTCGCCAGCCAGCCCGATGATCATCTTCCACGAAGAGAACAAGGCGGCACCCGCGGCCGACGGGGCGAACAAGATTCTCGTCAGCCAGAACTTCTTCCGGCATGGCGACCGTCACCGTCAGGAGAACGGCGAGCAGATCGACAAGTACGTCACCGAAGAGTTCCTCGTCTACACGGTCTATGGCTGCCAGATCGTCATCACGAATCCGACCTCGGCCCGGCAGAAGCTGAACGTGTTGCTGCAAATCCCGCAGGGAGCGATCCCCGTCCTGAACAGCCAGGCGACGAAGACCCTCCACCTCAACCTGGAGCCGTACCACACGCAGACGGTCGAGTACCACTTCTACTTCCCGGGGGCGGGGCAGTTCCAACACTTCCCGGTTCACGTCGCGAAGAACGAATCGCTGATCGCCTCGGCGGTGGCGGTCATTCTGAATGTGGTCGACAAGCCGACGAAGATCGATACCGAATCGTGGGACTACGTGTCTCAACAGGGCTCGAACGATGATGTCCTCGCGTTCCTCGACAAGCACAACGTCAGCGGCCTGAACCTCGACCGCATCGCGTGGCGGATGAAGGACGCGAAGATGTTCGACGCCGTGTTGAAGCGGCTCGCCGCGCGACACGTCTACCAGCACACGCTCTGGTCTTACGGGCTGCTGCACAACGTGGCGGCGGCGGCGCGGGAGTTCCTCCTGCACACCGACGTCATCGTCAACGAATGCGGTGGCCGGCTGAACAGTCCGCTGCTGAAGGTCGATCTCGTCGAACGGCGGCAGGTCGAGCATCTCGAATACAAACCGCTGGTCAATGCGCGGGCGCATTCGCTCGGCAAGCGGCGGCAGATTGTCAACGACCGTTTCAATGAGCAATACCATCGCGCCCTGAAGCAACTCGGCTATTCGAGGCAGCTCAGCGACGACGACCTGCTCGTCGTGACCTACTACCTGCTGTTGCAGGATCGGATCGAGGAGGCTCTCGCCACCTTCGCCCGAGTCAACGTCGAGAAGGTCGCCACCAGGATGCAGTACGACTACTGTGCGGCGTATCTCGACTTCTTCACCGACGAACACGCCCAGGCGCGGGCCATCGCCGCCAGGTATGCCGATCACCCGGTCGATCGCTGGCGCAACACGTTCGCCGTCATCACGGCTCAGCTCGACGAGGCCGAGGGGAAGGATGCGAAAGCCATCGATCCCGAAGACCGCAACCAGCAGCAGGCGCAACTCGCCGCCACCGAGCCGAACTTCGACTTCACCGTCGAGGCCAAGCAGATCAGCCTCAACCACCAGAACCTGTCGGCGGTGAAGGTGAACTTCTACGAGATGGACGTGGAACTGCTGTTCAGCCGCAACCCGTTCGTCCAGCAGTTCAAGGGCCAGTTCAGTTCGATCAAGCCGAACCAGTCGGTGAGTGTGGCGCTGGATGGTCAGCCGGAGGCGAAGGCGGAAGGGGCATCAGGGACGGAGGGGACCAAAGGGAAGAGTGGAGGCAGCGGGACGAAGACCATCGCCTTGCCCGAGGCGCTGCGGAACAAGAACGTGCTCGTGGAAGTGGTCGCGGCCGGGCAGACGAAGACGCAGGCGTATTACTCGCACTCGCTGGCCGTGCAGGTCATCGAGAACTACGGCCAGGTGAAGGTGACTCACCAGACCACCGCCAAACCGGTGGCCAAGGCCTACGTGAAGGTCTACGCCCAGATGGCCGATGGCCAGGTGAAGTTCTACAAGGACGGCTACACCGACCTGCGCGGCCGCTTCGATTACGCCTCGCTCAACACCAACGATCTGGATGTCGCGACCAAGTTCTCGGTCCTGATCATGTCCGAAGAACACGGAGCCCTGGTGCGGGAGGCCGCTCCGCCGAAGAGGTGACTTGTCGCAGTCTCGCAGCACATGCCACGGGCCGTCCGATACGTCGGACGGCCCGTTCTGCTTTGTCGCCTCATCGGTGGACCGATTAGGATCGTTGAGGTGTCTCGCTGGTCGAGGCCGCGCGATAATCCCCCTTTCCTGTGCGAGGTTGCGGCGCATGTCATCGCCACCGCAGACGATTGTGAACTTCGGCCGCAACGTCACGTTTCAGCCGCAGGTCTTCGAGACTCCACATTCGGCAGAAGAGGTGCTGCAGATTCTGAGAAAATACGCCGGGAGGCGTGTTCGAGTGGTGGGTCGGCTGCATTCGTGGAGCGAAGCGCCGCGCGGCGATGACGTGCTGCTCGACCTGCGGCATTTGAACGAGGTCAAGACGGAACAGCGTGACGGTCGCGTGTGGGCCACGATCGGAGCGGGTTGTCAGATCAAACGCCTGCTCGCCGAATTGGAGCAGCAGGCGGGAGCGACCATGCCCTCGGTGGGCCTGATCACCGAGCAGACCATCGCCGGAGCGATCTCGACCGGCACGCACGGCTCGGGAAAGAACAGCCTCTCGCACTACATCGACGAGGTGCGGGTCGCGACCTGCGACGCGGCGACCGGCGAACCGGTGATCCGCACGATTTCGGACGGCCCCGAGTTGCGGGCCGCCCGCTGTTCGCTCGGCTGTCTCGGCGTGATCGTGTCCGTCGGTCTGTGGGCTCGCCCGCAGTACCGCGTCGAGGAACACTTTCGCCGCCACACGACGCTCGACAGCGTTCTGGCCGCGGAGGGTGAGCATCCGCTCCAGCAGTTCTACCTCATCCCGTGGTCGTGGGACTTCTACGGGCAGCATCGTCGCGAGGTGACTCAACCGCGAAGCTGGCTGGCACCGTTGTACCGCCTCTATTTTTTCCTCACGTTCGATCTGGGACTGCATTTCGCCTTGCAGGTGCTGGCGAAATGGTGGCGCAGCCGCTGGGCGACGCACGTCTTCTTTCGTCGGGTCATGCCGTGGACCGTGATCCGCAATTGGAATGTGACCGACACCTCGCGGGCCATGCTGGTGATGAAACACGAATTGTTCCGGCACATCGAAATCGAAGTCTTCGTGAAACGCCCGCAGTTGTCCGCGGCCCTCTCTTTCGCGCAGGAACTGCTGCGACACTTCGACGGAGAGCCGAACGCATTGTCACCCGCGACCGAACAGCGGCTGCAATCGCTGGGACTGCTGGAGTCGCTGGTCCCGTGCTCCGGAAGCTACACGCACCACTACCCGGTCTGCGTGAGGCGAGTCCGGCCCGACGACACGCTGATCTCGATGGCCAGCAGCGATGATGAAGACTATTACGCCCTGAGCTTCATCAGCTACGCGCGGCCCTCCGAGCGCGAGGGCTTCTTCCAATTCGCCGAACATCTGGCGCGCACCACGGCGGCCCTGTTTCGGGCGAGACCGCACTGGGGCAAGTACGGCCCGATCGACTCGGAAACCGTGGCGACTCTCTACCCGCACCTGGCCGAATTCCGAAGTGTCTGTTCCCGTCTCGACCCGACCGGTCGCTTTCGTAACGAGTGGGTCTCGCGATTGCTGTTCCCGGAGAGCGGTCCTGCCTAACCCGGGTCATTCATGGTCGCATTGAAGCCTGACGCGCAAGCGAAGGTTCTGCTGTGGCATACCATCGCTTGCGCGTAAGGCTTCAATGCCACGCTCTGTCGACGACACTACCTGAGGTGTGAATAATCCTGGCTCACGGATCAGGCGACAGGCAACTTTCAGTGGTGATGCCCGCAACTGCTCGGCTGGCCGCAGCAGCCTGCCATCGGGAGTGCGGGGGAGGCGCTGGCGATTGGAAGCGCGATGCCGCCCGAGATGATGCGTTCGACGTGAGCGTCGGTGGGAGTGCCGCTCGGTTCGAGTCCGGCGCGCTGGCAAAGTTCTCCCCAGGTGCGGATGGCTTCTTTCATCCCGTGCTGGACAGTGACGGTGCGCGAGTTCTGCTGGCAGTGATAATCGTAGGTCGGCATGGCGACTCCTTGGGGGCGAGAATTCAACTGGTCCGCGAAGGAGAATAGCCTTCTCTGTCAAGAACCGGCAAGAGTTGAGTGGCACGCGCCGCGGGCGGCGTGTAGAAGTGAGCGTCGATGTCAATGCAGATCGACCGGTGACTGATGTCGGTCCCGCCACGCCGTCGGCGGGAACTCCGGTCGGCGGAGCGACCGGACTACAGTCACGGCACCCCGCGACAGAATGAGACTCGTCACCCATGTCCCACGATCACCTCCCTGCCAATGCCGGACAATTCCCCGAGACTCGGATGCGGCGCTTGCGGCGCACCGACTGGTCCCGGCGGCTGGTTCGCGAGAATCAACTGACCGTCGACGATTTGATCTGGCCGGTCTTCGTGCAGGACGGACAGAACCGCCGGACGCCGATCGCGTCGATGCTGGGTGTCGAGCGTCTCTCCGTCGATCTGCTGGTCGAGGCGGTGGCGCGCGCGGCGGAGCTGAAGATTCCCGCCGTCGCCGTGTTTCCCGCGACCGATCCGGGGCTGAAGAATGAGTCCGCGACCGAGGCCCTCAATCCCGAGAACCTCGTCTGCCGGGCGGTTCGGGCGATCAAGGCGGCGAAGCTCGACCTCGGTGTCATCTGCGATGTGGCTCTCGATCCGTACACGTCTCACGGCCAGGACGGTCTCGTGCGGAACGGCTACGTGGTGAACGACGAGACGCTGGAGATGCTCTGTCAACAAGCGGTCGTGCAGGCGCAGGCTGGCTGCGACGTCATCGCCCCCTCCGACATGATGGACGGTCGCGTGGGGGCCGTTCGTCGCGCGCTCGACGCCGCGGGGTTCAGTCACGTGCAGATCATGGCGTATGCCGCGAAGTATGCCTCGGCGTTTTACGGGCCATTCCGCGATGCGGTCGGTTCGGCGACGAGTCTCGGGCAGGGGGACAAGCGGACCTACCAGATGGACCCCGCGAACGGCGATGAGGCGCTGCGCGAAGTGGCCCTCGACATCGCCGAAGGGGCCGACATGGTGATGGTCAAGCCGGGCCTGCCGTATCTCGACATCGTGCAGCGCGTGAAGGCGACCTTCGGCGTACCGACCTTCGCGTACCAGGTCAGCGGTGAGTACGCGATGCTGGTCGCCGCCGCGCAGAACGGCTGGCTCGACCGGACCAGGGTCATGCTGGAGAGTCTGCTCTGCTTCAAACGAGCCGGAGCCGACGGCGTGCTGACGTACTTCGCCATCGAAGCGGCCGAGGCTCTTGGCAATCGTTGACCCTGATTGGGGCACTCTCCGAATTTTTCGCGAGTCGCCGGTTCGTGGTCGCGAGCGTGCGAAGCCAGTATTATCCATCGCGCGCCGGTGCGCATGGCGACGAACAAGACCGACGGAGAAACGCCCCGTGGCCGATTTGCATCACGAGTGTGGGATTGCCGCGATCTATCATCTGCCGGGTGCCACGCATCGGCTCGCACCGAAGGGCGAGCCGTCGCAGGTCTCGCGGCACATTCCGCGACTGCTGCTGGAAATCCAGAATCGCGGGCAGTTGGCCGCCGGCCTGACGGTCTACCGGCCGGGGCACCCTCAGTTGCTCGACACGTACAAGGATGTCGGGACCGTCACCGAGGTCTTTCATCTCAACCATCAGACCGAGGCCACGGCCCTGATGGACAAGTACGCCGGCGTGGCGGCCATCGGCCACGTCCGGTACGCCACCTGCGGGACCGACGATCGCGGCAATGCCCAACCGTTCGAGCGGCATCACATCGAGAAGCACAAGTGGTTCGCCTTCGGCTTCAACGGCCAACTGGCGAACTACCCGGAATTGAGGCAGGAGATTCTGTCCCAGCCCAACTTCCATCTGGCTCGGGACACCGACACGGAAGTCCTGCTGCACCTGATCTCGCAGCTTTTGTCGGGCGACCGGCTGCCCGATTTGATCGACCTGCTGTCGCAGCTCAGCGTGCGACTCGACGGGGCGTGGAACATCGTGTTCCTCAACGCGCAGGGTGAGATGGCGGTGGCGCGCGATCCGCTCGGCATCCGCCCGCTCTGCTATGCCTTCGACGGAGCCTTGTTCGCCGCGGCGAGTGAGAGCGTCGCGCTGGCGAATCTCGGTTTCAAGCAGGACGACATCCGCAATGTGCCGCCCGGCCACGCCGTGCTGATCCAGAACGGAAAGCTCGAAGTCCGCCAGTTCGCCGCCACCCCGCGCCGCGCCCACTGCTTCTTCGAGTGGATCTACTTCGCGAACGTCGCCAGCACCCTCGACGAACGGAGCGTCTATCTCACCCGCAAGCGCCTCGGCGAGGAACTGGCCCGGCAGGAGAAGCTGATCATCGACTCGGACACGATCGTCGTCCCGGTCCCCGACACCGCCAAGGCCGCCGCCGACAGCATGGCCTTCACACTGAAGGTGCCGTCCGTCGAGGGTCTCATGCGGAACCGCTACATGGGCCGCACGTTCATCGAAGGGGGCAATCGCGAGGACAAGGCGCGGATGAAGTACACGCCGCTGCCCGAGGTGCTGGGGGGCAAGAAGGTCATCCTCGTGGAAGACACCATCGTCCGCTCGACCACGATGAAGGTGTTGATCTCGCAACTGAAGGATCGGGGCCGCGCAAAGGAAGTCCACGTGCGGGTCGCCTGTCCGCCGATCCTCGCGCCCTGTTTCTACGGCATCGACATGTCGACGATCGGCCAACTGTTCGCCCCGAAATTCCTCAAGCCGGGCGAACCGATGACGCCCGAGGTCGAAGCCCGCATGGCCGACGCCATCGGAGCCGACAGCCTGCGGTATCTCTCGTTCGACTCGATCGCCCGCAGTGTCGATCTGCCGGGGACAACGCTCTGCCAAGCCTGCCTCGACGCGAAATACCCGACTCCCGCCGGCTCGCAGCTTTACCAGTTGGAACTCAAACGCTCCGGCAGCGGTGGTCGAGCCTACGATCAGTGATTTCGGCCACCTTCGCTCCCACGCCGTTGGCGTTGAGGCTGAACAGTTCGGTGTTTGCGTTTCTTGGCCGCGCGAAATCTCACCCGCTTGGCTGCCGGGTTCTCCCCATCGGGAGATGCCGATTGGCGCCGACTCCGGCGTGAGCAACCTCGCTTCCGCTTGGCAACCGTGGACGCATCAGAGTTTACCTCACTTGCGCCCGTTGATTGATCGTCACGGTCAACTCTGTTTAGCTGTCTCTCCAACGCCCGGTCGATGGGACCGGGCGACGACCTTTCCTGAGCGTCCGCTTGTGGGTCAGCGGGTTGAGCAACACGGAAGCCTCATGTTTAGTTTGGAGAGAATGGAATGCTCAGAACAGCACTGTGGACGATGGCCTGCCTGACGACGGGCCTGCCAGTTTGGGCCGACGACGACTCGGCCAGCGCCTTGACGCCGGTCAACGGCACCGTCGTAACGGTTCGGGCCGAGAAGATCCTCATCAAGGAAAAGCCCGGACCGAACGACTGGCTCATCAAGAATGAGAACATCTTGCGGTTGGTGGCCCAGACCAATCAGCACCGCGCCCAGATGGGGCTCGGCCCCGTGGTCCTCGACACCAACATGTGCCTGGACGCCCAGCGGCACGCCAGTTGGATGGCCGCCACGGGTGCCTTCCAGCACAGCGGCCAGCCGTACCTGGAAATCATCTTTCACGGGGTGGCCACTCCGGAAGCGGCGATTCAGGGCTGGATCGCCTCACCCGCGCATCACGGCATCATGCTGAGTGGTTCGCGAGTCGGCTTCGGCTACCAGGTCCGGGGCGGCTACCCGTATTGGGTTGGTGTCTTCCGGTGATCGGTGTGAAATGAAGCTGAACATGCCATTCGACGATTCGTCGCTGGCCGGATTCTGAAAACCAACGGGTTTGGGCGGGCATCGCGGTTTGACCGCGATGCCCGATTTCTTTTGACCGTGCGAGTCCATTTGCCCAGCAATCGCTCCGTCGAATCGAGGCCGCCGATCCGGTAGAGTGCCGCCGCCGTTGATCCGTTCTCTCGATTCTGGAGCCGCGAATGTCGCACTCGTTCGTTCGCATCGCCGTGGCGACGCTGCTGGTGATGCAGATCGGAGCCGACCTCGCCGTCGCGGCCGATGTCGTGAAAGTGGCCACGCTCAACTGTGAGTGGCTGAACCGCCGCCGCATCCACGTGAAGTACGGCCTGCCGCTCAAGCTGACTGTGCAGGACGAGGCGATCTGGGACCCGCGTGAGTTTCGAGACGGCAAATACCGGGAGGCGGCTCGCGCGGTGGCGGCCGCGATTCGCGAAATCGATGCCGACGTGATCGGCCTCACCGAAATCGGCGACGAGACGGACGTCCGCGATCTGCGCGACTTCGTGAAGGAGGCGGGAGTCGACTACCCCTTCTGGGCCGTCGCCCATTCGACCGACACATTCACGAACCAAAACGTGGCGGTGCTGTCCAAGCGCGAACTCAAGCAAATTCTGCCCGAGATTCCCGGTCGAGAAGGCTTTGACCTGGAACTCGACGATCCCGAGAACGAAGACACGACGGGAGTCAGCAAGGGCATGTCGGTCGTCTTCACCGCCGCCAGTCGACCCGTGAACTTCTATGTGCTGCATCTGGCCAGCGAACTGGGCGGGCACGAAAAGGATGCCCAGCGAATCGCCCAGGCCTCGATCGTGCGACGGCATTACCTCAAGCCGATGCTGCGCGGCGAGCACGTCATCATCGCGGGAGACCTCAACGACAACCGCGATCAACCGGCCATCCGCCGCATCCGGGGGCGGGACGACATCGAGGAAGACCTCGTGCAAACCGCCGGGCCGACGTTTCATCCGCGTAAGCAGGACGAATCCAACGAGTCGTGGAACGACCGTCTCCGCAATCACTGGACCTACGAGTACGCCGGTCGCCGGGAGCAGATCGACCACATCTTGATCTCGCCGTCGGTCGTCGAGGCGTGTTCCAAGGAAAACCAACGCCGCCAGATCGGCATCCACTTTCTGGACATCCACCAGCGCTTCGACAACAACACCCGTCGCGTCTCCGACCACCGGGCCGTGCTGCTGACGCTGGAATTCCAGGAGTAGATCCTTCACCAGTTCGACGCGCGAGCTTCACCAGCCCGACGCGCGAGCGAGG
>JANODP010000163.1:0-5060 GCA_031412755.1 Schlesneria sp. | reverse complement strand
AATTCCCATTCGTCGACTCCTTCAATTCGTCGAATCCCCAGCCTTTCTCGAATGGAAGAGATTCGACGAATTGAAGGAGACGACGAATGAAACCGGTCGCAATCCTAGAAACGGTCACCGCAGCGATGGTTCGTATGCTGCGGTTCGACGAAGGTTCCGTTCGTAGTGGCCGGTGCCGGGCCAAACGACAAATCTGAGTGTCGTCCGCAACTCCTCGTTTGACGGTCGGGCCCGGTGATTTAGAATCCCCCGCCATGAACGTTCGCCTGCAGTACTTCAAACGCTATCGCATGGAATTCGACCTGGCTCAAACGCCGGTCCCTCCCGTCGTACTGCCCGAGGGCTACCACTGGGGCGAGTGGGACGAGGCCGATGTCGAACGGCACGCCCTCGTCAAGCATCGCAGCTTTCGCGATGAGGTCGATGCAGAAGTCTTCGCCAGTCTCGGCGAGTACTTTGGTTGCCTGCGGCTGATGCGCGAGATCAGTCAGAACGACGGCTTCCTCGGCCCGGCCACGTGGCTGATCGTCCATCGCGGTGACGACGGATTTCCGGCCGATTGCGGGACGATTCAGGGGGTGAGCCAGTCGGAACAGGTCGGCACCATTCAAAACATCGGTATTGTTCCAGAGCACCGCGGCCTGGGACTCGGTCGCGCCCTGGTCCTCAAGTCGCTGGAAGGCTTCGCGCTGGCCAGACTGAAGCGCGTCGCGCTCGAAGTGACCGCGACGAACCGCCCGGCCGTCGAACTCTATCGCAGCCTCGGCTTCCGCGTCGTGAAGACGATGTACCGCTCGGCTCCGATGGAAGAGCTGGCGTACTGAGGTTGCAGCACACGTCAGGGGTCAGGCACTCCAAACTTTAAACGGCAGCGGTAAACGGCGAGATTTACAGTTCGGGCGTTGCTCTGCTGCCGTTTGAAGTTTGGAGTGCCTGACCCCGGCTGTGACCCCACGCGGTCAGGACCAGCCCGTGCATCCCGAGCGAAGCGAGACGCATCACACCGGGAAACTGCGGGCTGAGGACCGGGCCGCCGCCGCCGGTCAGCACGAGCCACGGCGCGGAAGACGATGATGGTGAGCCCGTCGATTCGGACATCGCGTCGAACGTCGGCAGATCGTGTCCGCGGCGCAGACAGAGTTGTCGGATCAATTCGCGAATGGCACCGACCTGCCCCCACAACAAACCGTTCCGGATCGCCTCGCGCGTGTTGCGGCCGGGGGCGACCGGCTCGTCACCGCCGAGTTCGTGAACCGGTAACAGCGGCAATAGGGCCGTGTAATGGTTCAGCGCCTTCGCCGACATCTCCAGCCCGGGCAGGATCGCTCCGCCGCAGAATGTCCCCTGCGACGAAATGTAATTCACCGTCGTGGCCGTTCCCGAGTCGATGACGATCGCCGCGCGATCGGCGGGCCGCAGCGCATTCGCGGCCACCGCGGCAAGCAAGCGGTCGAGCCCCACCTTCTCGGGAGCATCGACCTCGATCGCAACGGGGACCGTCGTGTGATCGCGCACGACAAACGGCGCCGACCAACCCTGTCTGGCCCAGCCCGCGAGCAACCGCTCCACCGCGCGGGGATTTGTCCCCGAGATGGCACTTTGCCGCGCGGTCGCCCCCGGGGCCGTCGAGGAATCCAGCCAAGTCGACAACACGTCCCACGGAACCGCCTCGTCCGCATGCACGGCCACAAACTGACGGCACTCGGGCCAGATCGAATTCGAGTGAGACAGCCACCCCGGCTCGAACAGCCCGAACTTGAGGCGACTGTTCCCGGCATCGATCGCCAGCAACGGTGAGGGTGCGGCGGGAGTGCTCATTTCGACGGAGCTGCCTCTATGATTCGTATCGGATCGTGTTCGATGCCGTGCAGTTTGTACCACGCCGCCAGAGGTGCGATCTCTGTCTTCAACCGGTCGCTCGGGTTGACGAACGTCACGCGGGACGAAGCACCCAGCGCCGCCAGCGACACGATGTCAAAGTGTTCCAGCAATCCGAAACAGAAGTACTCGGGAACCTGATTCACGCCGAGGTTGTCTTCGAGCACCTGCTTCAGGCTGCCGAGCGATTCACGCAACTCGATCGCTTTGATCGCGGACTGCTCCGATGCAGAAGCCACAAGCGTCGCGAGACTCGTGCGCGGGCCAATCGCCACGACACGCCCGCGTTCGTTTCGGGATACGAAAGCCGTCTCATCGGCCCAGCGGGCGATCGCCGCGATCTGAGCCGCCTGCACGCCGAGTGGCCTGTCTCCCACACACGACAGTTGCAGCGCGTGCAGGAAGTCTCGCTCGGCGATCTTCGACTCACCCAGATAGAACAGGTCGAAGGCAATCACGCGATAGCCCTTGTTCAACCACTCGTCCACCAGTTCGACGGGAATCGACTTGCGACCGCCATCGGCCACGATGAGGACTTGTCCGAGCGTCTTGCCGCGTTTCAGTTCGACGACCGGAACGGTCCAGCTTCCGCCAATGCGCAGCCACCAGTGCGTGACCGTGCCGTCGGAGAAGACCTTCTCGTCCGTCTCCGGGATGGCTTGAACGGACTCCATTTTGAAGCGGGTGATTTCACGAAGCCGTTCGAATTTCTCTGTCAACCACACGGCGGCTCGCTTTTTGTCCGTGGGCAACGCGCCGTCGCGGGGCAATGTCGCGGCCAGCTTCAGGGCCAACGAATGGAAGTCTTCGTTGGTCGCGGGAAGGACAACCTGCAGTTGTTCGGGCGTCTTGACTTCGTCGTCGCAGGCAATTTCCTTCGCATCGAAGATCTGACCGGCGAAGAAGTGATCGCCGAGCATCCGGTAGCAGGCTTCCCGGTTGTCCTTCTCGAAGTTGTGGTCGCCCGGATCGTGGTTGACGTGCGTCCGCAGATGAGCACTCGCCTTGTAAAGAGCGAAGATCGGTCGCGCGGCCTCGACGAGCGGCGGCAGCGCGTGCTCGGCCTTGAAGCAGCAGTTGTCCTTCGCGTTGTAAGTCAGCAGCGTGGGACGCGGGGCCATGAGTGCGGTGAGCTGCGCGTAGTCGGCAATCGCCGCCAGATCGACCGGCGTCTGCTCGCTGTCTCCCAAATCCTGCGCGTACCGGGCGCGAGTCCGAATGCTCGAATAACCGGCGACGGGATTGGTCAATGTCACTCGCGTGTCGAGCGCGCTGATGACAATCGTCTGCCAGCCGCCGCCCGACAGTCCCGAGACGGCCACGCGCTTCGGGTCGGCGTTCGGATGAGCCAGCAGCACGTCGAGGCCCTTCGACATCGCGAGGTAGAACGGCGCGAGGCCGCTCGTCCCGCACAGGTCGAGCTGGTTCATCTTGTAGTGGGCGAAGTTCTCCTGCCTCAACTGGCCCATGTAAAGCCATTCGGGGTTCAACACGACCATCCCCCGCTTGGCCATGTTGATGCAGCGAATCTGCTTGTACTTCGCGGCCTTCCCCAGCGGATCGTGCCCGTTCACCGCGAGGCCAACGGCGACTTTGTCACTCAGTTTCTCCGGCTCATACAGCAGCGCGGGAATCCACAACCCGGGCAGGGCCTCGTACCGCAGCTTCTTGATTTTGTAGCCGGGTCCGCCGTCGATCGTCTCCAGCCATTCCACGTTGACCTTCGCGTCACGCCACGCCGCCGCTTCGCCACGGAAGACGACCTTGGCCAGCGTGTCGCGTCGCATCCGGTCGGCATGCGGCTGCCATTCGGCAACGCTCTTCACGTCGGGCATCGGCAGGACACGACTCTCGACGTAGGCTTGCACCTCGCGCAGCGGCAGGGCCGGCTCGATGATCGGCCGTTCCAGCGCGGCCTTCACGTCGAGCTTGTTGTCGGCCCCCAACAGCGGACTCACCCACAGAACCGATGCCAGACACGAGGCAATGTTGAGGCGCATGGCGATGCTCCAGGACTCACGATGATCGGCGAACGGGCCGCGATTCTGACATCGTGCCCCGCAAATCGCGAGTCACGGTCGCGGTGAGGGGACATCCGTTGGTTCCCGTTGAAAAAGGAGTGCCACGGCTGTGTCAGCCGTGAGAGCGGTCAATCATCTCCCGAAATCCGCACGGCTGACACAGCCGTGGCACACGATCAATCCTTGTTCAACAAGCTGCCAGGGTGAGGGGTTCGTCTCCGTGGCTTGATCGGTATCGTCACACCGACTTCATCGCGGCCTCAACCAGCGGCGCGACCAGCAGCCAGATCGCGCTGATCGCCGCCAGCGCGAGGACGATCGTTTGAAACGTCCGTTGCGGTACGCGGTCGAGCAACCACTTGCCCGACCACAATCCCGCCAGCACCGCCGGGATCAAACAGACGTTCAGCGTCAGCGAGCCGACGTTGATCAGGCCCAGGTGAACGCCAAACGGAACCTTGAACAGGTTCACGAACAGAAACAGCCACGCCATGGTGTGGACGAACTGGTGCTTCGGCAGCGACAGAATCAGCAGATACGCCGAGGCAATTGGACCCGCGGCATTCGCCACCATCGTGGCCGTTCCCGTCAACATCCCGACCAGCCACGCAAACAGCTTGGAATGAGGCAGCTTGGCGTCAAACCCGGGAAACCGCTGACGCGCCACCTGCAAGGCCAGCATCCCCAGCACCATGCCGCCAATGACCGGGCGAAAGGCCGCGTCGGGAATCACCATCAGCAACACCCAACCGATCACGATGCCCAAACAGACGGGCCAGGCCAGCCGGCGGATCTGACTCCACTGCACGTGCTCGCGAAACGTCGAGGCGGCGATGATGTCGGCGAAGATCAGCAGCGGCAGCACAATCCCCGTGGACGCCTTCCCCGGAACCGCACCGGCCATGAACGTGACGCCCAACAAACCCATCCCCGCCAGCCCCGCCTTCGACACCCCCGCACAGTAGGCTGCGATCAGAGCGAGAGTCCATTGCAACACGGTGAAGTCGGGCATCGAGAGGCTTCGTTTCCGAGGCGTAGGCGTAGGGTGCGTGGAGTCTTAGGAAAGCACCGGTGGGAGATTAGCTAAGCCGAAATAAGGTGCGTTCCCAATAATACACGCACCCGACACGCTGAAAAAAAACTACACACCTCACATTACCA
>JANODP010000162.1:0-5911 GCA_031412755.1 Schlesneria sp. | reverse complement strand
GTGGGGGGGGTGGGGGGGGGTCTGGGGGTTGCTGTCTTTTTTTGGGGGTCGCTTTTTGTGGTCCCCCCCCCCGCCCTTTTTGGGGGTGTGTGTTTTTGGGTGTGGGGGTACTCGTTTCAGAGCGGTGGCAACCGGACTCATCGTGATCAAGCTCGTGCGGATTCGTTCCCCATTTTTCAATGCTTCTCGGCCGCTCCGCCCCCTCACCCTAACCCTCTCCCCCCGAAGACGGGCGGGAGAGGGGACCAGAAAAGGCGACCACCAAATAACGACTGCACCCCTCTGACCCCGCCACACCGCCGCGACTCGACGAGGCGATGGATGTACCCGTATAAGACTCCGCATCCGGAGGTGATTCATGGCGGACGCGGAACTATTCCCATTCGACGTCTTTATCTCCTACTCCAGCCGGGACAAGGAGTGGGTGCGCGGCGAACTACTGACGCGGCTCGAAGAGGCCGGGGTCAAGGTGTGTATTGATTTCCGCGACTTCCAGCCCGGACGATCATCATTGCTGAACATGCAGGATGCGGTACGACACAGCCGGCGGCTGCTGCCCATCCTGTCGCCAAACTGGTTCGCCAGCGAATGGGCGTTCTTCGAGGGGCTGATCGCGGGACGAAAAGCGCCCGCCGGTCTTCATCAACGGATCGTTCCGGTACGGCTTCAAGCGTGTGACTTCCCCGATGATGCGGATTTCATTGCCGCGCTCACCCACATCGACTTCACCGACGGCGCGGACCACGAGTTGGCCTGGCGGCAGCTTCTCACCGCGCTGGGCAAGCCGCCGGAGTTGGAGCCGCCGCGGGAGCCTCAGCGCGACGAGTGGTTTCTCGCCCATCCGTATGCGATGCCGCCGAACTTCACCGGGCGGGTGGCCGAGCGGGCAATGCTCGACCGCTGGCTGAACGAGGACGCCGCCCATCCGCTGCTCAGCCTCCGCGCGCTGGGGGGCTTCGGCAAAAGCGCGCTCGTCTGGCACTGGCTCACCCACGACGTCCGCCCCGCCCCCTGGCCGCGCGTCGTCTGGTGGAGCTTTTATGAGAACGACGCCAGCTTCGACCAATTCCTGGCGGAGACACTGCGGTACCTCAGCCGTGGCAAGCTCGACGCGACGAAGCTCTCCGCCAAAGACGCGGTCCAGTCGCTCTGGGAAATGCTCCACGCGCCCGGCACGCTGCTGGTGCTCGACGGCTTCGAGCGTGTGCTGCGCGCGTTCAGCGGGTTGGACGCCGCGTATCAAGGCGACGAAGTTCAACCCTTGCCCCACAGCCCTCAGCCCTTGGCCTCCTCCTCCGACCGCGACTGCATCTCGCCGCTGGCCGAACTGTTCCTCTACAACGTCGCCCTCCAGCCGCGACTTCAGTCGAAGGTGTTGCTCACCACGCGGCTCTCCCCGCGCGTGCTGGAGGCCAAAGGGGGCGACTTGTTGGCCGGTTGCCGCGACGAGCCGCTCGACCGGATGCAGCCTGCCGATGCCGTCGGGTTCTTCCATGCTCAGGGGATTCGCGGCACGCACACCGAGATCGAAACGGCGTGCGCGCCGTACGGCCACCATCCGCTCAGCCTGCGCCTGTTGGCGGGCTTGATCGTGGGCGACTTCCAGCAACCCGGCGACATCGCCGCGGCGAAGCGGCTGGACGTGAGCGGGGACCTGATTCAGCGCCAGCATCACGTGCTGGAGATGGCCTACGACAGCCTCGCGCCGTCACGGCAGGCGCTCCTGGGCCGCATCGCCTGCTTCCGCAGTCCGGTGAGCTACGAGACGCTCCGGGCGATTGAACTGAGCGGCAAGGCGCTAGCCGCCGGTTCCGATTCGAATGGCGTTTCGGAACCGGCGGCTAGCGCCCTGCCGCTCAGCCCGTCGAACCTCGACGCCGACCTGCGGGATTTAGTCGCACGCGGGTTGGTGCATCACGACGTGAAGGAGAAGCGGTTCGACCTGCACCCGATCGTGCGCCGCTATGCCTACGACCGGCTGGCCGCGCCCGACCGCGCGGCCGCGCACACCCGGCTGCGCAATTACTTCGCCGCCGTGCCCGCGCCGCACAAGGTGACCCGTCTGGAAGACCTCACCCCGGTGATCGAACTCTATCACCACACCGTCCGCGCCGGGCAGTTGGACGAAGCGTACTCGCTCTTTCGCAACCGCCTTCACGCCCCGCTCTACTACCAACTCGGCGCCTACCTGTTGATCATTGACCTGCTGCGCCCGGTCTTTCCCGACGGCGAAGACCGCCCGCCGCGTCTGAAAGACAAAAGCGACCAAGCCTGGACGCTGAACACGCTGGCCGTCGTCTACAGCCTCAGCGGCCAGCCGCGCCGCGCTGTGCCGCTGTTTGAGCAGGTCAACGCCATTTATGAGAAGCATCGCAACAAGGGTCACCTCGCCACCGGCTTGGGGACTGCTGCTTCTGTCGCGCTTCTGCCCATCGGCGCGCTGCGGACCGCCGAGACCAACCTGCGCCGCAGTATCGTGCTGAGCCGAGAGATCAACGACGAGTTCACGGAGGCGTTTGGGCACCGTGAATTGGGCCGGCTGCTGGCCTTTCGCGGCGCGGACGCCGAGTCGGAAACAGAACTGGCGACGGCGCTGAAGATGTACGAGGAGCAGGAGCACATGCAGTTGCAAGGCGTGACTTGCGCCTACCGCACCCAGCGCGATCTGCTCCGGCTATGCACCACAGCCAACCTAAAATCTGAGATTCCAGATCTCAAATCCCTACAAGCACTCGCTGGCCGCGCGCTGGAACTGGCGGATGAGACGGCCCGCACCCAATACCCCGTCGAGCGCGACTACGTTCGCGCCCACTGGTTGCTCGGCGCGGTGCACCGCGTCGCTGGCCAGCCGGACGAGGCCGAGCGCCACCTGTACGAGGCGCTGGAACGTTGCCGCCGCATCAATGCTGTGGACCACGAAGCCGACATCCTCATCGACCTGGCGCGGCTTCGCGCCGCCACGGGGGGGGTGGATGAGGCCCGGCGGCTGGCCGAGGAGGCGCTGCTCATCGCCGAGCGCAGCGGCTACGTTCTGCTAGGGGCGGACGCCCACCTAGAACTCGCCCGCCTCGCCCTGTCCGGCGGCGACAAACCGACCGCCCGCCACCACGCCGAGGAAGCCCACCGCCTGGCCACCTGCGACGGCCCGCCCGACTACACCTACGCCGCCGCCTACGCCGAAGCCGCCGCACTCCTCGCCCAGCTTTGATCCCCGTTCCCGCTGAAAACCGTCCCGTCGGCGGAGCGACGGGACTACGGTCGCCCGACATGCGGGGTCAGGTGTTCTGATTTCTGTTTTGGCGTCACGAACGGAGACTGACGTAGATCGAAGGATCGACCACCGAATAGTGTTGTGAGTGGGTCGAGGGGCCAAAACAGAAATCAGAACACCTGACCCCTCTTCCCCCCAAGCTGGTCCAACCAATCACGCTCGCAACAGTTCCGAGATCGGCTCGCCGAAGGGGAGGATCGGCATGGGGCGGCCGCGGCGGTCGAGGAAGGATTCGGTGTAGTCGATCCCCAGGTGGCGATAGACGGTGGCCCAGAGGTCGTTCGGCGTCAGGGGGCGATCGGCGGGATGTTCTCCCTTCGAGTTCGTCGAGCCGACGATCTGGCCGGTGCGCATGCCGCCTCCCGCCATGATGAAGGACATCGCCTGGGGCCAGTGATCGCGGCCGGGATGCATCACGCCCGTTTGCGTTCCGATCGAGTTCTCGATCCGCGGCGTGCGACCGAATTCGCCGGTCACCAGAATCAGCGTCCGCTTGTCCAGGCCGCGTTGATGCACGTCCTCGATCAGTGCGGTGACGGCCTGGTCGTAGATCGGCAGGCGCACTTTGAGGTCGTCCCAGATGTGGCAGTTGACGGCGTGCGAATCCCAGTTGTAGACCCCCTGCTTGAGCGACGGCACTCCCGACTGGTACGGGTTCTCCATGATGAGCGTCACGAAACTGACGCCCGCCTCGACCAGGCGCCGCGCCATCAGAGCCCGCTGGCCCCAGCAGTGGCGGCCGTAGCGGTCTCGCACCATCGGCGATTCCAACGACAGGTCGAACGCCTTCTTCGCGCGGTCGCTCGTCAACATCCCGACGGCCCGTTCCTGGAAGCGGTCGGTCGATTCGACCATCCGCTGTCCGTCGATCTCGCGATTGATCCGATCCAATCCCTTGAGCAACGACATGCGATCACCAATCCGCCCAGTCACTGCTTCCGAAGGAGAAATATTCGGGACGGAGAAGTTCGGCAGGCTCGGATCGCCCTCGACGTTGAACGGCATGTACGACTGACCGAGGTACGCCGCGCCCTGCGCGAAGACGTCATTGGTGCGGCCGCCCGGGTTCATCGAGACGTAGTTGGGAATGCCGCAGTCCCGGTGTTCGCGATGCTTCGCCACGATCGAGCCGGTGGCGGGAGCGTCGTTCACGGTGTCGACGGGAGTCACGGGAACTCGCCCCGTCATCATCCGCTTGTGTCCGCCGCCATGATCGGCGAACTGGTGAGCCACCGACCGGACGATGGCGTACTTGTCCGCGATGGCCGCGTGACGCGGCATCAGCTCGCAGACGTCCATGCCCGGGACGTTCGTCCGAATGGGGTGGAAGGGTCCGCGGTAGTCGATCGAAGCGTTCGGCTTCATGTCGTACATGTCCATGTGCGGCGGGCCACCCGGCAGCCACACAAAGATGATCGACGTCTCTTCCTCCACGGACTTGCCCGCGGCAGCCGCCTGAGCCCGGCAGCGGAACAAATCGGGCAGGCTCAGCCCCCCCAATCCCAACGCCCCCGCCGCCAGAAATTCACGACGCTTCACGGGACCGGAGCAAGGGCGAGGCGGAATGTTCATCTATTCTCTTCACATGAAAACGACGGTGGGAAGGCGAACGGGGCGAGCAGGCGGGCAAGTTATCTGATCGGCAGGAGCCGGCTGTCAACTGCAAGTTGGGCGGCGAATTGTGCGCAAGGCGGAGGTTGATTGCCAGTCCGGTCACGACGATCACGACGATGAGACGGAACGTCCGCCCCTTCGGGGTCGCGTTGCCGGCCTTTGTGGCCGAGGGTATCGTGCGACCACTCTCCCAGGCCGCGTCGTTTCCACACACGATCCCTCGCCATGCTCATCCGTCCCTTTCGTGCCGATGACCTGCCGACGCTGAAGCGGATCACCGTCGCGGCGTTTGACGGAGTGTCGATCGACCAGGGGATGGAGCGGCAGTTTGGCGTGATTCACGACCACGACTGGCAATGGCGGAAGGCCCGGCACCTGGACGACGATGTCGCCCGCGATCCCGCCGGCATCTTCGTGGCGGAGATCGACGGCCGGATTGTCGGTTGCATCACGACGTGGCAGGACCGCGACGGCGGCATCGGCCACATCCCCAACATCGCACTCGAAGCCGATTGCCGGGGCCGCGGCCTGGGTCGCCAATTGATCGAGCACGCCCTGCAGCACTTCCGCGCCAGCGGACTGACTCACGCGAAGATCGAAACGCTGGTTCAGAACGAAATCGGCCAGCACCTCTACACCTCGCTCGGCTTCCGCGAGGTCGCCCGGCAGATCCATCTCGTCGCCGAGTTGTAGTCCGACGTTCGAGCCCATTTGAAGACCAGCCCGACGCGTGAGCGAGGGCATCGTAGCCATCGGACGATGAGCCCTCGCTCGCGCGTTTTGAAGTTGCGCTGTTTTGGATTTCCGCCCCCCCGGGGCAGCCCTATGTCAGCCCGGGGCCAGCGACCAACGGGAGCGCCGCCCCGGGTTCCGAGAGTGACAGAATTCGAAGCCCTGAAGGGGCGGCACTAACCCGTTTCCAGATCTGGGAATTCCCAGTCGTCGCCTCCTTCAATTCGACGAATCCCCTGCCTTTCTCGAATATGAAGAGGTTCGACGAATTGAAGGAGACGACGAATGAAACCG
>JANODP010000161.1:0-6574 GCA_031412755.1 Schlesneria sp. | reverse complement strand
GCCACCGCGACACAGCCGGCACAAAAACGAAAGGTTGGTGTTTGACAGGGCCGAACAAGTCGGGCGGACGCTGGATTCGTGGGGCGCGGAGGCGATACACTCGGATCGGGTCTGAATTCTCTGATGCGAGGCGTGGCGATCGAATGGTGGCATCCCCTGGGCGGCATTGCTCCGACTGCGGCGCGGTTCTTGTGGAGCCGAGCGATGCGGCTCACCCCCAATGTCCCGCCTGTCAGGCGGCGGCCACCAGCATGGGGTCGTCCACTCAGTTCGCCCCGCCCGCGTCTGTGACCGAGATCCTGTCGCCCGAGGCGTCGGAACCGTCCTCGGTATCGGAAGCGACGATCATCATGAGCCGCGACGCGGCCCAAGACACCGATCACGAGAACATGACGGTCGATTTCGTGGCGTCGCTGGATCGGACGCAACCGCTGTCCCGAGAAGCCGACGGCAACCAGCCCGCGAAGCCCCGACAGGTCGGCCGGTTCCGGGTGATCAGCGTGCTGGGTCACGGATCGTTCGGCACGGTCTTTCGCGCCTACGATCCGCTGCTGGATCGGGAGGTCGCGCTGAAAGTGCCGCGCTTCGCTCCCGACGACCGGGCGATGGTGGAGAGATTTCACCGCGAGGCCAAGTCGGCGGCGCGGTTGCATCACCCCAACATCGTGGCGCTGTATGAGAGCGGCGAGACGGACGAGGGGCCGTACCTGGTGGCCGAGTTCGTGGACGGTGTGCCCCTCTCGCAGACGCTCCGCCGGCAGCGGCACGATCTGCGTGACGTGGTGGACTGGGTTCGTCAAATCGCCGATGGGCTGCACTACGCTCACTCCGAGGGTGTCGTTCATCGCGACATCAAGCCGGCGAACATCATGATGAATCATGTCGGCCGCCCGCAGATCATGGACTTCGGCCTGGCGAAACGGGATGCCGACATCGAAGCGGGGATGACCGTCGAAGGGCAGATTGTCGGCACGCCGACGTACATGTCTCCGGAACAGGCGCGCGGGGCGATCGCGGAGGTGGGGGCTCACAGCGACCAGTACAGCGTGGGGGTTGTCCTGTATGAGATGTTGTGCGGTCGCGTTCCGTTTGCGGGAGATCCGTGGACAGTCATCTCGCACGTGGCCAACGATCGCGAAAATCCGCCGTCCCCCCGGTCGTTGCGTCCCGATCTCCCCCCGGACCTGGAGGCCTGCTGTCTGAAGGCTTTGGAGAAAGAGCCCAAGTTGCGGTATCCCAGCCTGCAGGCCCTGGCCGACGATTTGAATTGCTGGCTGCTGGGGTTGCCGCTGGTGGCCCGGCCGATCGGTCTGCGGGAGCGACTGCTGCGCTGGTGTCGGAAAAATCAGTTGATCGCGGGGTTGATCGGCACGGTGGCGCTGATGATCGTCGTCGCCACGGTGGTGGGATACGGGTTGGCATTCCGCTTTCGAGCGTTGGCCACCGTCGCGTCGAATGAAGCCAAGGCCGCTGAGGAGGCCCGCAAGGAGGAAAAGGCGGCGCGTCTGGAGGAAAAGGCGGCACGCCTGGAAGGGGAGCGGGTCATCATCGACGCCTATACCGAAACCGGCCTGACGGCCGATCGGAATGGCGATCCGCGCGAGGCGGTGCTGTGGTTCGCGAACGCCGTGGCGGCCGCCGAGAATCATCCGTTGCGCGAGAGGCAAAATCGAATCCGGTTGCAGTCGTGGCTGTCCCAGATCGCGATTCCGGTGCGGGCTTTTGTCCAGCCCGCCGCGTGGAGCAAGGGCCTTCACTATCATCCGTCCGGGAACGTGTTGTTGAATTTGGCGCTGGACGGCAAGTGCGATCTATTGGAACTTTCCAGCGGCCGGCGTCTGGCCCTGCCGATCACGGGACCGGTCAGTGCCGCCACCTGGAGTCCCGCTGGAACGCTGCTGGCCGTGGCCTCTGAGCAGGAGGTCACGCTGTTTGAGTTTCCGCAGAACACGGAAGTCGATCGCTGGACTCATCCGGATCCCGTGACCTGTTTGCAGTTCAATTCGAGCGGCGCGGCGCTGGTGGTCGGCGGCGATCAGACGGTGCAGGTTCGCGATGTTCCGAAGAAGTCGTTTCGCACCGGCCCGCTCGACGCCAGCGGTCAGGTGACGTCGACCGCCATCAACCCGGATGGTGACCGATTCGCGATTCGCAGTTCCGGCCAGCAGGTACGGGTCTTCTCGTCCGGGCCGGATCAACCCGGCTCGCTGCTGCTGCCCGTTCAGCCCTCGAATTCGATCGGAAACATCCCGCCGATGTTTGTGGGAAATGACCGGTTGATCGTGGTGGACGATTTGCATTCGATCCGATGCTGGGATTTCGTCAAGTCGGAATTCGTCTGGGAACAAAAGTCCAAGCGCGTGATGTCATCGGCGATCTCACCCAACGGCCGGTGGCTGGCCCTGAGCGAGGACTTTGAGGTCGTCCTGTTGGACACCGCGTCGGGTGAACCGGCCGCCCGGCGCATCACCCACAAGAATCTGATCAACTCGCTCAGCTTTCACCCGCAGAACTCGCTGTTGCTGACGGCGGGTGTCGATCACACGGCTCGCATTTTTGCGGTGCCGTCCGGCCAGCCGGTGGGCCCGTCGATCCCGCACAGCAACGCGGTCCATCGCTGCGAGTGGTCGCCGGACGGACGCTCCTTCGCCACGGTTCAATGGGACGGTCAACTGATTCGTGTTTGGAAACCCTGCGACTCACAGCCGCGGGGTGTGGTCGCGGCCGGTTCGACACAAAGTCCGTTCGTTCGGTTCAACGAGCGGGGAGACCGCTGGTTGCCGAGCAGCTTTGACAACGGTCGGGTGCGGACGGACCTGAAGGTCATGGAGACCGCGACGGGAAAACCGGTCGGACCGCAACTGTCTGGAACGGAAATGATCAGCGATGCGGACTTCGTTCCCGGTTCATCGCTGATCGTGCTGGCCGGGGGCGGCTCGCACGAGGATGCCCAGCGTTCGCTCGTCGAGCAGCATCTCGACGGTCCCGGTTTCGTGCGGTTCGTGAATTCGGAAACGGGCCGGGCCGAATTTGAGGACGCGGTCACTCCATCGCAGCCGATCGCGGTGCGGGCCAGTCCGGATGGGCAAACCGTCATCGTGCTTTGTCATCTCGGCCAGGTCGTGTTGGTCGATGCGGCCACGGGCAAACGGCGGGCGGAGCAGCCGGCGTTTCGCGGGCTGCCGGCAGTCTATGGGTACGTTATTCGAGACCGCATCCGGTATTCGCCCCGGGGAGATCGATTCGCCGTTTGGGGCTGTTCGGTTGGGCTGGAAATGCGGAAGGCGGACAGCGGCGAGTTGTTGTTCGAGGCCCGGCACGACAGTGGTTTTCTGCACGATGTGCAGTTCTCGCCCGACGGCCGGCTGGTGGCGACGTGCTCGTCGGACCACACCGTTCGCATCTGGGATACGACGACGGGGGCCAGTGCGGGCCCGGCGCTGAATCATTCGGGTTGGGTCTTCAGCGCGCAGTTCAGCCGTGATGGCCAACGACTGCTGACGGCGTCGTCCGACAAGCAAGCCCGCATCTGGAATGTCGCGACGGGAACCGCCGTTCAGGCCACTCGCGAGCACGGCGACCAGGTGTTCGGCGTCACGTTTTTGCCGGACGAAGATCTGTTCCTGGTCTCGACACGCGACGGACAACTCACGGCGTGGGACGCGAGCCTGGGAAAGATGATGGCACCGGCGCGGCGCCTGCCGGGCATGGTCTACCAACTTTCGCGAAGCATCGATGGGGCGCACGTGCTCGCCTCGGGCGAAATCAACCCCATTCACGGCTTCAACTGGACCCGGTGGATTCTGGAACCCGACACGCGACTGGACCGCGACGACGTGCGATTGGTCGGCGAAATCATCGCCTCGCAGCGCGTCCATGCGGGCGGCGCGGCCACGAGCCTCACCTCGGCCGAATGGCTGGAACGCTGGACCCGATTCCATGAGAAGCATTCCCATCATCCGCTGTTCAGCATTCCGGTGGAGGGAGATGCCGTGAGGTGATGCCTCGCCATCCTCGAAACTGACGCCTCAATGTTCCCCCCAATCGCGAGCCACCATGCCGGCCAAACGCAAACCGCGCCTTATCGCCTACGAGCTTCATTCGCAGGACGACATGCCGATTGAACCCGCTCCCTCCGACCGCGCCTGGATGGACCAGAGCGCGAACCGCTACGCCTACCGCTGCCTGCCGTTGGTGATCGCCAATCAGGCGGGCTGGGTCATTCGCTCGCCGGCGGATTTCAGCGTCCGCTGGAACGGTGGGCCACGAATTGCGGACTTGAAGGTGCGGCTCCCGCGCGACAAGCAGGAAACACGCATTCTCAGTCACTTTGGCGAGGGGATCTTCACCTTTACGATACCGTATCTGTTTCGGACCCCGCGCGGCATCAACCTGTGGGTCAAGGGCCCGGCGAACCACATCAAGGATGGTGTGCAACCACTCGAAGGCATTGTCGAGACCGACTGGAACGAAACCACCTTCACGATGAACTGGAAGATGACTCGCAAGAACCATACGGTTCGCTTCGAGCAAGGGGAGCCGATCTGCATGCTTGTTCCCGTCCCGCGCGGACTGGCCGAATCACTCGAACCGATCCGCCAGCCGGTGCAGGCGAGTCCAAAACTCGCGCACGCTTATGCCAAGTGGAAAGACTCGCGATCCGTGTTCAACGAGGGACTCGCCCGCAACGATGAGGCCGCCGTCAAAAGCGGCTGGCAGCGCGACTACATGCTCGGCATGAACACCGACGGCGAGTCCTTCGCCGAACATCAGACCCGGCTGCACATCGGTCGCTTTCGGCGTGAAAGTTGAACGATGCCCCGGCACGAGATCGTCGTCTCCACGGAAAACAATGACTACATGGTCTGGCAGGCCATGTTGTTTCACTTTTCGTGCGTGACGCATCTGGGGCGTCCGCCGATCGTGATGGTCCACAAGCACGACGAACCGCTGCTCCCCGGCTTCGAGCGCATCCGGGCCTGCGGGGGAATCGTGCAGACGGCGCCGAGCTATCGCCACGTCAACGGCGTTCTTTATCCGCCGCGCAACACCGCCGGATCGCTCCGGCACGTGGCAACCGATGCCGACTACATCGTGCTGTGCGACCCCGACATGCTGTTCCTCCAACCGTTCCCGTTCGAGGAACTGACGCTGACCAGCCGACAGGTCAGCTTCGACTGCGTGGGATACCTCGATCCCGCGGCCGCCGTGTATCAGCCGACGCTCGACGATGTCTGTCGCGCGGCGGGCGTCGCGCCGGAAAAACTGCGGCAGCCGATCGTCGATGGCGGCGTCCCGCATGTCATTCCGACCGTCTGGCAGCAGAAACTCAGCGACGAATGGCTGGAACTGATGGAGCTGTTTCCGACCATTCCTTCCTCCCGCCGCGAAACGGCCGGCGCCGACTCCGCCGCGATTGAATACGGGCCGCACAAGGACTGGCTCGCCACGATGTGGGCGGTCGTGATGGCCCTGCACCGGCTGAATCTCGAACCGGTCATGACGAGCCTCTGCGTCACCAACTGTGACGAAGATCGTCCGCTGCCGTCGCTCACTGCCACCGGCCCGAAGTTGCTTCATTACTGTTACGGCGGACCCGGGTTTCAAAAACGCCAGTTTATAACTCCGCAACATTCCGAAGCGGACGTTTGGATCGTCCCTCCGGACGATGGCACGATCAGCGGAGCCATTCGCCGGCAACTTCGCGAGGCGCGCGAGTTCTACGGCATCCCCTGAAAAGTGCCGACACCGTCGTCCGTCCGAATAAAAATGCGAATTGAGTTGCGTCGTCCCGGTAACCTCGTTTAGCTTATTCGCTTGCAGCCAACGCCTCTTCTCACCCGGTTTTCGAAAGGAGCCACAACGTGCCATCACCGCCGCCCCCCCCACCGCCACCTCCTCCTCCCTCGCCACCTCCCTGGTCACCACCCCCGCCGGGTGGTGGTTGAAGATCATTCGTCGCGAAAGATCATTGGACCGTCGGCTCGCACGAGTCGGCGGTCCTTTTGTTGATACCCGTGGGAAGGTCTCATGCAATCTCTGTCTCCCCAGGAAATCCATGAGTTGTTCGCCGATGGCCTCGTCCGCCATGGGCCATTCTCCGGATTGAAGTATCCGGAGCTGACTTCGATCGGCAGCGCGCTCTATCCCAAGCTGCTGGGATCGTATGAGTCCGAGCTTCACCCGTGGATGCAGGAGGTCTGCGACGGGGGCTATTCCGAAATCATCGATGTCGGCTGTGCCGAGGGCTATTACGCCGTGGGACTGGCTCGCCGAATCCCCCAGGCCCGGGTCTATGCCTACGACATCTATGACGGGGCACAACAGCTCTGCGCCGGCTGTGCCGCCGTCAACCAGGTGGCCGATCGCCTGTCCGTCCGAGCCGCTTTCACGGCGGACGAATTGCTCGACATTCCGATCCGTCAACGCGGCCTGATCTTCTGCGACTGCGAAGGGGCAGAAACTCAGATCTTCACCGAACAGACGCTGCCTCGGTTTGCGAACTGGGATCTTCTGATCGAGACGCACGACTTCCTGGACATCACGATTTCCACGCGCATGGCCGAGCTGTTTC
>JANODP010000160.1:0-40579 GCA_031412755.1 Schlesneria sp. | reverse complement strand
ACGGGGTTCCGTCATCGGCGTTTCTCGAATGACGCAACCCTTTCAAGGTAGATGGCGCATGCGTTCTCCCTCCCAGGGTAGCCCGCCTGCGCGGGCAACCCTGGGCTATGAGACGCAACTCCTTCGGAGTAAAGACACCTCGTTCAACCCCGAACTTGGAACTACTGAAAGTGAAATGAGTAATCGTGACCGTTGATTGAGGAGCATCGCATGGCTTGGCACGACCGAATCACCGTGGATCCCAAAGTTCTTGTCGGCAAACCCGTCATTCGCGGGACAAGGTTGGCGGTTGAGTTTCTTGTCGAGCTTCTGGCGGAAGGCTGGTCTCACGATGATGTGCTGCGGAACTATCCACAGCTCACCGAAGAAGACATTCACGCCGCACTCCACTACGCGACCGAGCGATTGAAGCTGGAACGGGTCTACCCGTTGATGGTATGACACTCCTGTGTGAATGACGCTCGAACTGAAACCGTCCGGGATCGCTGTCATGAGTGCCGTGCTGGTTGAGTTGAATCTTCCCCGAGACATGCGTGAGTTTCGCCTCCCGACTGCGCTGCACGACCGTTTGCAGGAACTGCTTGATCGCCAGGATCGGGACGGGAAGCTGACGACGAAAGAGCGCCGAGAAGCCCAAGCCCTGGCCAAGCTCGCAGAAATGTTGTCACTGATGCGGTTGCGTGCGGAGGCGGCTCAGCGCCGTTCTGTGTCATGAGCGGGGAATGGATTCCGATCAAGCTGTCCAGGCGGGTTCGCGACAGGGCCAGAGATCATTGCGAGTACTGCCAGCTTCCCCAGCGGGGGCAGGAGGCAACCTTTAATATCGATCACATTCGACCGTTTGCTTTGGGAGGTCAAACCGATTCAACGAATCTGGCGCTGGCGTGTGTGACGTGTTCGTTGACGAAGGCGGCCAAGACCCACGCTGTGGACCCGTTGTCCGGCGAAGTTGTTCCGTTGTTTCATCCTCGACGGAATGTGTCACCCATGTCCCCGAACACCTGTTACCCTTGACTCCGGTCCAAACACCGGGAGAGTCACAGTGTTTGCGTTGAAAATGAACCGACCAAGGATCCTTGCCATTCGGCGAGAGCTGGCGGAACTGGGTCTCTTTCCGCCGGACTTCTAGTAACTCCTGACCCATGGCTCCTTCCCCACATGCCCATCGAAGTCATTCTCAGTTCGGCGTTGTTTGGCTGTTCGATCGCGCTGCTGGTGTGGGCGGGCGAGCCCTACTTTCGGCGGATGCTCAACATCGTCGAGGCCGACCATCGCGAGAAGCTGAAGAAGCTGCGGGTCTATCCGCGGCATCTGCGGGCCTCCATTGTCGCGTGGTGGGCGTTTGTGCTGGCTCATTTTCTGACACTGGCGCTGGTGTTCGAGATTCCCGTCATCGGGCTGCTGCTGTCACTGCTGCTGTTGGTGATGCCGTGGTATCTGCTGCGGCGGTGGACTCAGCAGCGGCGGGCGATGATCGAGGACCAGTTGGCCGATTCGATGGTGTCGCTGTCGAGTGCCATCAAGGCGGGGCTGTCGCTGGCGCAGGCCCTGGAAATCCTGGCCAAGCAAAGTCCGAAGCCGATCAGCCAGGAGTTCGGCCAGATTGTGGCCGAGTACCAGATGGGGAAGACGCTGGAGAAGTGCCTCGACGAGGCGCGGGCCCGGCTGCGGAGCGAAAACTTCGCGCTGTTCGCCGCCGCCATGCAGGCCAGTCGCGAGAGCGGCGGCAAGCTGAACGAGACGGTCGAGCGGATCGCGATTTCGGTGCGCGAGATGCAGCGGCTGGAGCGAAAGGTCAAGGCCGACACGGCTCAGGCTCGCACGTCCGCGCTGTACATGGCCCTCGTGCCGATCGTGATCCTGGCGCTCTACTACTTCGTCGTGGACCCGGTCAACACCGAGAAGCTGTTCACGACGGTTCTTGGCCAGCTCTTCCTTTGCGCGTCCATCGTGCTGAACGTGGCCGCCTACCTGTGGGCCCGGCACATCCTGAATCCGGACATCTGAGGAGGAGGGGGCCACAGGGGACGGCTGTTCGATCTTGGCCATCTCGGCAAGAGTTGGTATCCCTTCCGCCTCCCCAACCCGTCAGGAGCCTGTGATGTCGACCGCCTCCCTGCCGAATCCATCGTGTGTTTCGTCTGAGATTGAAGTGATTGCCGGGCAATTGGGTGTACGTGCGGAACTGCCGCGCGTGATCGCGATGACTCAGGCGGTGTTTCCCGGTGATGCCGTGCGCATCGAGATCGACGACGATCCCGAAGCTCCCGGGGACCGGCATCTGGCCATTGTTGTGCGGTCCACGGTGGTCAGTGTCGATCAGTTGGTGGCGACGCAGTGGCGGTGGCACGAACAACTGTTTGGGTGTTGTCCCGCACCACTGACCCCGGTCTTTCGTCTGGTCACGGAATCGGCGACATGATTCGCGGTGAGCAGTTTCTCAATCTGGCAGAGCAGTACACTCAAGGGCAGACCGAAGCCGATTGGCGGTCGGCCGTCAGTCGTGCCTACTACGCAGCCTTTCATGTGGCACGCGAATTCATGAGTGATCTCGGCTTCACCACGCCGCGCGCCGACCAAGCCCATGCGTTTTTGTGGCGACGGCTGGGGAACTGCGGCCATGTTCCGTTGGCACTGGCCGGTTCACGGTTGAACCAGCTTCGCGGCGAACGCAATCGGGCCGACTACGACTTGAACGTGGACCTCGCGTGGAAGGACTCGCAAGCAGCGGTGAAATCGGCCGCACTCATCATCGCTACGCTGCAATCTCTGTCCAACGAAGATCGCCAACTTGCCACCGAAGCCATGAAGACCTACGAACGCGATGTGCTGCGCGAGCCCACTTGGCGCAATCGGCCACGCTGATCGCGGGTCGTCTCACCGGCCTTCGACGTTGGCCGGCTTGGTCGCGTCGGGCAGGGCGGGCAGATTGGCCTTTTCGGGCGTGGCTTCCCGCAGGGACTGGCCGAGTTCGAGTCGATGGGCTTCGTCGCCCGAGGTGAAGATCAGGGACTTGATCGCGATCGTGGTGACGGTTCCCTTCACGTCGGCCACCTCGAACTTGTCTCCTTCGCGCAGTTCGGTGGTCTTGTTTTGGGAGCGGTCGTAGAAGATGGCCCGTCGGTCGCCATCCTTCGCGAAGATGCCGGTCAATCGCGTGAACATCGCAAGGTCGTCCTGCACGTCCAGCGTCAATTCGAGCGTCGACGATTGCGGCGGCATTCCATCGTCGGTCGCGGTGATTTTGGCGAGTGCCTCACCGGTGGGGACGGAGTCTTCGGGGGTCCACGTCAGTTCGCCCGTCGCCTCGTCGATGGCGAGGCCGGCCGGTGGATCTTCGCCCAGTTTCCAAGTCAGCTTGCCCACGGAAGACTCTGCATCAGAGGCTTCGGGACTGAACTTCCATTCGCGGCCGAGGATGACCGGCGGCGGAGTCGTCATTGCGAACTTCGGCGGCGTGTTGGGATCGCGCAGCAGAATCGTGACCGATTCGCTCAACTTGCCGCCCGATGCGGAAGGATGCTTCACCTCGAACTTGACCGGGTACTTGCCGGCCTTCTGTTCGCCATCCGGCTTCCACGTCAGCTTGCCGGTGGTCTTGTCGAGCTGCAGTCCGGGGAGCGGTTTGCCCACGAGCGAGAACTCGGGCTTCCCCTTCGTGGTGTCGTAACTCATGGCCGAGATGGTGAATTCGAACGGAGGACTGCCGCGGGTATGGGTCTTCTCGCCGAGCGGCCCCAGTTTGAGTCGATAGTCTTTCGGCGGCGCGGGCTTCACGAAGATGTTGGCGGCGAGCAACTCCTGGAATTCCTCGGCCGCTCGCGCCGGGACCGAGGCATTGAGCGGCGTCAGTTCGACGATGGTGGCCTCGGGGTAGTCGGAGGCCGACGTGCGGTCGATGCCTCGTTCGACGGTCCAGGCTGTTCCGTCGAACCCGGTCACGGTCAGGTACTCGTTCTTCAGCCGGATGCGAAAGCCGGGTTCCTTGGGGAAGCCGTCGAGGCCCTCGACTTTCACGGCCGTGCCGTCTTCGGACAACGCTTCCGCGAGTCGCGTTTGTGCGAACAGCGTGCGGCGCTGGGGAGCGTCGAGCAGCGCGAGACCCTCGGCCTGCAAAGTCACCCGGAAGAACGGATCGCCTTCCGATTCCCGGCTCAACACGTGGAGGGCCGTCACGCGATGGAGCAGGTCTGTGCGGTAGAAGCGGTCGAGAAAGTTGCAGAGTTGCTCGAAGCGGGCGTCGGCCTCGACCTTCACCATCACCGAGACGTAGACGCTGCCCTTGGGCGTGCGCTGATCGGGCGACACCTTCAGGTCTTCGAACCCGCTGAGTTGCGCGAGGTCGGTCAGCCATTCCAGGTAGAGCCGCTGCGCATTCAGTGCATCCGGCCTCAGTTTGGTCTTGGTCAGATCGGGGGGCAGGCTGCGCGCCTGCCAACCCTTGAGCAGCTCCTTGGACCGCTTGAGGTCGCTCAGTTGAACTTCCTTCTCCCCGACGGTCTTCTCCAGTTTTTTGAGTAGCTCGTCCTTGGTCTGGATCGGTTCGAGCACGGTCGACCCGAGCCAGCCCCAGCCGAACCAGACGACGACGACGGCGATGAGCCCACCGATCAGATATTGTTGGCGCCGTTCCATGTTCGCGTCACTTTTCCTTCGTGGTGGGTGGTGCCGCAGCCGACTTGCTGCTTGCGGCGGATTTGGCCAGCGGGACCAGATCCGCATCCAACTCGAAGCGATTCACGTAGTCGGGATCGCGATTCGACTGCGTCAACTCGACCGGCTTGACGCGATACGACTTCGCATCGACCAGACGCTGGGCGAGTTGTTGCCAGTCGGTTCGATCCTTGGCGTTGCCTTTCGCCACCAGCTTGGCCAGGGCGTTGCCGGAGGTGACTCCAAAGTTATAGTCCGAAACGTACAGCCGCTCGGTTCCCTGCATGAAGCCATCCAGATCGGCGATCTGCCGGAGCTGATTCACGTCGCGGGACGTCCAGTCCTCGACCGTCCTCGCCGCCTCGAGCGCCGGCTGACCGGCCTTGAGGAGCAGGTTGTAGTCGGCGTCTTTTTTCCGCGCCTCGTCGATGCGGCGGTCGAGGCCCGACAGCGTCATCTGAATGAAGGCCGCACCCAGCGAGATGACGAGCAGTGCGGCGGCCGATCCGACCGCCAGTTGCAGCTTGCGCGGATCGCGCTGCGGTTTGGGCTGATGGGGATGGAGCAGGTCGAACGCGGGCGTCCGCCGGTTGCAATGCCCGAGTGCGAGGCCGAGGGATTGCGCGTATTGAACGGGGTCGGTCAGCTTCGAGGCATCGACGCCCGACAACAACGACGCGATGTGCGAATCGAATCGCTCGACGGGACAGTTCCAGGACTTTTGCAGGGCGGTATCGAGGCCCTGCCATTCGTCACCGCGACCGAGCACCCAGATGCGGTCGATTCGTCCGTCGTTCAGCCACGGCTGCGCGGGGACCAGCACGCGCGAAATATCAGCCGCCGCCTTGGCGACGATCGGATGGCCCTGATCGTCGAGCGGTGGTCTCACGAGATGGGTTGCCAACGGCTGTCGCTGGCCGAGCAGAACGACCCCCAACCGACCGGCGTCATGCAGGACGAGCAGGCTGCGCTGGTCTTCCGGCTGTCGCAGTGCGATCTCCCCCTGCACGACCAGTTCCGCCAGTGCGAAGAGTCCCAGCGTCAGCGAGGTCAGTTCGATGTTGGCCTCGGCGAGCGTCGTGCGGATCGGATCGACCACCGTGCGCGGAACGCTGGCCAGCAGCACGTCCTTCTGCGGCGAGCCGACTCGCCGGGGAAGCAGCACATAGTCGAGCAGCAGTTGATCGAGCGGCGTCGTCGAGCGGGTCGAGGCTTGAAACTGCACGAGCAGCGGCAGTTCGTCGTCGGGCGCGTCGGGCAGTTCCAACTGTCGCAGGATGGCATCTTCGCGCGGCAGAGAGACGATCGCCTGTTTGGCGGTGACACCGTGCTTGCGCAACACCTCGCGCAGCCAGCCCGGTCCGGCGACTTCGGGGACATCGACCACGAAGCCCTGCGAAATTCGCAACGACCCGCCGACCGAGGCTTCGATCACGTGCAGCCGTTTCCGTTCCCAATGAATCGCCAACACATCCGGCATCACAGGCCTCGATTGCGAAATGTCTGAGCGGGGTGGCGTCAGCCCCCCGGTTCCTGGGCGCCCGCCCGTTCGGCCGTCAACAGGTGAAGTTCTCCACGCCACTCAACTTGGCAGAGACAATAAAAGAAACCCGGTACTGGGGAAATACCGGGTCTCGCAGTTGAGCTTTCGTCACAGCCAAAGCCGCTCAGAATTCAGGTTCATTTCTTCGGCTTGCTGATCGTGAATTCTTTGAGTTTGTAGACATCGTCCTCTTTGGAAAGCGTGAACGACAAGGTCTGACCCTTCTCGTTGCCGAGGTTGATCGTCTTTCCCGACCCGCTGGTGTTGCGTGAGGGTTTCAGTTTCAGCCCCGACGGCTTGAAGGCCTCTTTGAACTCTTCGATCTTGTCGTCAGGCAATTCGCCCTCGCGAATTTGAGCCAGGATGGCCTTCGCTTTTCCGCTGACGTACTCGGCGGCGGCAGACAGATTGCCTTCCGACATCGCCGTGCAGAATTTTTGGAGCGTGTCTTCGGCGGAGCCCGCCGCGAATTGTCCCGCTCCGCCCTGTCCCGCAGGCCCTCCGGGAATGGCGCCCGCCGCTCCGTTCGCCCCATTGAATCCCGCCGCATTCGCACCGTGTGCTGCTTGACCAGGCGCTGCTTGACCAGGCACCGCTCCGGCACCGTTCGCACCGCGATTCTGTTGATTCTGTCCATGGGCTGCGGCGCCGGGGACCGCTCCGGCCGGGATGGAATTGGCGGCGTTGGCATGGGCAGCATTGGGATTGCCACCGCCCTGGGCATGGGCTCCCGCACCCGGAGGAACCTGTGCGCTACCGGGAATGGAATTGGCGGCGTTCGAATGGGCGGCATTAGGATTGCCACCGCCCTGGGCATGGGCCGCCGCACCCGGAGGAACCTGTGCAGCACCGGGAATGGAATTGGCGGCATGAGCTCCGTCGGAAGTCGCGGCCGCAGGAGCCTGACTGTGCATTCCCGCCATGGCCTTACTGGGATCTGTCGTACCACTTGTTGGCGATGTTGGCGCGGCGCCATGAGGAGCGCTGGCACTTGGAGCCGCCACGGGCATCGTCGTGGGAGTTGCGGTGGCCGTTGCTGGGTTCGCGGGCGGCGCTGGTGGCGGAGTCGACTTTCCACAGCCGATGAGCATGACGCCCACGAGAGAGCTCACCCACAACCTGGCTGCAACTGATTGGCGTTCGGAGGCTCGCACCATCGACGTTGTCCTTTGAGTTTTTGATGACTGACAGGAGCGATTCAAATGTCGCAGACCGTATGCGGACGGTCGATCGGATTTGTGAAATCGAGCAGACTGCTCAGAGCTGGACATAGCTCAAGAAAACTTCCAAGTGATGGAAACTATGCCGACTCCCCTGGTTTTTGACAAGCCGTGAACCTTTTCCGATGTTTAACGACAGGTCGCTGGTCCGTGGGCTGGCGGCGATGGGAGGGAGTCACGATCGGCGCTCTGGCTTCGACTCAGCGAACATCGTTCACGCAGCCTTTCCGTTCCGAGGCTGTTCGGCTACGGTCGGGTCCGCGGATTCGGGGTCGATGTCTGGCTCCCGGGACCGCGAAGAGGACGGGATCGACATGGCATCGCTGCGTTTGGACCTGCCGGTGTTGCAGAACTGGGACTGTCACAACTGCGGCGGATGCTGCATGCAACATCAGATCGAGATCACCGACGTCGAGCGGGATCGCATCCTCGCGCAGGGCTGGACCGAGGCGGATGGCATTCCGGCGGGAAAGCCCGTCATCGAGAAGCTGAGCGGTTGGTTCGGCCGTCCGCGCTGGCGGCTCGCGCATCGAGCGGACGGCGGGTGCGTGTTTCTCGATGAGAAGGGGCTGTGCCGGATTCATGCGAAGTTCGGTGAGGCGGCCAAGCCGCTCGCCTGCCGCATCTATCCCTATGCCTTTCATCCGGGAGGCAAGTCGGTGGCCGTCAGCCTGCGGTTCAGTTGTCCTTCCGTCGTGAAGAATGCCGGTCGAACGATGTCACAGCAGCAGGCCGAGATCCGCCGGTTGGCCGAAGCGGTCGTGCCGGAGAACGCGAAAGATTCGCCACCACCGGCCATCAACGCGCGTGAGCGGCTCGACTGGCGCGACTTCTCGCAGTGCGTCGAGGTGCTCGACCAAACGCTGGCCGAGTTGCAGACACCGATCATTGTGAAGTTGCTCCGCGCCGTCGATTGGACGAATCTCATGGGGCAGTCGAAATTCGACAAGTTGAAAGGGGACCGGCTGCGCGATTTTCTCGACCTGATCCAGGAGGCCTCTCGTGCGGAAGTGCCGTCGTTACCCGAGACGCCCGCCGAACCGACGTCGCTCGGTCGGTTGTACTTTCGGTTGCTGGTCGCGCAGTACGCGCGAAAAGACACGGCCGCCGATCTGCAGGCGGGATGGCTCGGCCGCTGGCGGTTGCTGCGAGCGATCTGGACGTTCTCACAAGGGAAGGGCGACGCGCCGCCGTTGCAGTCCGTGTTCCGACCGGTCCCGTTTGCGACGCTCGAAGCGCCGTTCGGTCCGATCACGCCCGAACAGGATGAGATTCTGACCCGCTATCTGCGTGTAAAGGTGCAGGGGTTGCACTTCTGCGGACCGGCCTACTACGACGTGCCGTTCGTCGAGGGCTTCCACAGCCTGGCGCTGGTCATCCCCGCGACGTTGTGGATCGCGCGCTGGTTGGCCGCCGGTTCCGGGCGGTCTCGGTGGACGACGGACGATGTGATTCAGGCACTCACGATCGCCGACCATCATCACGGCTATTCACCCGCCCTCGGCCAGGGGGCCGCGCGGCGGCGAGTCCACATGCTGACCGCCTCCGGCGATCTGTCGCGGCTGATCGCGTGGTACAGCCGGTGATCACTCTGTAGCTGAATTCGCAAGAATTCAGTCAGTTCCGAGAAATCTGAACTCTTGCGAGTTCAGCTACTGAGTCTGAAGGCAAGGCCACGAAACAGACAGAGCCAGATCGCCATCTTGTTGAGCGATCTGACTCGTGAGGGTGTCTGCGATATTCAATTCGTCGCGCTCCTGATGAAGATGGTCAATGGTTCATCCTGCGGTGGTTTCGCGATCCTCATGTTCCCTGATCTCCTTCGAAACCATCCAGTCTCCTGGTTACATCGGTCTCAGTCCGCCATCGCGATTACGGATAGAACGGGCTGCGTTCCGTTTCAAACCTCGACCGCGCCCGATCGACGGTGGCGGTGTCGTACCGCTCGCCGCGGCTGGCTCCGTAGTAGGGGTTGCTGCGGGGATCGAGATATGCCGGCGGGGCGACTCGGGCGGGAAGTTCATCGTAGTAGTAGCTCGGCCGGTTCGAGTTGTAATCGCGGGTCGGAACTGCTGGCATCGGCAGCGTTCGGCTTGGGTAGTTGTAGTCGTAGGGCATGGTCCTGATTCCGCCGTTACTCGGGTAGCGCTGACCGTTCGGGTAGGAGGACGAGCAGTTGCCGTTGGCGCACGAGCAATTGACACACGCACCGGTCGAGCATCCGTTCGGCCCGCAGACTCCGTTCGTGAGGCCGTTACCGCGCGGAGCGTAGTTTGACGAATAGTCCGGGCGGTAAACGTTGCACACGCCACCGGGGCAGTTCGTGCGCGGGACGTATCCGTAGTTCACGTTCGTCGGACAGCCATTCGGTCCGCACGGCGAGACGTAGCGCGGCTGGGGATTGTGCGGCGCGAGGAAGGGGAAACCGGACAGGCCCTGTGCCTGCGCGGTGCCGGCCAGCATCAGCGTTGAGCCGAAGCAGACGAGCATGGAGAAGAGGGGTTTGGCGATCATGATTCGTTCCTTCCATCCGCCGTGGGGCGGTTGTTGCGAGCGGTCGCTCGCTGCTCCGTCACGTTTCGATGAGCCTCGCGGGCCGATTGAGTTCGCGACGAAGCGGGTCTCGTTCTGAAGTGGGTTCTCGCCACTTGACCCGCGCCACTCGCGGATCACGACCGAATCACGAACGCAACGCGCGTGCCACGTTCTCGATTCAAACAGATTCTGCGCGACGCAGTCTCGTTCGCTTCTCGCGCGATGATAGGGTGAGGATTCTTCCGGCCGTTCCTGCTGTGCCGCGCGTCGTTCGACGAGTACGCGTTGTCACTCGTGGTCGAACGGACGTCAGCTTGAATCGACTCGTCATGCCGCGCGTCCAGGTGTCGCGTAAACATTGCAGAGCGGTGTCAGCCACTTGGAGACTCTTACAAACCGGACGGTCCTCACCCGGCAGTTTTTGCGGGTTTGTAGGCCTTACATCGCGCGCAGCGGCTGATTTGTGGCATCGGATCAAAACCGGTCTTGACAAACTTTCTCTGGCACGGCGGCTGCATTCGGCATCGCACCACGAGCGGCTGGCCACACGACCGACAGCCGCCGGCGACAAAAGGAATGGTCGAACAGACAACCGAAGGGAACGAAGCCATGTTGATCCTGACGCGGAAACGAGACGACTCCATCAAGATTGGTGATGACATTGTGATCCGAGTGATGCGCACGGCGCGCGGCAGCGTCAAGATCGGCATCGAGGCCCCCGCCTCGGTCCGCATCGTGCGCGGCGAGTTGAACGAGTTCGGTGAGATTGCCGGTGCGGCAACTTCTGCCGATCACGGGACCGACGACCTGCACGACGAGACCACACTCGCCGCCGAACACAGCGACGAACCTCACGAAGCCTCGTTGCACGACGAGTACATGCTCCACGAACTGCACGACCTCGAAGTGGTGATGCAGCACTAGATGCTCGACCACCAGCCCGACGCGCAAGCGAGGGTTTCGCGTGGATGTGAAGTTCAGCCCTCGTTCGCGCGTCGGGCTAGTACAGCAAAGCACACGAAATAAAAGCTCTTCGCGTCGGAGGTGATCGACGCGGCAAACACAGGAAGGAACCGAATCATGACTCAGGCTCAACGATCTTTTTGGAATGCTTTCTGGCTGGCGATGGCTCTGGTCATTGCCGCCACCGTGGCGAACGCCCAGGAGTTTGGCAGCAGTCGTTTCCGCGGAAACGCGGACTTTGGGACGTCGCCCGATGGTGATGTCTCGGGGCGCGCGGCCCTTCGCGGAGACGAGGCCGGTCAAACCAGCGTCCCCTCGCTACGGACACGGCTGCTGCGGGAACGAGTTCTCGACGAAAGCGACTTCGTGCCGCCCGCCCCGATCCGCGACCCGTTTCCGGTCCGCACGCGGCACATTGAAGTGGAAGACCTACCACCCGTGCCGCGCGACTTGATCGCCACGACCCCGAAACGAATGCCCTCCGCATCGCGTCCCCGCCGCGTCGAGTCGCGCGATCTGGAAATCTCGCAACCCAACCGTTCACAACCGACCCGCGACGTTGAGCCGGATCGGAAGCCCGCGCCGGTGCCGACCGCTCGCGAGAAGATCGAACGCCGCTACACAGACCCGCGCACGGTAAGGCTGCTCAATCAACTGACCGCTCAGTCGGCGCAGTCGCTCTTCGTCGAGGTCGCTCAGTTGATCGATGCCCGCCACATTCAGCCGACGTCGTACTCCCAGCGAATCGACCACGCCTTCGCACATCTGATGCTCGCGTTGGACAGCTCGGCGTTTCAGCAGGCGTCGCAGTTGCAGGCCGATGATCGCGGGATGGAAGAGTTGCAGGCGGCGCTGGCGCAGATGAGGCAGCGCGTGGCGGTGCGCGATCTGAACGAGGCCGTCGCCGTGCTGAACCGCGTTCAACAGTTGTTCGAGCAGTCGGTGCGAGTGCAGCCCGGCACGGTCGGCCTGGAATTCGTGCATGCGGAGCTCGACACGCTCGATCAGTTCTCGATGCTGATTCCGCCCGAGAAGGCCGGCGGGCCCAATGTCGGGATGAAGGACAGCGTGGTCGGGATCGGAGTCGAAGTCGAAGCGCATGCTCAGGGCTTGAAGTTGTTGAAAGTGCTGCCGGGCGGCCCGGCCTCGGAAGTGGCTCTCAAGCGGGGCGACATCCTCACGGGAGTGGACGGCCATTCGGTGCAGGGTCTGGAACTGAATCAGGCGGTGGACTACATCCTCGGTCAACCGGGAACACCGCTGAAACTCAACCTGATGCGCGACGGACGACGCGGCGACGTGACGCTCGTTCGCCGCAAGATTGCGATCCACAGCGTGGCGGCTCGCATGGAAGACGACGCAAACAAGGTTGGCTATCTCAAGCTCGACCAGTTTGGCGAAGCCTCGGTCCGGGAACTCGATGAGGCTTTGATGTCGCTGCACAAGCAGGGGATGGAGTCATTGATTCTGGATCTGCGCGGCAATCCGGGTGGCCTGCTGACGGCGGCCATCTCGATTTCGGACCGGTTCCTGCCGTCGGGCACGATCGTCTCGACGAAGGGTCGCACCGCGGCCGACAACACGCAGGAGACCGCTCAGTACGCTCAAACGTGGAAGATGCCGCTCGTCGTCCTGATCGACCGCAACAGCGCGAGCGCCAGCGAAATCCTGGCCGCGGCGATTCAGGAGAATGGTCGAGGTGTGGTCGTCGGCGAACGCTCGTATGGAAAGGGAACGGTTCAGACCCTGTTCCCGTTGCAGTCGGCTCCGGCCGGTTTGCGGCTGACGACGGCCAAGTTCTACAGCCCCGACGGTCGTGAGATGTCCGGTGCGGGAGTGACTCCCGACGTGAAGGTCATCGCGACGGTCGGCAGCGACGCCACCGATGACGCCGCGATCGCGAAGGCCCTGCGGCTGTCCACGGACCCGAAGGTGATGGAGATGGCTCGCCGATTCATTCGCACGGGAGCCGCCCCGCAGGTGTTCCGCATCACGATGTAATGGCTCGACTCACACGAAGGAGGCCGGGCTGCAATGAGGATCGTTCGGACAGAGACCTGACAGGAGTAAGGCTCTCGTCTCGCGGAGCGGGACGACAACAAAAGGGACCAGACATGACGACGCCAATCACCGGGGACGGGCCAAGAGGCCCGTCCTCGCAGCATTCTTTGAGGGCCTCTCGTTGCTCCCTACTTCTTCATCCGTGACAATCGCCGCATTGATGACGATTTACTCTCAAGGCACTCCACCGCATGAGTCACGACGCACAACCAACAGCCACGATTTCTCCGGCCGACCTGTTCCCGCAAACCCGTGATGCCGTGCTGGTCTTCGACGTGAGCGACCGCACGCAGATCGAATTGACGGGTGCCGATCGAGCCAAGTTTCTGCACGGCTTTTGTACGAACGACATCAAACTCCTGACGCCGGGGCAGGGCTGCGAAGCCTTTTTGACGAACATCAAGGGCCGAGTCGTCGGCCATGTCTTCGTGTTCGCGACCCAGACGTCGCTGTGGCTCGATACCGTGGCGGGGCAGGGGGAGTCGATCATCCCGCACCTCGACCGTTATTTGATTCGCGAGGACGTGCAGTTCGTCAGCCGCACCGATCGTGGCGAGTTGTTTCTCACCGGTCCGCACGCCGCACAGTTGCTGATGCTCGACGAGGGCCTGCCGCCGTATGGTCACGTCGCGCGCGAGTCGTTCGGTCAGCCGTTCGACATCCGCCGCATCGATCTCTTCGGCCCGCCGGGCTTTCTGATTTCGTTGCCGCACCCGGCGCTCGAAGCGATGAAAATGAGCCTGCTCGCCGTCGGCTGTGTTTCCGGATCGGGTGAGCTGTTCGAATCACTCCGTATCGCGGCCGGATTCCCCCGGTACGGAATCGACATCACCGACGAAAACCTCGCGCAGGAAGTGGCCCGGACGAAGGAGTGCATCTCGTTCATCAAAGGCTGCTATCTCGGACAGGAACCGATCGCGCGACTCGATGCGATGGGCCACACGAACCGCGAACTGCGTCGCATCCGCTTCGCTCCCGGTTTGCCGCCGACGGCTGGTGTGAAGGTCCTCGCCGCCGAAACCGATGACGAAGCGGGAGTCCTCACGTCGGTGGCCCCGCTGCCGACAGCGACCGGTGAATTGCTGGCCCTCGGCTACCTCAAGACGAAGTTCGGCAAACCCGACACACGCGTCCGCGCGCTGTGTGGCGAAGTGATCGCTGCCGGTGTCGTGCTCTAATTCGTCGAGTCGTTCGCGGCCACGTGCTCGTGCTGGTCTGGCAATGTGGCGTCAGGGGCGTCTTTCCTCACGAGGAACACCGCGCCGACGATCAGCAGGAACGCGACGGCGTGATTCCAGCCGAGCTTCGTGTCCAGGTAGCACACGGCAAAGACGCTGAAGACGACCAGCGTGATGATTTCCTGCATGACCTTCAGTTGGACGGGCGAGAATTGAGCCGAACCCCAGCGGTTGGCGGGGACTTGGAAACAGTACTCGACGAATGCGATCAGCCAACTGACCAGGATCGCAATCGCCAGCGGAGACTCCTTGAACTTCAAGTGCCCGTACCACGCGAAAGTCATGAAGATGTTGGAGATCGTCAGCAGCAGGACGGTGAGCATTTGAGGTGATTTCTGTGTGAGTTCGAGAGAAAAGTGGGCTGTTTCCGCGTGGTGAATTGGCAATGGGAGGTGTCCGGAACGTAGTGCCGACTCGATTGGTCGGTCAACCTCGGTTAGTTCCGTCGGCTTGTGAACCTGTCGCCAATTTTTTCACAAATCGATAACCCCGTGGGCGACGCCCACTTGTGCGGACTGTAGGGGCCTTGGCGGTCGAGACGGCAGAAACAGACAGTTGACAACCACCCCCCGCCGATTTATTTTGCTCGCCGCTTGCTCACCAGATGTAGGGCTTCAGTCCGGTCAAGGACCCTACCGATAGTTGTTTTGTGACTCGCCTTCTAGGGTTCTTCTAACCTTCACAATCGCAGTTTTCCCGTCGGCGGCTGGTTTGTCCGCCGTTTCTGTTTGCGCCCTGATCCTTGGAGAAGAGGAGTGCATGATGCACGAGTCGAAAGGAATGTCGATGTCTGCTGGTTCGTCTGTGGCGGTGGCTCCTGGAGTGGGAGCCGGCCCCCGCAATCTGCCTGAAATGCGTCCGATGTCGGTTGCGCCCCGCTTCTGCCCTGCCGATACCGATCCGTTCACCACGGTCGATTGGGATTACCGCACCGCCGCGATCAAAGATGAAAACGGCAAAGTCCTGTTCGAGCAGACCAATTGTGAAATCCCGTCGTCCTGGAGTCCGCTGGCCACGAACGTCGTCGTGTCGAAGTACTTCTACGGTGAGCCGAACACGCCTGAGCGGGAAACCAGTGTCAAGCAGGTGATCCATCGCGTGGCTCGCACGATCGCCGACTGGGGCATCGCCGACGGCTACTTTGCCAGCCGCGAAGACGGCGAGAATTTCTATCGCGATCTGGCGTGGATGTGTCTCCATCAGTACGGCTCGTTCAATTCGCCGGTCTGGTTCAACGTCGGCCTCCACCAGCAGTATGGAGTCAAGGGCTGCAAGGGGAACTACCACTTCAATCCGGTGACGCAGGAAGTCGAACGTCCGGCGACCTCGTACGAGTTGCCCCAGGCATCAGCCTGCTTCATTCAGTCTGTCGATGACAACATGGAAGACATCATGCGGCTCGCGACCAGCGAGGCGATGCTCTTCAAGTTTGGATCGGGAACGGGGACCGACCTCTCGACGATTCGCAGTGCCAAGGAAAAACTGTCGGGCGGCGGGACGCCGTCGGGCCCGCTGTCGTTCATGCGGGTCTACGATCAGATCGCGGCGGTGGTGAAGTCGGGCGGCAAGACGCGCCGCGCGGCGAAGATGCAGTCGCTGAAGGACTGGCATCCCGACATCCTCGACTTCATCCAGTGCAAGCACAAGGAAGAGAAGAAGGCGCACACGCTGATCAACAGCGGCGAGTACGACGCCAACTTCAACGGCGAGGCGTACTCGTCGATCATGTTCCAGAACGCCAACCTCTCGGTTCGCCTGAGCGATGAGTTCATGCGGTCGGTCGAGGAAGGGAAGAAGTGGAAGACGCGGTGGGTGACCGATCCGACCAAGTCCGGTCCCGAGTACGACGCGAAGTACCTGCTGCGTCAGATGGCCGAGGGGGCGTGGGCCTGCGGCGATCCCGGTGTGCAGTACGACACGACGATCAACAAATGGCACACGTGTCCGAACTCGGGCCGCATCAACGGGTCGAACCCGTGCTCCGAGTACATGTTTCTCGACGACACCGCCTGCAACCTGTCGAGCCTCAATCTCCGCAAGTTCCAGCGGCCGGAAGGGACGTTCGACGTGGACCGCTTCCGCGCCGCGTCGTCGGTCTTCATCACGGCTCAGGAAATCCTGGTTGATCACGCCAGCTATCCGACGCCGCTGATCGCGAAGAACAGCCATCTGTACCGACCGCTGGGGTTGGGCTACGCGAACCTCGGCAGCCTGCTGATGTCGATGGGCATCCCCTACGACAGTGACGCCGGTCGAGGAATTGCCGGGGCACTCACCGCGCTGCTGACCGGGCAGGGCTATCTCACGTCGAGCCGCATTGCCAGCTACATCGGTCCGTTCGCCGGATACAAGGCGAACGCCGAGCCGATGCTGCGAGTCATGCGGATGCACCGCGATGCGGTCGATCGGATCGACTCGTCGTGCCCGGACTACCTGCGGGTCGCCGCCGGCAAGGTGTGGGACGAGTGTGTCGATTCGGGACGGCAGTTCGGTTACCGCAACGCTCAGGCGACGGTGCTCGCGCCGACCGGAACGATCGCGTTCATGATGGACTGCGACACGACCGGCATTGAGCCGGACATTGCCCTCGTCAAGTACAAGCAGCTTGCGGGCGGGGGGATGATGAAGATCGTCAACCGCACCGTGCCGCTGTCGCTTCAGACGCTCGGTTATGATTCGGCCGAGATCGAACGGATCATCAAGTACATCGAGGAGCAGGAGACGATCGAGAATTCGCCCGATCTCAAGCCCGAGCACGTTGCGGTCTTCGACTGCGCGTTCAAGGCCGCGAACGGGACCAGGACGATTCACTGGAAGGCTCACATCAAGATGATGGCCGCCGCCCAGCCGTTCCTGTCCGGTGCGATCTCGAAAACCGTCAACATGCCCAAGGAATCGACGGTCGATGACATCGAGCAGGCGTACTTTGAAGGCTGGCGTCTGGGGCTGAAGGCTCTCGCGATTTATCGCGACGGCTCAAAGCAAAGCCAGCCGCTGTCAACGACGAAGGAAGGGGATCGCAAGAAGGGCGAGAACGGCGACCGGCCCGCTCGCCGCCGACTCCCCGCGACACGGCATTCGCTGACGCACAAGTTCTCGGTGGGAGGCCACGAGGGCTACATCACGGTCGGTCTGTTCGAGGACGGTACGCCGGGCGAGCTGTTCATCAACATGGCGAAAGAGGGCAGCACGATCGGCGGCCTGATGGACGTGATCGGGACTGAGACCTCGATGGGTCTGCAATACGGCGTGCCGCTCGACGTGCTGGTCGAGAAATTCTCGCACACGCGGTTCGAGCCCAGCGGCTGGACACCCAACCCCGACATTCCGATCGCGAAGAGTCTGGTCGATTACATCTTCCGCTGGCTCGGCATTCAGTTCATCCCGGGTTTCCGCGAGGCGAACACTCCGCACCGCGAAGTGGCGGCCGATCATCACGATGAGGACGCTTCCGAAGCTCATCACGTGGCCGAAGTCGTCGCGAAGAAGGCCCTGCCAGCGACTTCGGCCCCGCAAGCCAACGGCTCGGGCAGCAGCAATGGGACGGGTAGCAATGGCCACGCGGCGAAGGGCCATGCCAACGGGAATGGCCATTCGGGCAACGGGTCTGCGAACGGCAACGGGTCTGCGAACGGCAACGGCAAGACGCACTCGGGCAACGGCAAACTGCCCACGTCTCTGGCCCAGCGAGTCTTGGCTCCGCAGATCGTGATGCAACCGGCCGGCCTGGCACTGCAACACAGCAGCGCCGCGCTGGGAACCACGTCGAACCGCGACCAGCAGTTCGCCAAGTTCCAGTCCGACGCCCCAAGTTGCAGCAACTGCGGAGCCATCACGGTCCGCAACGGCAACTGCTACCTCTGCCACAACTGCGGCACGAGCCACGGATGTAGTTGAGAGCAAAGAAGCTGTTAGCGGTTGGCAATTAGCTAAGAGCCAACCGCTAACAGCTAATCGCTGTTTTAGAAACTCCGCCCGCGCCGTTGGCTGAAGGAGCGGCAGACAACGCGGTGATCGGGACGCCCCGGCTCATTGGAGAATGAGCCGGGGCGTTTTCGTTTGGTATGCTAGAAACCGTTGTATCGTGACTCCTCGCAGGATGCGAAAACGAAGTCGGCAGATCTGACTTTCGGGTCGGAAAGTATCGTCGTGCGATGGGGCACCGTATTCTGCTATCATTCGGACGAATTCAATCCAAAAAAGAATTTCAGAGGAATGGATCGAATGTCGACGACTTCGACGAAAAAGTTTGACACACACTTTCCCCCCGATTGCCCTCCAACCGCTGCTGGCGACGCCAACGGAACCATGTACAGACTTGTGCGTCAGCAACAGCCAGAAGTTACGGATTTCCTTTCTCACGCCGAACTCGGCCTCGCACCTAGAGCCGAACCCTGCGAACGTTGCGGCCTCAGCCTATACGGCAATCAGTCCGATGCAGTTGCTCAATACGTTCAGATTGTTGATCGATACGGAGTCGATGGCACGAGGATCGGAAGGTTTGTGGCACGACTCACGTTGACGCACGATCACGGTCGCCTCTTGTCGACGCCGAATAAACGATTTCGTGATTCTCACCACACATGGTGGCCCTATTCCAACGCCAATCGCTTGAGCAGTTTCGATCAGATCGTGGAGGATGCCGGCAATGCTCTGGAAAGCTGACGGGAATGAGTTGAAACCCGACTATCTCGGGCCGCTGATTCCGGACCGCGTGCTTTTCGAGTACGAAGGTCCTCGCTCATTTCTAACTCGCGATAGCGATGGAGAATTGCTGTTTGCGCATCAGTGTGGTGAGGTAGAAAATACCTGGCGGTATGCCGTTGTTCCTTTTTCCGATCGACTCGTCGAGGCACTCGAAGCTGGAAGACTTGATCTGCGCACTGCACTCGATCAGCCGCGTCTTTGGTTAGTAGACATTGGATCTGGAGGCCTTCCCACACAGTGCGTGAGGTCGGATCTACTGTCGATCCCAGAAACATGCCTTCCACGTTCAGGGGTAATGCTCCATCCCGAGCTTGAACCGCTCCTTTCCGTTCGTTCAACGGGGCGACATGTTGAGATGGGAAAGGCCACGCTGGGTGTCCTACGTGCGGCACTGGATAATGCTCGCGGATCACTAAAGACACTTGCGGAATTCGCTACTGGTGAAGTTCGCAAGCGTGGACAACCAAGCGCCAAGACACGCCGATATTATGATTTGCCCGCATTGTTGTTGGCCGGCAGCGTTCGAGTGGTCGTGTTGCCAGAGAACGATCCGCAAAGGCAACCATTTGATTTCGACGAAATTTGGAAACGTATGGAAACAATTTTGCACCGCGGGCTGGAGGCTGTCGCGGCAACTTCCGATGCCGTTCCAAAGGCTGTCGAAGAAGACGACGAACTGCGTGCCGCGCTCCAAGCCGTTTATTTCTTGTCGCCACCAGCGTATGGACCAGTCAACGCGACAGAGATCTCTGGACGGCTAGCGCCACGCCGCAAGGATGGAATGCCTATCACAGTGACCAGAACGATGCGGGCGTCGATCCAAAAGCGATTGCAGGTCGAAACTGAAAATCAACCGGAACTCGTGGTTGACGAAGGGTTCGTCAGTGAACTTGACCGCGAAGAAGCCACATGTCTGTTGCGTGATTCTCAGGGAATCACGATTCGAAAGTTGTCGTTTGAGGAAGAGTTTTTTGACGACATCAAGAGTGCCTTTGATTCCCAGAGCCAACTGCGTGTCGTTGCGGAAATCTTGCCCCCGACAGATGCCGCAGCCATTCTCGCCGTGGTGGCGTCGCGGCTGGTTGGCGGGGCGGGGTCTGATCAATGAGAAGGCCACGGTGAGGTTGGTTATGGTCACTCTTTCGGGGCCATCCGCTTCGCCGGGTGCCACTGGCGGGGGCTTCGCCCGCCAGTGTGAAGGGGGAAGAGACTGTGTGAAGGGGGAAGAGACTTCCGAATCAGCCATCATTGAGTGAAGGAAGACTCGTCCGGCCACCGAAGGCACTGGCGGCCCAATGCCGCCGTCAGTGGCACCCGTCTTCGGCCTTGCCATTGTGAATCAGTTGGGGTTTCCGGTTGCACCCGCCGCGATACGCAAGTGAAGTGACGCCGTGGATTGATGAACAAACCGCGATCGTTTCCATCGAAAGGATGAGAGGTTGCCAAAACGAGCCACCAAGCAAAAAGTGGATGACAAGGCTGTCGATGAGGCGAAGTTCGCGGTCGATGCGATCTTGGCGATCATTGACGCCTTTTGCCGCGAACAACTCAACGAGGAGTATGCCGAACTCTGTCACCGGCTGACGGAAAAGCTGGCCCGAAAGCGGCCCTCCCCCTTGGTCAGCGGCCAGGCGAATACTTGGGCCTGCGGCATCATCCGCACGATCGGTTGGGTCAATTTTCTCGACGACCGCCGCCAATCGCCCCATCTGAAACTCACGGCCATCGACAAGGCACTCGGCGTGGGGGAAAGCACGGGACAGTCCAAGTCGAAATTGATTCGAGACATGCTCAAGATCCGGCAATTCGATCATCACTGGACGCTGCCGAGCCGGATGGAAGACAACTCCGTGATGTGGATGCTCGAAATCAACGGTTACATCATGGACGTTCGCACGTGTCCCCGCGAGGTTCAGGAGATGGCCTTCCGGAAGGGACTGATCCCCTACATTCCCGCCGACCGGAAAGACGATGGTACGGCATCATGAAGTACGCATCGTCTGGCGGCGTGGCCATGCTCGATTGACATACGGCGGGGTTGAGGACCGACCTCCGCATGATCCTACCGTTTGCTACTGCCGGACATGCTCGACAAGGTCGCCTCCCTGCCACTGCAATCGCTCGTCGGTTTCGGCCACTTGCTCGTAGAGTTCAGCGGTTGAGGTGGCTTGTTGCCTCATCTGCCGCCGCCGTTCGTCCAGCGGCAGCTTCACGAACGCGCGTCGCTCCTCCAGCGTCCATTCTTGGTCGATCACCGTCTGGTCCATCGGCTGCTCCATTTCTTCAAATGGCCCGCTCACGAATCGTGGCCATCACGGCGGTCGCCTTCCGCGAATCGAGACGCTCGCAACTATAATGAGCATCCCAACGTGCCGCGAGATGCATCAAGGGAGCGGCAGACAACACGGTGAAGCGTGGCAATGCGATCCGGCGCTTGAACCAACTGTTGGAGCACGCCAGCGGCTTCGCCTCCGAACCCCGCATCCCTCGCGAGGAACTCTTTCAAAGGGCAGATTCCGGGTGCGTCATTGGCAAGGTGACGTTATCCTGAACAAGCGGGTCTTCCCGCGTTCGGGTTGAAGAGCGTCCGATTTTCATTGCGAGGCTTGCCATGACAGTCACGTTGGTTGCTCAAGGGGTGCTGCGGCCGGATGGTTTGATCGAGTTGCTCGATCCCGTCGATCTGCCGTCGGAGCCGCGTGCCGTCACAGTGACGGTGACCGACCGCGTGGAGTCCACGGTCGTTCCATCGACGGCGGCTCCGCGATTGCAACGGGAACCGGGAGGCTTCTGGCCCGACGAGTCGATCTCGGCTCCGTTCGATCTGCCTCGGCCGGGAACTCCTCGACCCGTGAAGGTTCACCCCGGTGGAGTTCGTCTCCCCGATCCTGGGTACTGTGAGTTCGACGACACATGATCTACGAGTCGCCATCCGCAGACGTGCCGCTCTCGCAGGGCGACATGATCGATGACTGCACGGTGCTGGCGTGGAAGCCGTTTCAGACAGTTTCCACCGAAAGCACCGCCGGTGAGTATTCCGTCCGCGCGGTCGTGATCACTCAAGCATGTGACCTCGCGCAGACCAAATCGGAGCGTGTCCTCGTGGCCGTGGTCCATGATGCGGAGAGCTTGGTGGACCTGGGCGTTCTCAAAGCGTCACTCATCCGCGATCAGATTCGGATGCACCGCGTTTACGGTTGGTATTTTCTCCCTGCGGGAGATGGCGTGCCGGAGTCGGTGGTCGATCTGCGCGACCTGCATACGGTTCCTCGAACGATGCTGGAGGAATTGATCGCGGACGGGAAGCGTCTGTCGCGGATCGTGACGCCCTACCGAGAACACCTCGCGCAGCACTTCGCCACGACCTACTCGCGCATCGCACTGCCGGAGCCTTACGAGACTCAAACACTGTAACGCGGGGTGGCCCGGCCCGGTTGAGTCAACAGGAGCATCATCCATGAAACGCAAGTATTTGGCGTTCGACATTGAGACGGCGAAGGATGTTCCCGGTGAGGACTTCAATTGGAAGCCTCATCGTCCGCTCGGCATTTGTTGTGCGGCGGCGTTGCCGAGCGATGCGAAGGAGCCGGTGCTTTGGCACGGCAAGAATCCAGACGGGACGCCCGGACCATGCCTGTCGCGGTCGGACGCGGCCAACATGGTGCAGGAGTTGGTTCGCTTCGTGAAAGATGGCTACACACTGCTGACGTGGAACGGTCTGGGATTCGATTTTGACATCCTTTCGGAGGAATCGGATTGCCGCGATCAATGCCGGGAGTTGGCGTTGAGCCATGTCGACATGATGTTTCACGTCTTCTGTGATCGTGGTTTTCCGGTGGGGCTCGACAAGGCGGCTCAAGCCTTGAGCATCCCGGGAAAGACGGCCGGAATGTCCGGTGTCCTGGCTCCGCAGCTTTGGTCGCAGGGACGTTTTCAGGACGTGCTCAACTATGTTGCTCAGGATGTCCGGATTGCGCTCCAAGTGGCTCTGAAGTGTGAAGCGCAGCGGCGGTTCGAATGGAAAACGCGCCGTGGCACCAACAGTACGATGAGTCTCCCGCGAGGTTGGCTCAGCGTCCGCGATGCACGCGTGCTGCCCGAACCCGACACATCCTGGATGGACAATGCACTTCCGCGAAGCAACTTCACGCAATGGCTTGGCACTCGGTGATCTCACGTTGGGTGCGAGTATCACGGTCTCGGAATCGACGACGTGGCCGTATGGACGGGTGATGAACTGGTCTCGTTGGCGATTGGAACCGACGAGCACGGCCAACCCGAAGACGGTGTGACCGTGACACACGGGCGTGGTTACGGAAGATTGGAACGCAGAAACCGACTCGCGTTGTCAGTTCTTCTTTGGCGCTGCGTCCTTGATGTATTTGGCGACCGGGATCGTGTGGTAGTACCGCGTTCGTTCGGATTTTCCACCGCCTCCCTCGGGAGGCGTGTGAGTTACCAAATGCAACTCGGCACGCTCCGCCAGGTCGCGGTTTAGGTGAGCCCGCGCGGTCAGCTTGCCATCGACGTTCTCGGTGGCCAGGGAGAGGGAGAGGTCGTAGAAGCCCGACTTGTCCTGACTTGGCACTGCAAGTTGGACAGAGTCCAACGGCTTGAGCTGGCCCTGATCGGTGATGGTCAGATTGACGGTGACTCGCCCGCTGTCGTGAACGGTAACCGACACATCGTATTTGAGTTTGAGTTCTTCCTTGGTTGCGGAAAGCTCGTGCCCCAGAGCCCAAACAATCGTGGTGGTTAGGAGCAGAGCGGCAGTTGCCAACAACGGAAGTCGAAGAGCGCGAGCAGCCATGTCAGGGTTCCTTCGTTTGAGAGTCATGCGACCTCGAAGAGACAATGAATTCGCAAGATGAGGCGGCAACACACCAGACCCCGCCCCAAGACGCCATTTGAAGGTGAAAAGTTCCTGTGGAGCAAGTGGCGTTGGATGCACGCCGGGGTGCGGATGTTTCCCCCGCTGTCTGCGTCGAACAGTCGAGTCAGCAGAACGTGGGATATCACGGTGACATCCACCAGCGTTTCCGCTGAGTCGTGGCAGCAACATGCCGCAGCGGCCGGAGCTTGTCAATTGGCGGTCTGTACTACTCACGTTTCGTTTCTTCGCAGGGCGCGAAGATTTCCGCACAAGTGACACCCGCTACCGTAGACGCTTGTCACCATCCCACTTCACCATCGAAGTGCCATCAGAAGACCTCAACCAGAAAATGGTGGACAAGAAGGTGAAAGCCAGGTCCAGATGCTTCCTCTCCGATCTTCTGGTCCACCATCTTCTTGTTCCTTTCGGTTGCGGCTGCCCCGCGTCGGGTTTTTCAGGGCCAAGGTCTTTTTGAAGTTGAGCATGTCATCAGGTATCGTCGGGTCTTACAGTGACAGCATCGTTCCGTTCCGTGTCTGGGAGTCAATGCCATGCCTCTGCCGCGAATTGGGTTGCCCGGTCGGTCTTGGTCTCGGCGCGAGTTCCTGCTTTCCGGCGGAGCGGCCCTCGCGGCGTGGCCGATGCTGGCGGGGCCGCGTTCGGCGATCGCCCAAAAAGCGGTGACGTTGCCGGGCTATCCGTTCACGCTCGGCGTCGCGTCGGGCGATCCGTCGCCGGACGGGTTCGTGCTGTGGACGCGACTCGCGCCGAAGCCGCTCGAAGGGGGCGGCATGCCGCAGGAGAACATCGTCGTGAGCTGGCAGGTGGCCGACGATGAAGCGATGACGAAGGTCGTCGCGCAGGGAACGGCTGTCGCCGCGCGAGAGCTCGCCCACTCGGTCCACGTCGAAGTCGAGGGCCTTCAGCCGGGTCGTTGGTACTGGTACCAGTTCCGTGCGGCGGGCGAGGTCAGTCCCAAGGGACGGACTCGCACGATGCCGCGAGCCGACGAACTGCCCGACCGGTTGCGGTTCGCCTTCGCCTCGTGCCAGCACTTTGAGACGGGGCTGTTCACCGCGTACCAGCACATGGCGAAGGAAGATCTCGACCTGATCGCGCACCTGGGCGATTACATCTACGAGGGAGCGGGAAAAGAGAAGCAGGTGCGGCGGCATGTCGGGCCGGAACTGCACACGCTGGAGGACTATCGAAACCGGCACGCCCAGTACAAGACCGACGTCTTCCTGCAGGCGGCGCACGCGATGTGTCCGTGGCTGGTCACGTGGGACGATCACGAGTTCGCCAACAACTGCGCGGGAGGGATCTCGGAGAAAGTCGACGAATCGCCCGAGACGTATCTCTTCCGCCGGGCGTTCGCGTACCAGGCGTACTACGAACACATGCCGCTGCGGCGGGCTCAGCTTCCCAAGGGGCCGGACCTGCTGCTGTACCGGCAGGTCGCGTTCGGACGGCTGGCCGGTTTCCAGATTCTCGACTCGCGGCAGTACCGCACCGATCAGCCCTGCGGCGATGGCAACAGGGCACCGTGTCCGGCTGCCTACGATCCGCAGGGGACGCTGTTGGGAGACGTTCAGGAACAGTGGCTGTACAAGACGCTCGAGGCCTCGCCCGCCGCGTGGAACGTGCTGACGCAGGCGGTGATGATGGCCCGCGTCGATCGGACCGTGGGCGAAGAAAAGACGTACAGCATGGACCAGTGGCCGGGTTACGAGACCAACCGCCAGCGTGTGTTGAAATTCTTCGCCGAACGAAAGACTCTCAACCCGATCGTCCTGACCGGTGACATCCACACGAACCTGGTGAACGACTTGCAGGTCAACAGCGACGACGAGAAGTCTCCCGTGGTGGGGACCGAGTTCGTCGGCACGTCGATCAGTTCGGGCGGTGATGGAGTCGATCAGCCCCCAACCGCACCGCAGTTGCGCAGCGAGAACCCGTTCGTGAAGTACTTCAACGCCGAGCGGGGCTACGTCTCGTGCGAGGTGACTCCCAAAACCTGGACCGCGCGCTACCAGACGGTTCCGTTCGTGACGAAGCCCGACGCGCCACTGGTCACTCGCAAGACATTCGTCGTCGAACGCAACAAGCCGGGTGCGGTCGAGGTTTAGTTCCGGATTATTCACCACGGAAAACCGAGCGCGGCCATCGGCCGCAGCCAAAGTAGCCTTCATCGCTCCGCGTGAAGAAAGCCGTGCGCGGGTTCGATGCTGATTGTTGTTGCCGGGGTCCAATCACGATCGGCTGACTTCACGCGGAGCGATGAAGGCTACATTGAAGCAGAAGAATTTGCGCAAGCCGACAAGAAACGAAGCGTTAGTAGTACGGAAAGCCGTGAATGGACTTGCTCGGATGGACCACATCCGTGCCGGTATGCAGTCGGGTGCTGCACGTCTTGTCGCAACTTTGCTTCTTTCCGTGAGCTTCCGTATTTTCCGTGGTGGCTATGAATCATCCGGGTTCGCAGTCGATTGAAGTCCGGCTCTGTCAGCACATTTGCACGAGGCTCGCGGTGAAATCGGGATGAGCGTCACAGCCGAAGACGTAGCAGACGCCCGCGTCGCCGAGGCGGTTCTGGCCGGAGAGGTCTCCGAACTGAAAGAGGAACCGCAATGGTTCGCCACACTCCGCACAGGTCATGGGGCCGGGGTTGTCTTGCACCCATTGCGGGCGTCCGCCCATCTGTACGACGTCGCTCAGATCGAATCCGTAACCGTAGTGGTCGGGAGCCATCAACTGGGCCAGTAGATCGGCCGGGCGTCTCGTGCATTGGCGCAGCTCTTCCCTCAGTCCGGGAATGGACTCGAGCAAGAGAGTCGGATCGTACGGCAATTGCCATTCGTGTTCCGAGTCGACCGATTCGGCGGGCGACTCCGATGCGGAGACCGGCTCGCTCTCAGGGGGCATCGAGGGCGGGTTGGCATGGGGAATCGGTAGAGGCATGAGGACGCATTCGGGACTCGCGTCGGAGCCGCCCGGTCGCCGCACGTACTTCGCGGGAGACGGGGCGGCATAGACGAGCACTGTTTGCCTCTCAGCGAACTTCCAGAAGACCACGACCAACCGCCCTCGCCACGGCGCAGGCAAGGGATCGCCCAGGCGTACCTGAATCAAGAAATCGGCCGGGACCGTGCTGTGGTCTTCACGAGTCGGCCATTGTTCACCCGCCTCGCCGTAGGGTGAGCCGCCGAAGCGTGAGGCGGTGACATCGGCTGGCGACGCCGATGAATTCGCGGGCTCGACTGTCGGAGAAGTGACCGGGACCAGCAACGTGCAGACGGACGAACCTCGCGCCGCCTCGGCAATGCGAGCCAGGATTCGTTCGCGAGTCCCCACCGGCAGGCTGCGAGCCAGCTTTCGCACGCGCCACACGCGCAGGTTGTGAGCGGCAATCGACCAGCCGAGGAGCACCGCCGGGACGGTGACGAGGGCGATACCCAACGAGATCGCTTGACCGTTCACGACGCGCGGTCCTCCAGGATTTCGGCCAGCTCGACCGCGCGGTGTTCCTGCGCCGAGAGATAACACGCCTCGACCAGCGCCATCGTGTGCAGGTTGTCGTCGCCGTTGATCTCGGGGGGCGAGTTCTCTTCCAGCGCACACAGGAGCTGCGCCATCGGGCCGACGAACGCATCGGGGAACCAGACCTCGGGCCAGCGCGGCTGATGCCATTCGTCCGACGAGGTCGTCGTGTAGTCGAGCGTGCTGGGCGTGCGGGCGGGATAGCTCGGCCAGCCGATCGTCCCGCGAGCCATCCCCGTTGTCCCTTCGACGCGCCACCTGATCCCGATGTCGGCGGCGGCTCCCTCCTTCGCGGGACCGGCCCAGACGTCGTCGCAGCTCATCGCGCGCAGCCCGCCGGCATATTCGAGGATGTACAGACAGATGCCGTCTTCGTGAGCGAACTTCGTGCGCGGGTCGGGCCGCACGCTGGCGAAGACGCGCACCGGATCGCCGAACCAGAAGCGGAACGTGTCGAGATGGTGAATGCTCATGATCCGCAGCGTGACCCAGCCCTGCCGTTGTTGCCACGGCATCCAGTGCGGAATGGCCCGCATGTCGATCGTGGCGAGGACCGGCGGACCGAGGTCGCCGCGAGTCAGCAGCGATCGGCAGGCTCTGACCGACTGGTCGTACCGCATGTTCTGATTGACCGCGAGCGTGATCCCCGCCTCGCGGCACAGCCGCACGATTTCGCGGGCCTCGGCGTAGTTCACGCCGAGCGGTTTCTGAGCCAGCACGCCCCGGATGTGGCTCGCGTGCCGGACGATCTCGCGCACGACGTCGACCTGCACGTCGGGAGGGACGGCGATATCAACGACTTCGACGGCCGGGTTGGCCAGCAGTTCGCGATAGTCGGAGTAGACGTTGGGGATGGCATGACGACTCGCCACCCCCTCCGCCTGCTCGCGCCGCCGCGCGGCAATCGCCACCGGATGGAACCCCGCCTGCCGATACGCCACGAGCTGGCAGTCGGCCATGATGAATCCCGCGCCGATGCAACCGATGCCGGGAGACTTGTCGCGCGGCAGTCGCGGCAGATAGTCGAGGTCGTTCGTCGCCGCCGCAGTGGCCATGTGAATCTCCCGTCTGTGAAAGAGGTGCGACATGGTAGCCGGATCGTCGATCTGGTCCCACGCAGACGCAATCTTCGGCGCTGACGACGAAGGTACTATTCTTTAGTCCCCTCTCCCCAGTCACCACCAAATCAGGACTGGCAGAACGATGGGGGCAGAACGATGAAGACGAACTTTCGCAGCCGTTTCTTTCTACCATCGTTCTGCCCGCATCGTTCTGCCAGTCTCCTCGGAGAGTCGTGTCGAAGGCGACAGAAATCGGAAGATGTGCAGATACCCATGCCCAAAGGGGCGAGGGGAGAAGAAGCAGCAAACCACCGATGACCGACTGCACTCGAACCTTCCTCACCGCGGCCCAGACGTGTGATTTCCTGGCCGCGATACTTCATAGTGTGTCGCGACGCCGAGACCTGGTCCGGTGATCGCGGACTGTTGCCAACGGAGGACCGTCAAATCTTCTCTGCCTATCTGGAAGCGTTTGCGGATTGTGAGCCGCTGCGGGATCGCGTGCTGGTGGTGTTGACCTCGCTGCCGGGCGAGGTGCAGCGCGACTTCCTCGAAGATCCGCGGTTTCGCGTCACGATGGAGAACTTCGTGCCGGGCCAGGGGTGGACGATCTGGATGGCCAGTCCCGGTCCCGTCGGCAGCGGCAGCCGCTGCGTCGTGCTCCGACCGCGCCTGGCCGATCGCTCCAAGGAATTCGCCTGTTACGTGATCGCCCACGAGTTCGCTCACGCCTACCTGCGCAACGGAGGCTGGGGCGACATCACCGATGCCGAGGAAGCCGCCGACGCCCTGGCCGCCAGTTGGGGCTTCGCCCGCCCCACAAACGGCCCCGCCTGACGCGCCTTGAAAAACCACCCGAGGCGCGAGTGAGGGCCAACAGCCCGTTGAAAAAGGAGTGCCACGGCTGTGTCAGCCGTGAGAACGGTGACAAGTCTCACGACACTCACACGGCTGACACAGCCGTGGCACACGATCACCAAGGAATTGGCTTTCCCCTTTCGTCCCTTTGTCCCTTCGTGGTGACCTTCTTCCTTTCCGGCGAGTGGCGTCGGGTGGCGCTCCCTGAATCCCCGCGCCGTTGGCATCGAGGTGGAACGTCTCAATGGTTCATTCAGCACGCCAAGCCGCCTGAGTATGATCGCGGCCCAACCCTTGCCCCCATCGCTCGCCCTCGCGAAAGACCCGGTCATGGCCAAAAACTCAGAATCACAGAAGGCTACTGTCGCCTACGCCGAAGCCGCGAAGCGGATCGAAGCGTGTGCCAAGCAGCGGGCAATCAAACTCGATTTGAGCAGTCTGGGCCTGACGACGCTGCCGCCGGAGATCGGCCAACTCAAAGCCCTGACGCTGCTTAACCTCCACGACAACCAACTAACAATGCTGTCGCCGGAGATCGGACAACTCAACGCCCTGACGGAGCTTTACCTCCACAACAACCAACTGACGACGCTGCCGCCGGAGATCGGCCAACTTAAGGCCCTGACGACTCTTTACCTTTTCGACAACAAACAATTGACGACGCTGCCGCCGGAGGTCGGCCAACTCACGAATCTGACCGAGCTTTTCCTGCACCGTAACCCTGGATTGGCCATCCCCAACTCCATTCTGGGACCGACACTCAGCGAGGTTCGTACTTCCAACAAAACGGCAGCACGTCCACAGGACATCTTGAACTTCTACTTCGATCAGCGTCGGGGAGCTGTCGCAGGGACACTGCGGCCTCTCAACGAGATCAAGGTGATGCTGGTGGGCGATGGCGGGGCGGGCAAGACGAGTCTGCGCCGGTTCTTCACCGGCCAACCACACTCCCCGAAGGAGGGAGAGACGCTCGGGATTGCCCTCGACACATTTTCGTTGCGCTGCGGCGCTACCGAGATCACGGTCCGGTTGTGGGATTTCGCCGGACAGGAAATCACTCATGCCCTGCATCAGTTTTTCCTCACCGAAGGCTGCGTCTATCTCGTGGTCGTGGAACCGCGCTCCGACAATGAGCAGCGCGACGCGGAAAACTGGCTGAAGCTGATCGAACGCTATGGCAACGGCGCCCCCGCACTCGTGGTGCTGAACAAACAAGACACGCGGCAACCGGGCGGATACGACGTCGACCGCAACCTGCTGCGCGAGCGTTTTCCCTTCCTCCGCGATTTCCAATCGACGACTTGTGGCGAGGTGCACCCGGGTTGCGATGAACTGCTTGAGAAACTGCGGGCCGTGGTGACCTCCATGCCGGAGGCGACGCTGTCGGTCTCGGAGAGCTGGATCAAAGTGAAGGACGAGTGTTTCGAACAGGGCCGGGACGGACAGGAGCGGCAATACCTGAGTCTGGCGGAGTTCCGCACCCTGTGCGAGAAACACGGTGAAGGTGACAAGGAGAAGCAGGAATCGCTGGCCCGCATCCTGCACAAACTGGGCGCGGTGCTGCATTTCGTGGACGAGCCCCGCCTGCGCGACACGACGGTCCTCAACCCCCACTGGGTGACGGATGGTGCCTATCGTCTGTTGCGTTGCCAGGACGGTCCGAACAGCAAGGGGATTCTCACACTGCCGGAAGCCATGGCTGCAGTGCCGGGTGCCGATGAAGCGGCCGCGCGCTATCTGCTCGAACTGATGGAACGTTTTGAAATGTGTTTCCCGGTGGATGGCACCGGGGAACCGGTTCCGCCTTTGGAAAAATGGCTGGTCCCCGGTTCGCTGGACAAGAATCAGCCGGACCAGATTCGCGTCGCGGACTGGCAGGATTCCGACCGGGTTCGGCTGCGCTACACCTACGATCCGCTGCCGCAGGGGGTGATTCCCCGCTTCATCGTGATGACGCATCCCCTGAGCGAAGGCCAGCCGCGCTGGCGCAACGGTGTCGTGCTCATCGACGGCGCGTCAAAGGCCCTCGTCCGCAAGGCGCAGAACGACAACACCGTCGAGGTGACCGTGCAGGGGCCGAAACGGGATCGAGAAAATCTGGTCAGGGTGGTGCGCGGTTATCTGGCGTGCATCCATCGCGACCTGCCCGACCCCAAGCCCAAGGAGTGGCAGGAACTCTCGGGCATTCGCGACGAGTTTCGTGAAGTCCGACAGATGAAAGCCGACGAGCGGCGCAACGTTCCGATCGTGGTCGAGACGAACGAAGGGGACGTCGAGAAGAATGCCACGACGGAACTCAATCGATCGTCGGACCAGGCACCGCGGACGAGCCACAAGCGCCCCCTGCGCGTGTTTCTGAGTTACTCGCACGACGATCAGGCGAGACAAAAACTCTTTCGCAAGAATCTGGTCGCGCTGGAAAACGACGGCTACATCACGTTCTGGGATGACCCGAACATCAAGCCCGACATGGACTGGCGGCCCGAGATCGACCGGGAACTGGAAGCGATGGACGTCTTCGTCGGATTGTTGACGACGAACTTCGTCGCTTCCAAATTCATTCAGCGCGTGGAATTCAAGCGGGCCATCGAACGCCGGAAAGACAAGACGGCCCGCATGTGGCTGGTCCTGGTCGATGACCGCCGCCTGGAGGGAACAAAGTTTGAAGGGATTCAAGTTCTCAAGCCGGGCGGCAAGGCGGTGAGCAAGTATCCAAGCCTGCGGGCCGGATTCGACGAGGCGGAAAAGGAAATCCACCAACTCATTGTCGACCTTTGGAAAATCCAGCCCGAGGCGGATGAACAGTCGCAGAGAATCAAGGACGCTCTCCGCGCCGAGGCCTGATCGGGGGCGGGTGGCGGCAGGGTGGCCTGATGAAAAGGCTTCAGATCCGAGTGAATGGGGCGGTTGGGGAGATCGCGAACATGTTGCGGTTTTTTCGGCCATCCGTGCTCCGGCCCTGCCATCCGTGCGAAGCCGATCGAAAGGGAAAAGACGCACGGATGGCAGGGCCAGAGCACGGATGAGTCCTGACAAAAGGCGCAAGACAGGACTCGGTGGTTGAAAGACCGTTTCATCAGGCCACCCTCTCCCCGAAGACGGGCGGGAGAGAGGGGACCAGAACAGGCGACCACCAAATAACGACTGCACCCAGTGGGTCGATGGAAACACGAAACGCCGGACGCGTGAGCGTCCGGCGTTTCGTGTTTTAGGCAGGTCGTTGGCAAACGGGACTGAGTTCCGGCTCAGGCCACAATGGTCATCGAGGTCAGGCCACAGTGGCGAAGAGGGAGAACTCGGACGTGTTGCCGTTGGCGTCGGTGGCGGTGGCGACGATCTTGGTGCCGACGACGGCGGCACCGGCGGAGATCGTCGCCAGCTTCGTACCGGGGGAGGTGTAGCTGACCGCTCCCAGGATCGTCTTGCCTTCCTGGTTGATTGCATCCGCAATGTAGAACTCGATCCGCAGCGGGTACGCCGAATTGGTTGTCAGCGATGGCACCGAGTAGGTGATGTCCAGGTTGGCTCCGTTCTTCACCACGCTCACAAACTCTGGAAAGTTCTGCAGTTGATTGGGACCGAGGTCCGGGTCGTCCACGTCGTTGGGGGTTGTGAACTCGTTGTTCAGGTCAATTCCCAGTCCACCGTTGGAGTGGATCGAATTCCTCAAGACGGCGTTGTTCGAGGCAATGGTATTATCCGGCCCCGAGGTGGTGATGATGACACCATTGTGAGCATTGAAGGCGATCGTGTTCCCGGAGCCAGCCGCCGTGCCGCCGACCGAGTTGCCACTGGAGTTGAAGATATACACACCGCTTCCAATGTTACCCAGGACGAACGTCGCACTGGCTTCGGTTCCGATAAGATTCCCCTGCACCAGCGTCGCGGCATTGACACCGCCCTGAAGCAGCACGCCATTCTGTTCGTTGCCGGAGATCAGGTTGCCAGCTCCGGCCGCAGTACCACCAATCGTGTTGGCGGTCGCCTGGACCATCACGCCGTTGAAGAAGTTGAACACACCCGAATTGAACCCGGTCACGTCCGTACCGATGTAGTTGCCCTGGATCAGATTGCTTCTCGTCCCGACACCCACTCCGCCGAAGCCCACCAGATGGACACCATTCTGGTTGTTGCCCGAGATGATGTTTCTCGCGCCGGCAGTGGTCCCGCCGATCGTGTTTGAGGAGGCCCTCGAATCGATCAACACGCCGTCGAAAATGTTAGGCAAACGGGCGTTCCCATTGATGTTCGTGCCGATGTAGTTCCCCGCGACCACATTGTTCGTCGCGTTGGTTTGCGAGAGGTAGACGCCGTTCTGCAGGTTGCCCGAGATCACATTGCGGGCGGAGGCCGTCGTGCCGCCAACCGTATTCGAGCCGGCGTCGTAGAGCGTGACTCCACTGAATGAGTTGCCGATGGCCGCCGTTCCGGCCGCATTCGTGCCGATCAGGTTTCCCTGCACGTTGTTGCCGGTCGCGGCCGCCCCCTGAATCGTGATTCCGAACCGGTTGTTGCCGGAAATCACATTCCTTGCCCCCGCCGCCGTCCCGCCGATGGTGTTGTTGGCCGTGGTGACCAGCACGCCGCTCAGCGTGTTCCCCAGGTCCGCGGTGCCGTTCACGTCCGTGCCGATGTAGTTCCCCTGCACCGTGGTCGTGGTCGTGCCGCTCCCCAGCAGATGGATGCCGTTTTCATTGTTGCCCGAGATGACGTTGCGCGCGGAGGCCGTCGTCCCGCCGATCGTGTTGCCGCTGGAGTTCAAGACCTGGACGCCGCTCTGCGCGTTGCCCAGATCGGCGGCACCGTTCGCACTCGTGCCAATACGGTTGCCCTGCACGAGATTCGCGACATTGATGCCACCCTGGATCAACACACCATGCTGTCCGTTGCCGGAGATCACGTTCCCCGCTCCCGCCACGGTTCCGCCGATCGTGTTGCCGGTCGCGTTGACCTGCACTCCGCTCAGCGAGTTGCCAATGGCCGCGGTGCCATTCAGATTCGTGCCGATGTAATTCCCCTGCACGTTGTTGTTCGTCGTCGTGCCGAAGGTCTGCAGACGCACCCCGTATCCGTTGTTGCCCGAAATGATGTTCCGCGCCGCGGCCGTCGTCCCGCCGATGGTGTTCGACGCCGCGCCGCCGTCGATCTGTACACCGCTCTGCGAGTTGCCCAGATCGGCGGTCCCGTTGACATCGGTTCCGATGTAATTCCCCTGGACCAGATTGCTCGTCACGGCCGCCGTCGTCAGATGCACGCCGTGCTGGTCGTTCCCCGAGATGATGTTTCTCGCTCCCGCCGCCGTTCCGCCGATCGTGTTTGAGGCGGACAGGACCAGCACACCGCTGAGCGTGTTCCCCAAGTCACCGGTCCCCGCGAGATTCGTTCCGATCAGGTTTCCCTCGACCACGTTGCCCGTTGAGGCCGGATCGATCGAGACACCGTACCGCTGGTTCCCCGAAATCAGATTCCGGTCGGCCGCCGTCGTCCCGCCGATGGTGTTGTTGTCGGAGTTGATGATCTGCACGCCATCCCCGGTATTTCCCAGATCGGCCGTCCCCGCCGCGTTCGTCCCGATGACGTTTCCGACGACGATGTTGCCGTTCCCATTGACCAGCCGGATCCCCGCTCCGTTGAACCGGTTGATCGCCAACCCCCTCACGGTGCTGCCACCCGTCTTGATCTTCAACCCCAGCGCCCCCGCGCCGGCCAACGTCCCATTCAGTTCAATCAATGGCGTGGCACTCACCCCCTGCGTCGTCCCGTCGATGACCACCGCATCGGTAATGTCCGGAAGCGGACTTAGCACCGAGATGGTATGCACCCCGGCACCGGGAATGGCGAAGGTGATCGTCTGGATGCCGCCGGTCGCATTCGCGCTCTCAATCGCCGCTCGCAGCGAACCGGGACCACTGTCATTGGTGTTGGTGACTTCCGTTGTGGACGCCGCGAAACCGTTCAACTGCGAACCGAGACGGACTCGGCCGCTCCCCTCCGCGACGAAGCGTCCAAAAAAGTGATTGTTGACGTTATCCAGGACGACCGTTTGCAGGTTCGTGTTCGCCGCTCCACCCAGGGCGCTGTTGGAGGCGCTGATCGTACCGCTGACACCGCCGGTGCCATTGCCAAACGTGACCGCGCCGGCATCCACGAAACCGACGTTGTCCCACAGGGTGTTGTTGACCACATAGTTGCCGTTGGAGAGCGCGACCACACCACCCACACCCGCACTCAAATTGTCATTCGTGGTGTCACCGATGAGGCTGTTGCCACTGGAGACGGTGCCGATGACCCCCGTCGTTCCGTTTCCCCACGTCACCGCGCCCACATTGGTGTGCGTGGCATCGAGATCCCAATTCGCGCTCCGCACGACATAGTTGCCGTTGGTCAGTGCCGTGACACCGGTGAATCCCACGACATTGTTGGTCGCGGAGCCGGTGAGGCTGTTGCCCGTGGAGACCGCGCCACTGATTCCGGTCGTTCCGTTGCCGAAGGTCACGGCACCGGAGTCCGTGGTCACAGCATCGAGATCCCAGTTGGGACTTCTGACGACATAGTTACCGTTGGTCAGCGCCGTCGCGCCGCCATTGCCGACGAAGTCGCTGGTGCGGGAACCGATGAGGCTGTTGCCGATCGAGATGGTGCCGGTCGTGCCCGTGATTCCGTTTCCAAATGTCGCCGCCCCCACGTTCGTATTGGTCGCGTCCAGATCCCAGAATTGACTGCACACGACGTAATTGCCGTTGCTGAGCGCCGTCAAACCGGACCTGCCGAGTTGGTCGCCGGTCGTCGAACCGACCAGACTGTTGCCGGTCGACACCGTGCCGGTGGTTCCCGTCGTTCCGTTTCCAAACGTCACCGACCCCACGTCGGTGTGTGTCGCGTCGAGATCCCAGTTGGGAGCAGCGACGACATAATTCCCGTTCGTGAGCGCAATGACCCTGAGACCCGAAGCAAACCCGAGCGCGTCTCCTGTCGTACCGCCGACCAGACTGTTCCCGGCGGTAACCGAACCCGTCACTCCCGTCGTTCCGTTGCCCCACGTCACCGCCCCCACATTCGTATGCGTCGCGTCGAGATCCCAGACATTGCTGACCACGATGTAGTTGCCATTGGTCAAGGGGATCACGCCGGCACTCCCGATGAAGTCATCGCTGGTAGCGCCGATCAGACTGTTGCCCGCCGAGATGGTGCCGACCACGCCCGTCGCTCCGCTGCCGAGTGTCACCGCGCCGACCTGCGTATGCGTGGCATCCAGGCTCCAGAAGCCGCTCCCCACCACGTAATTGCCGTTGGTCAGTACTACGACGCCGCCATTGGTACTGCTCCCCACGGAGTCACCAGTCGTGGAGCCCACCAGGCTGTTGCCCGCCGAAACTGCTCCGACGACTCCCGATATTCCGCTCCCAAACGTCACGGCACCGACGTCCGTGTTGGTGGCATCCGCATCCCAGTCGCTGCTGCGAACCAGATAATTTCCGCCGGGCAACGCCGTCACGCCATCGCCGCCGACAACGTCACTCGACCTTGAGCCGACGAGACTGTTTCCACTGGTGACCGCTCCCGTGATTCCCGTCGTGCCATTCCCGAAGGTCACGGCACCGACGTTGACGTGGGTCGCGTCGAGAGTCCAGATGTTGCTACTGACGACATAGTTGCCGTTGGTGAGCGCCGTCACACCCGTGCTGCCGACGCGGTCATCCACGGTGGAGCCGATGAGGCTGTTACCAATGGAAATCGATCCACTGACTCCGGTGGTGCCGCTCCCCCACGTCGCCGCCCCCACGTCCGTGACGCTGGCATTCAAATCCCAGCGCGGGTTGGTGACCACATAGTTGCCGGTGGTGAGCGCCGTCACCACGCAGCTGATCGAATCGCTGGGCCGGGAGCCGATGAGGCTGTTGGCGGCAGCCACATTGGCGACGCCGGCGACGGCACCGGGGAAACCCGTCGCCCCATTCGCGAACGTCACCGCACCCGTGTTGGTATTGATCACGTCGAGATCCCAATTCAGACTGTTCACCACGAAGTTGCCGTTGGTGAGCGCCGTCACTCCGCCGAACCCACCGGAACTGAGCCCCACGTTGTCGTTGGCCGACACACCGCGCAACGTGCTGATCAGCGCCCCGGTCGCTCCATTGAAGAGATAGACCGCGCCGGCGTCGGCGGCATTGAAATCATCGAACGGCGACGTGACGACTACGTTCCCCGTGCTGAGCGCCACCACCGTCTGTCCGAATTGATTCCCCGCCGCGGGATTCGGATCGATGAACTCCGGGAACGCCGCGGCCAGCATCACCCGTGACTCAAGTTGCTCGGCCTGAGCAGGCAGGATCCGGCAACAGGCTGCACCCAGACTGCTCCCCGACGAGCGCCGGCGCGGGGAGCGTGCCGATCTCTGCTGTTCCTTGAGCCGCGCCGCGAGGGAAACCCAAAAGCTCGAAAACCATTGACGAAAACTGCGACGGGACATGGGAAATCTCCGGAATGATGGCACCAGAAATGGACTGGAAACGGGCCCGACAGTTTCCCCGCGAACATCCTAATGCAACCGTTGCGAGCCTCACAATTGTGGAGGTTTCCCACTTCGGGATTTTCATCCGGAATCGCCGAACCCGGCTCAGGCGAAAGCCGGAGCTATGGTCGAGTTGCCTTCAAGGAGGTAACCAGCCATTGGGCGATGGACGTGGATGGCAGCGGCGAGTTGCCGAGCGTCAGTCGATCGGGAGTCTTGGTCGCTTTGTAGGCTTGTGTCACTCGGCCGAACTCGGTGGTCAAGTGGGTGTCGGAGACGATCCGGTTCCGTCCGTCGATCGGCTCATTCAGACGAAGGAAGCGCGGAGCCAGCGTGGCGGCGACATCGGTGAGGTCTCCGGCGGTGAGGGCTTCGGGGACGAGGATGTCGTGCGGGACGTGGCAGAACGGACTGTCCAGCAGCGTGTGAAAGCTGACCAGGGAACCGCGTGCGGCCACCGCCTGGATGTCGTCTTCGAACAGGACGGTGAACAGGGCCGCGAGTCCTCCCAGCGGTTCGGCCAGTTGGGGTTGAGTGGCATCGAGCGGGACGGCGACGTTCGCGTCGCTGGCGTTCGGCTTGGCGAACGAGTCACCCCACAGGGCGATCCGCCGGGGATCGACGTCGGATCGAGACCTCAAGTAACGCAGCACGGATCGCACGTCGCGGACTCGCGCACCGAGCAGCGTCTGGCCGAGCATCATCTCCGATGACGAGAGGCTGGTGCCGGAACTGCCGCGGCCTCGCGAATCGTCGCCGGGGATGGTCTCGCCCGTCCCCCGCAGGTCGGGCAGACAGACGGCCACGCCGGCGGAAAGGAGTTCGGCAATCTCAGCGGCGCGCTGTTGCAGGAAGGCTTGCTTGCCGTGTTGTGCGAGGCCAATCACGACTGGCCGGCGCGGTGCTTGAACCGCGGGGATGAGCAGCACGAGCGGGACGGTGATGCCCGGTTCGACTTCCAGCGCGATCCGTTCGATGACCGCGTCCGATTCCGCTGGGTTGTTAGAGGAAGGCTCATTGAGACGGGCCGACGACGTTTGAATGACTCGCGGAACGTGATCAGGCTCGATGTCTCCCAGCAGTCTGGCCCAATCCTGCTGCAGCCGCTTTCGGCGGTCGTTCGGGTTCAGATCCACCAGGCGTTGCCGGGCGGTGGCCGTTCGCTGCGAACCGATCTCGGCGGCCAGATCATGCACGGGACGCATGGGTCGCGAGGCGGCGGCGGTTGTCGTGTGGCACGTCAACTCGTCGCTGCTGTGACGCGGCAGGTTGTCTCGCGAGGGTGTCGGCAGGCGGAGCCAGCGTTCGAACGCGACATGAATCTGTTCGAGATGTTCGGGCCCGATGTTGTTGCAGTGGGTGTTCCCCGGCCCCTGTCCACGCACGCTTCCCCGGCCGTTGGTCGAGGCGAGGTGAGTCGGCTCGTTGTAGAAGCCATAGATGGTTTCGAGCCGCTTCCAAACCGGATCGTGCTCGCGGTCCCAGGCGAACTCGTGCGCATAGACCACTCGCCGCGGTGCGACCGAACCGACGATGACCCACGGGGCAAAGCCGTCGGCGATGGAGCGTCTCAGATTGCGAGTCGACTCCCAGCTTCCGCCGCCGAAGTAATTGAACGTCTTCGCCGCGTCGGCCGGCAGCGGGTACGTCGTCTCCGGCTGAGGGCCGCCAAAGTTGAAGGGGACGACGGCCGCGATCCGTTCGTCCAGCGCCGCGGTCACGGCGGCGGGATCGCCTCCCCCCGCGACCGCACCCAGCAGCGCGATGCGCGAGCGGTCGACCTGCGGCCGGGCGAGCAACAGGTCGACGCCGCGCAGCATGTCCCACGCCATCCAGCCGATCAGGCTGTCTCCGACGAGATTCAATTGCAGGCCGACGTTATAGCGGAAGAAATAGTCCTGCCGTCCGACGCGGAACTCACCGGCGAAATCGTTGGCCGAACGAAACGGATGCTGCCGCCGCTCGCCATGCCCGAGCTGGTCCATGACGAGCACCAGACAGCCCTGCCTGGCCCACTGGATTCCCATCTCCTGAAGTTCGCGTTCGGATTTTGGATTGTGGTGGCTGTGGCAGATCAGCATGCCCGGCATCGAATCGCGCGGCTCGGCGGGTTGATACAGGTTTGCCGTGACGAGCAATCCCGGCCGACTCTCGAACACGATGTTCTCGATGCGATAGCCCGGCCCGGAGACCGTCCCCGTGACCCGAGTCTTCAGATCGGACGGCGGCTCGGGAAACACCCCCAGCGATTCCCGCAAGGCCCGCAGCCGTACCACACGAAACTGTTCCCACTCGTCACGAGTCCGAATGTTCGACCAGGCTTCGGTCTCGCGCTCGGTGGCGGCCACGCGCCGGCGCCGCACATCCTGCGACAGCATCTCCGCGAGCCGCTTCCGTTCGTCGTCGTCTGTGACAACCCGCGAATCGACCTGCTGGACCGCCTTCGGTGAGACGTCGGCCGCGATGACGCGGACCTCCCTTCCCGGCATCGTCTGCGGCATGAGTGAGATCGCACAGCAGGCAAGCCAGATTATCGGTCTGGTGAAAGACGGTCGTGGTGACATGGCTGTTCTCATTGATCTCTGGGTAGCTGAATTCGCAAGAATTCAGTCAGTTCCGTGAAATCTGAACTCGTGCGAGTTCAGCTACTGCCTACCTTCCTCTGCCGGTCGACTTAGAAGCCGTTTCAAAACCAGAAGAATCGATCATTCTCTACACCATTCCTTCGGAGCGGGGGACGTGAGTCCCCTGAATTCGCGTGGTTCGCAGTGACGGCCGCATTCAGGGGACTCACGTCCCCCGCTCCGAAACCGGT
>JANODP010000159.1:0-14106 GCA_031412755.1 Schlesneria sp. | reverse complement strand
GTTAAACAGCACCGTGCATTTGAATCCGTGATGCCTCGCCAAAATCCGAGCCAACGCCGGCAGCGATTCCTCCGAGCGATACTCGTGATCGCCTGCCACAAACACGATGTGCTTTCCGTGACCGATCCCACTGGTCCCTTCGTAGACCAATTCGGCGGCACGCAGCGATAGTGCCCACGCAAAGATGATTACGATCAGCGAGAGTTGAAGAAGCCGTGCGATTGTATGTTTCATGGTCTTTTGGAGCTTGTACTTTCAGTCATTGGAGTTGTCGGGGTCAGCGAGAAGTGTCCGTCTTTTTGGCCATCTTCTTCCGCTTGCCCTTGGCTTCGCCGGTAATCGAGAGATCGAACTCGTGCTTCTGAGCGATGCCGGGCGTGCTGCGTCCGTTGGCGATGTAACGCTGCATCAGTGCGGTGAGCTTGGTGGCGACTTCGGCGTTTGCCGCGAGCACGTCCTTGGTTTCGCTCAAATCCGTTTGCAGGTTGTAGAGTTCGCGACTGCCGTCCTTCGTGAAGACGAGTTTCCACGGGCCTTGGCGAATCGCCAGGTCGCCAGCCGCCGACTGATGCACGGTGGCTTCGCGCGTGCCCTGCGTTGCAGTGCCGAGCAACTCCGGGAGCAAGCTCACGCTGTCCTCGCCCGCGTTGTCGGGAATCTTCGCGCCGGTGATTTCGGCGGCGGTGGCCATGAGGTCGTTGAGACAGACAGTGTGCTCATTCACCGAGCCGGACTGCACCTTGCCGGGCCAGCGCGCGACGAACGGCACGCGATGGCCGCCTTCGTAGATGCTGCGCTTGGAATCGCGCAACGGCGCGTAGGCACGGTGCTCGGCACCGTTGTCGCTGGTGACGATGATGAGCGTGTTCTCGGCCAGATGATTGCGTTCCAGTGCTTCCATGATCTTTCCGAGGTAGGCATCCCCTTCGTAAAGCCAGTCACCATACTTCGGGTCGTTCTTCACCACATCCTTCGCGCCGCTTTTCCCGGTGAACTCATCCGATGGCACGATCGGCTCATGCGGGATGCCCAGCGGGAAGTAGAGAAAGAACGGCTCGCCGGGCTTTCGTTGATCGAGCCACTCGACCGCCTTCTTCGCCATGAGCGGCTGATTCTCCACCGGCTTCACATGCGCGACGACACGATATTGCTCGATGATGGTGCCGATGTTTCGCGCGTGGGTGAAGCCGTAGAAGTCATCAAACCCCAGCGCATTCGGGCCGCCGGTCATCTTTGCGCCGAGGGGCACTTCCTTTTCGCTGCCCGGCTTGCCGTCCACCCAATTCATGCCGAGGTGCCATTTGCCGATGCACGCCGTCTTGTAGCCCTGCGACTTGAGTAACGAGGCCACGGTGGCGCGGCCCGGTGGGATGATCGGCTTCGAAAACGTCGTCAGCACGCCGAACTGCCCGATGCGCGACGGATAGCGCCCCGTGAGCACGCCGTAGCGAGTCGGCGTGCAGACTGCGGCGGCCGAGTGCGCATCCGTAAAGCGCATCCCCTGCGAGGCGAGCTTGTCGAGGTTCGGCGTGCGCAGCGCGGAGTTCGGGTTGTAGCTCTGCGGCTGCCCCCACCCCAGGTCGTCAAAGAGGACGAAGATGATGTTGGGCTTGGGCTCGGCGGCGGCAGCGGCCTGAGTGAGCGTGAAGCCAAGCAGGATGGTGAGGAGCAGAGGTTTCACGTGGTTCGCTGTTTGAAAGAGTGTGATTCGGAATCATCGCTCTCGGCGCTCTCAGCAAAGCCGCGAAGCGCATGGTTCGTGGTGGAATGACGCGGCCTCATGGCGCGTTCGGTCTCTTCTCCAGCCATCCGAGATCGACGAGGAAACGATCGGCTTCGTCGAGCGTCCTGGTGAAATCCTCGCCGCGATTGAAGAAGCCGTGGCCTGCGCCTTCGTAACCGACCAGCTTACACGGGCGTTCGGCCTTCTTCATCTCGCTCTCGAACGCGACGACGGAAGCATACGGAACCGTGGTGTCCGCCTTGCCGTGGAGAATCAGCGTCGGCGGGGTGTGCGGGCCGATGTGATGCGCCGGTGAGACCGCTTGCGGCTCCGCGCCGATTCGTTCCGCTTTAAGCCCCGCCCCGGCACCTCGGGGTTCCCAGCCCGCGATCGGAGCGAGCGTGCAGGCGGGATTGAAGAGGATCATGGCGTTCGGACGTTCGTCGCTGCCGAAGTCTTTAACCGTGCCGGTGCAAGCAGCGAGGTGGCCGCCAGCGGAACCGCCGGATGCGGCAATCTTGTTCGGATCAATGCCGAGACGCAGGGCATTTTCCCGGACCCAGGCGATGGCCGCCTTGGCGTCCTTCACGCAATCCACCACTTGAACGCCATGCCGGGACTTCACGCGATAGTCGGCGGTGATGGCGATCATGCCGCGCTTGGCGAAGTGCCGGGCCTGATTCTCGAACTGGGCCGGTGATCCCGCATTCCAACCGCCTCCGAAGAAGAACACAATCGCGGGTTTCGGTGCCTTGGGATCCGACTCCCCAAAGATCCACAGCTTCAGTTCCGTGGAGCCGATCTTTCGGTAAGTCTCAACGCGGGCGTCCTTGAACGTTGGTGGATAGGATGACTGAGCGAACAGCGGGGCGGCGAGAAGGCAAAGAGACAAAAGAGACAGACGGAGCATCGATTGCATAGAAGAGATCCTCGATTGCATGGTGAATAGGTGGATTGGGTTCGGCAAGCTAAACACCGGAAAACTGAAATTGTTGCGTCATTCAGCCTTCTTCGATTTCTTCTTGTTGGCCTTCTTCTCGCCTGGTTCGTTGGTCTTCCACCAGTCTGGTCCTTCGGCTTCGATCTCGGTGTTGAGTTTGACGAGGGCGGATTTCATTTCTGCCAACTTCGTGGGCTGGGTCTCGCTGAGATCGGTCTTCTCCTGCGGATCGGTCTTGAGGTTGTACAACTCAAACTGTGTGAGCGATTCGTCGGCGAGAATCTTCCAGTCGCCGATTCGCATGGCGGTCTTCAGCGGTCCCGGTGCGATGACGCAGCGCCAGTAAAGCGGGCGAGCACGTTCGACTGCTCGGCCTTCGAGCGCGGCCAGCAAATTGCCGCCGTCCAACACGCGGTCGGTCGGCAACTTCGCTCCGGCGATCCCGACGGCCGTGACGAAAATGTCTGAGCCGATCACCGGCACATTGCTCGTCGTTCCGGACTGAGCTTTACCCGGCCAGCGGACGATGCCGGGGACGCGGATGCCTCCTTCGTAGACGGCTCGCTTGCGACCGCGCAGGCCACCTGTCGAACCGCGGCCGGGTGTCTTGATGTCGTCTCCCTCGGGGTCGTTGTCGGAGGTGAAGAAGACCACCGTGTTGTCCGCGAGCTTCAGCTCGTCGAGCGTCCGCATCAGTTTTCCGAACGCATGATCGAGCTGCGTGACGTTGGCGTGATGCTCGCGCTGCACGTCGTCGGTGAGGTCGGGACCCAGCGACGCATGGCCAAATGAAACCACCCGAAGTCGATGTCCGAGCTCAGGCCGATCAGGTCGAACTCGTCGAGTTATGCGGGTGCGTCTTCTTCAGAAGTAGTCGTTGAGATGGCGGGACTACCGACGGCTTCCAACTTGCCCCGGTTTGATCGACCGAAGTGTCTACTGGCAGGGAAACCGAATCGGCTCGAGTCTTTTCGTCGAGCGATTCTTAACCGTCTCAGGATACCCGTAATTGCTGCTTCGACCTTGGGGCGTTGATCGACGAGAGGGATTGAACTGACGGACTATCGAAGGGGTTTTATCACCTTCTTGAACTGGAGAACGCGCTGCCGTAAATCCGCGATGATGCGCCACGATGGCCGCGCCAGCCCATAAGTGATTCGAGTCACAGGAGTTCTGTGACTACACCGCGATGATTGTGATCGGTGCAGTCGGTTCTCCGACCATACCGATGACAATCAAAGATGCGGTACTGACCAGCCAATTTGGACATGGCGGATTGGTCGTTAGGAAGGAATGGGGGCATTGTGGTAACGCGATCGGAACAATCCAAGCGAGCGAAACGATTCAGAGACGCTGCGGTCATCAGTAGACTGCCGGGACTCCGCACACCGCAGCAGAAGCCTCCCGCTGATCTGGTAGGGGCGACGATCGTCGCGCTCGGCACGTTTGAGGACTCCTCACTTGCGGAGAGCGGGGGAGGTCTTGTGATCGACTACGTGGCCAATGGAGCGAACCGTCGTCTTGTTCTTGGATTTGACGAGATGGCTATGTGGGTAGAAGACCTTGCCCCGGTAGTCGGAAGCGAAAGTTCTTCAACCGCTCCTCCCAGTCTGGCCGCAGTTCCAATATCAACTTGACGATTGCGTCGCAGAGATTGCCAACGCCAGCGTTGGTCACAAATCCATCGTCGTCGCCGTTCGGCAGATTCATGTCTGACCAGTAGCGACCTTTGGCGAATGTCGCGCTTGCCCGCTGCGCGACAGCGCTCGCATCGAACGAGATGCCTTTCGAGAACATCAGTAAATAATCGGGGTGTTGACGAACAATCTCAAGCAGATATTTCGAGAGCGTTTTTTTGTCGGCCTTACTGAGTGTGTCGAACAGGCTCTTGGTGTCATGTCCCCATACCTTGCGACCGCGTCGCCGGCGGATGCGGTGCAGGCACTTGAGGTACAGCTCCAGCGCAAACGCCTCGTTTGCAATCGTCGGGTAAAGCAGCAGGCTCTTGTGCCCTGGGTGCTTGTCGACAATTCGGGCGACTAGGTCGAAGCCCTTCGCGTTGAGAAACAGTACCAGCGGATCGCTTGGCTTTGCTCCCTTGATGCGGCGCGGTCTCTTTTTCGCCATCGCGAACCTCTTGTAGGATTCCGCTCTCTCTCTTGGAATCATGACCGCTCTTGATTCGCTCTCTGAAGCCCCGCCCGCGCCGCCCCGATAACGGAGAGCGGCCCGCGTCTTGGCTGGCGCACCGGCCTTATACACCGGCGGAGGGGTCTGTTACGGATGGGATCGAAACCCCTGCTTTCCGCTCGTGGCGACTGACTAGGCCGCGTATGGCCTCAGTGATGGCCTCGGAGCGATTCCAGCCTTTCTTCGCGGCAACGGCGTCCAACCGCTCAACCAATTTGATTGGTGATTTCGCGGCGACGGTGATCGTCGCACCTTCAGGGTGAATCGCCTTACGTCCAGAGCCGGGACGCCTGCCGCCATGTTGTTTCTTTGGCATTTGATCTTTTCTTGAAAAAAGTAAACACAACCAAGTTGACACCAGCTTGGTTTCAGTTTACAGTTTCAAGCGTGGACGGCAAGTCCAAAAGAAAAAACCCGGAAGCGACTGGTAATCGCGACCGGGTTCCAGAACAAACGGCGAATCGCCTGAATGCTCCCTTGCGAGAAACATTCTAAGCGATTCGCCCCAACAGGCAAGGCGAGTCAAATGAACTGTCCCAAGTGCAATTGCGAATCCTCGGTGAAGTGTGGGAAAGACAAGAACGGCTATCAGCGGTTTCGCTGCAACGGATGCCGTGTGAAGTTCACCGAACCGCACGCGCTGGCGGGCCGACAGACGAGCATGGAAGACACCGTGCGAGTCCTGTCGATGCTGCTGGAAGGAATGTCCGTCCGGTCGTGCGAGCGGCTCACAGGAATCGCGTCCGACACGATCCTGTCGCTGATGGTTGAAGCGGGCGAGAACTGCCGCCGCTTCATGGAAGCCAGCATCCGCAAGGTTCCCGCCGCTGTGGTCGAATGCGATGAGCAGTGGGCGTTCATTTTCTGCAAGAGGAAGACTGCCGAACGTCTCGGCCACGGCACGGAAGTCGGCGGCGACCGCTACGTCTTCACGGCCATCGACCGCGATTCCAAGCTGTTGCTCTGCTGGCACGCTCGCGAACGCGGTCACTACGACACTTGGAAGTTTGCTTCCAAGATGTTCGTGGCCATCGGCGGACGCCCGACCGTCAACACTGATGGCTTCAAGTCCTACACGTCAGCGATTCCTCTCACGTTCCATCACAACGTCGATTTCGCTCAGGTGGCCAAGAACTTCCAGAATGGCGGGCAGGCCGTCCAGCGGTACTCGCCGGGGTCCATAACAAGCATCACCAAGACGGTCGTTTGCGGGAGCGTGCCGGAGTTTGAAATCGGCACGAGTCGGATGGAACGATTCAACCTGACCACGCGGATGAGTGTTCGCCGATTCACGCGGTTGACCAATGCTCACAGCAAGAAAACCCGCAACCATGACGCGATGCTGGGCCTGTACTTCGCGTGGTACAACTGGGTTCGCAAGCATTCGTCGATCAAGACCACGCCAGCGGTTCAAGCTGGCTTGGCACAAGATCAGTGGACGCTGGAGCGGTTGCTGACTGAAGCCGCTAAGACCGTGGCGGCTTGATTGCTTCGCGATGAACTCCGACAATGAGAAACGCCCGGCAGGTGCAAACTGCCGGGCGTTCAAGTTTTCTTTGTTCGCCGAGACGCGAACCATGCGCTGTGGTAAGCAGCATGGTAACGGCTCTTGGTGTGCGCATCAACCGGGAGAGTGGTCCATGCCGGAGAATGTCCAATGCACGAAATGCGGCTATTTGGCGATGCGCAATCTGGTGACTCGCGAACTGGTGGAAGTCGAGGTTGGCGTTAGAGGTGGTGGGGAATTGCCGGAAGGACCATCCGTCCCAAGCAATGACCAAAGCGACTTTCTCCTTCAGCGCGCACCGCGGGTTTATGACCTCCCGCCAATTTGCTTCAAGTTGGTTCCAGAGTTCTGCGAAGAGACCGAAGAATGGGAACAGACAGGCACTCACGACTATTTCATGGAACTCATCGAAAAACAGAGAAGTTGCGATCAATGGTGCCAATGGCATCAGGGCCTGTCGCCTAAGGAGCACTCCGACATGCAGTTGACAGATGAGCTACTAAGAAGACAAGAAACCTTCCAATCCGATCAAGCGCGTCTGGCCGATGAGCGCCACGCCGAGTCAATGGCTGTGGCGACAAAAGCGGCGACCATAGCAACCAAGGCAGCGACGAATGCCGCGTGGATCGGTGTTGGCGGTGCATTGCTGGTTGCATTTATTGCTCCCTACTTGTCGAAGACAGACAAGAAATCAGAACCGCCGCCGCCTGTCGTAAACGTGATCGTCCCGACGCAATCGAGTATCACTGGAACAACGGGGGTTGCGGGCGAGCGTCCGACCACGGATCAACCAGCCGACGCTACCAACCCCGTGAAGTAGCCTCCCGTCGCCATGTCCAAATTGGCTGGTCAGTACCAAAGATGCAAACTGTTTATCGCGAATCTCGGGGGGCGGAATCATCGGCCTTGACCGAACCTGTGGAGTGACCAACTCACAATTGTGCTGTCTGGTACCGCTCCTAGCGCCCCGGCTTGCAGTTCGCTATGTGCTCTGGCGGCAACGGGATTCACCTCCAGCTCGTTGGCGGCGGTCCTGCTGCGAGACTACTTGTAGGGCCGGATGCATCCGCTGGCGGGGGCCGTTGCGTTTGGACGCCGTTCGCTGGAGCGCGCCAATGCTGCGCTGTGAGGCTACGGTGCCTCGTCGATTGTGAATCCGTGCTGCTTGCGATGCACGGGGCCGTCGAATGTCTTGGATGTGTTGAACAATTCGTACCGCCCGTCTCCCGCCATCGGTAACGTCCGCGCTTCGAGTTGTCGGAGTTCCGCGTCGGTCATCGGCTTGAAGTTCCGCACGATCTCCAAATTCTGATCGAGCACTTTTTCCGAATCGATGCCGCTTACGAGGCTGGTGATCGGCAGTGACAGCACATACGAATCGCATCCTGCGGTGAGACGCCCGCCTTGGAAACGATGGAACCGTTGCCGCCCAGACTTTTCATCCCCAACGGTGCGATGCCACGTTTCACCAATTCCGGCAGCACCATTTTCTGGAAGCTGCGGAAATGCACGTCCATCACATTCAGCGGCATCAGCACACTGGTCCACTCGAACGGCATGTTGAGCATCTTGAGATGGATGGCGGGATCTTTGTGTCCGGTGAACCCGACGTATCGCACCTTGCCCTGCTGCAATGCCTTGAGACCCGCTTGAATGGCTCCCTCAGCCGCGAGAAGACCCCCGTCGGGATCGTTGTCATAGACGATTTCGTGGAACTGCCACAGATCGATGCGGTCGGTCTGCAACCTTTGAAGAACTCGCCCACGCTGCACGCTCGATTCTCATCAAACGTAAGAACCCTGCGACTCATCATCGCGAGGCTTGTCGTTTTGGTCGATCATCAAACCCGGCTCAGACTGCGACCGTCTTCGTCACCTCATTTAACTCGCTCAGACTTCCGTTCAAGGACAGCCAGCCGCTTGCTGAGCGAGTCGATCAATTGCTGCTGTCGATCAACCGTCGTTTCCAAGCGGTCATTCCGATTGCGTTCCTTTTCTAAGAGCTTGTCCTGATCCTGCACGACCTTCGTGAGGACGGCGGTGATGTCCATTGGGGCGAGGCCCTTGCGGTCGTGAGTGGCGACCAGTTCGGGGACGTCTTCGGCGATGAAGCCGACATATCGTTCGTCCAGTTCGTTCTTGTAGCGGAATCCGACGGGTTGAAGGGCTCGCACGGTTTGACGCGCTTGCTCGCTGGTGATCGGCTCGATGTCCTGCTTCAAGGCGCGGCTGGAGGCGTTGGTCCACACGCCGGCGAGCGTGAGGTTCGCACCTGAGGAATGCAGCAAAGCATGGGTGCTGATGGCGGACGGGGTGCTGCCGAAAGAGATCTGGCCTGTGGAATTCATAACCAATTTCGTCGTGCCGCCCGCGAGTAGGTTCAGTCCCTTTCCGGAGGTCAATGCACCGAATTGAGCGTCGCCGTACCCTTGGACTCCCGAACGAAATACCCCAGCAGCGGTCTCCACGCGGAGGTAGTGCGGACCGGAATCGTCCCGAACTGCCAACAAGCCGTTGACAAAGAAACTCGACCGGATGTCCACCCAAGAATTCGCGTCGGGAGTATCCGTACCGAATCCGATGGCACCATCCGAAGCGACATAGAGTGCGAAGTCCGGTGCCGATGGCGAAATGTGAAACGGTGCCGTGTTCGTGATTGAATCCACAATGTCGAAGCCGAGGTCGTCGCCAAACACGTCCCAAGTCTGGAGTGTTCCGTCATTGTCATCGAACGTAATTTGCGGAACCTCGCCCTTTGTTTGGACCGGAGTCAAGGGTAACAGGTGTTCGGGGACATGGGTGACACATTCCTCCTACTCTTGAATGGGGGTGGAAGGGACGGAGTGAGCGGAGCGAACGCAGTCGCTGCCACCTGAAAAACCCGCCGCTCCGACCGACCGTAAGAGATAGCTTCCGCTTCCCGGAGACAGGCCGAACCATCGCATGCACCGGAGCGGCGGTCGCCAATCTTTTGTAACTAGCGGGGCAGTTCACTTGCGCCGGATAATCTCGTCGAGTAGATCCTGATGCCTTCCTTTGAAAAAGAAGTACGAAACGGCCCATGCATCTTCTGTGAGATTGTTGCCGGGCGCGCAGCCGCAACCCGCGTCGCCGAGAACTCCCTGAGCATTGCTTTCTTGACCATCGGTCCACTCCGCGAAGGGCATTGCCTGGTGATTCCAAAGCGACATGCCGTGGAATTCACCGATGCAATTCCAGAGGAGCTCGCAGCCGTCTTTCAGCTCGGTGCCGGGATCGCGCGACGGCAGCGGCGAGTTCTTGGCTCTCAAGGAGAAACGCTCTTTCTCGCGAGTGGGAACGCGGGCGAGCAGTCCGTGTTTCACCTGCATCTGCATGTTGTGCCTCGCATCGCGGCAGATGCCCTGGACCTAACCTCATGGTGGGCGGCGCGCGTCGGAAAATCTTCGCGGGAAGATCTTGATTCAATTGCCGCCAAGCTTCACGGCTACGAGAACGAGCTTCCGAGGGGCGGTGAGTGATGCAGCAGTCTGAGTACATGGCGATGATGCAGGGTGACGACGGCACGCTGGGCAGCACCGAGCTGATCGCAGCCTACGAGCAGGGAATTGACGACCTGAGATCCGCCGTGGCGGGCATGACCCCGGAGCAGGTGCTCGCCCGACCCGTACCGGGAAAGTGGAGCACCGTGGAGTGTGTCGGCCACCTCGCCGACACTGAGATATTCTTCACCGACCGCATCGTGCGGACGATTGCGATGGACCGCCCGCTCCTGATGAGTGCGGACGAGAACCTCTACATCGAGCGGCTCGGCTACCAGTCCTTCAACCTCGACGAGCAACTGGCCCTGTTTACAGCCCTGCGTCGTCATGCTGTTCGGATATTGCGGATGCAGCCGCCCGAGGCGTGGTCACGCACCGCCGTCCACAGCGATTCGGGTCTCCTCACCCTGCGGCAACTGGTGTTGCAGGCCGTGCGGCACCTGCGGCACCACCTGCCGTTCCTCGCCGAGAAGCGGGCGGCGCTGGGGGTGGAGCATCTGGTTGAGTCATGGGATAGCCGGTCCTCGCAGCTCGCGTTTTGTTTTGTCAGGACATCCGATTTCGATCAACTCGCCGAGTGGAATCATCAATTGATCCGCGACGAAGGACATCGCAACCGGATGACCGTGCCGGAACTTGGCGAGCGAATGCGCGGCTGGCTGGAACTGGACTACCGCGCGGTCGTTTTTGAATTGGCAGGAATTCCGGTCGCCTACGCCCTCTTTCGTGAACAGCCCGACGAGATTTATCTCCGGCAATTGTTCGTGGTGCGCGAGCGTCGTCGCCAGGGAATCGGCCGGCGGGCCATCGAATTACTGCGCACGAAAGTTTGGCCGACGAACAAACGACTGACCGTCGAGGTCTTGACCGCCAACACGGCCGCGGTCGCATTCTGGCGGTCGGTGGGATATGTCGATACCTCGTTGACACTGGAGATACTTCCGCCAAGTTGAATTTTGTCGGCAGACTCTCCTGTGAACTGGCTGAGGAACCTGCAATCCACTCATGAAAGTCATCGAACTTCATTCGTCGTTTGGACTGGATCAACTCACGCTCGCCGAGCGCCCTGAGCCAACTCCCGGCCCGCGCGATATCCTCGTGAAGATGCGGGCGGCCGCGCTGAACTATCGAGACCTGCAAGTCGTGCGGGGTGACTACCCGCAGCTCAAACTGCCGCTCATCCCGGTGTCTGACGGAGCGGGCGAGGTGGTGGCGATCGGCTCGGACGTGCGGCGGTTTCGCGTGGGCGATCAAGTTTGTCCTTGCGATGTGCCCGATTGGGTGGATGGTGCGCCAACTCCCGAGGTCGTCGCGAGACGGCTCGGCGGAACCGTCGACGGAATCCTCGCCGAGTTCGTCTGCGTTCCCGAGCACGCCGCCGTCCGAGCGCCGGCGCACTTCACTCCCATCGAAGCCGCCACGCTGCCCATCGCCGGTGTCACCGCGTGGCACGCGCTGTTTGCGTTAGGCCAACTCCAAGCGGGGCAAACGGTCGTCGCTCAGGGGACCGGCGGCGTCTCGACCTTTGCGTTGCAACTCGCGCTCGCCGCGGGAGCGCGCGTCATCGTGACCTCCCGCAGTGACGAAAAGCTGCGTCGCCTTCGCCCCTTGGGCGAGATGGATCTCGTCAACCGAGCGAAGTCGGATTGGTCCGCCGAAGTCTTGCGGCTGACGAACGGCCTCGGAGCCGATCAGGTGATTGATGTCGCGGGCGGCACAAACCTCGCTCGTTCGATTGCGGCAACTAAGTTAGGCGGCGTCGTCAGCCTCGTCGGGTATCTCGAAAGCCAGCGAGCGGAATTCGATGTGACCCTCGCACTGCGCCGGATGGTGAGACTCCACGCATTGTCCGTCGGCAACCGTGCCAGCTTCGAGGGACTCGTGCAGGCCCTTGAGCAGCATCAACTCCGTCTCGTAATCGACCGCAGCTTTCCGATCGCAAAGATTCGAGAATCGCTGGAGTATTTGTCGACAGGTCAGCACGTCGGCAAGATCGTGATCGACTTTGAGGGAGCGTGGTCAGGAGGAGTTGGCCGTGAATGAGTTCTTGAAATCAACGGACGTCATCGACTGGCGACATCCCGAAGTCGCCACCCGCGCCCGGTCGTTGGCATCCGGTTGTGAGGAGCCGGCGGCGATCGTTCGGAGGTGCTTTGAATGGGTGCGCGACGAAATCAAACATTCTCACGATTACGGCCTACAACCGGTGACGTGTTCGGCGTCCGAAGTGCTGAAGGTTGGCAGCGGCATTTGTTACGCGAAGAGCCATCTGCTGGCGGCGCTTCTGCGAGCCAACGGCATTCCGACGGCGCTCTGCTATCAACGACTCCGTTTGGACGACGACGGGACCGCGTTTTCCTTGCACGGTTTGAACGCGGTTCAACTCCCGGAATGCGGTTGGTATCGCCTCGACGCTCGCGGCAACCGAACGGACGTCGATGCGCAATTCACGCCGCCGATCGAACAGCTCGCGTTTCGCATCCGTGCGCCTGGCGAAGCCAATGTCCCCGCCCTGTTCGCCGATCCGCTGCCCGTGATTGTCGCCGCGTTGAGATCGCATTCGACGATGGCAGAACTTTGGAACAACTTGCCCGATCTTGATCTCTCGACGACGAACGATCTGCCGCGTGAAAGTTATTCGGTGGGTTACGACCAAGCCGCCGCCGAGTTCTTCGGCAGACGCCGGGCGAACACACATGCCGCGTTTTTCCTGCCGCATCTGCGAGCAGGGATGCGGCTGCTGGATGGCGGGTGCGGGCCGGGGACGATCACCATCGACCTCGCCAAGCTCGTCGCGCCCGCCGAATTGGTCGGCATCGACATCGAGCCGAGTCAGATAGAACTGGCCCGGACGACAGCGGCCGAACGCGGGACGTCAAACGTTCGCTTCGATGTGGGCGACCTCTATTCGCTTCCCTTTCCTGACGAATCGTTCGATGCCGTCTTCCTGCACGGCGTGCTGGAGCACTTGCGAGACCCGCTGCGCGGTCTGCGCGAAGTGCTGCGAGTCCTCAAGCGAGGCGGAGTTCTCGGTGCTCGTCATGCCGACTTCGGTGGCTTTCTGCTGGAGCCGTTGCCCAAGGGCTAAAAGAGAATCAGAGCCCGGCCGCGGGTGTTCCGCAGCCGGGGGCACTCCAATTCTCAAAGCACAGATCACGTCATTTCGACGTAACCCTTCCCGGTCTTCTCGCGAACGAGTTTCGCTGCGTGGGCCGTGGCCGCTTCCGTCGACTGCAACGACCTGCACCTCGTTTGACCGAAGGATCCGATGCGGCCGTAGGACGTGTAGACATCCGATCCTTGGACGCGAACCTCCCAGAACTTGCTGCTGTTGCCGCCGGGGGATTCAAACACCGTACTTCTGATAGCTAACGATCAGAGACCGCATCTGCGGCGAAGATATGTTTGGATTCGTCCCGATGGAACGGTTGAAGCGTTCAGCTTCGTAAGTATTGAAGAACAGATACCTCTGTCGCAGCCTGGTCGATGGCGTGGAGGGCGGGACATCTGCGATCGGCGTCGATTGACCAACGACTGGCACCGTCGTGCTCTCAGTTGAGGTTTTCTGAATCGGGGCATGGGTGATCTCCGACTGAGAAGGAATGGGGCCGCCAAGCTAATCGCTCAGCGGCCCCATAGATGGAACAATATCCAGTCCGAACTCTGTGGTTCACTGAACGGGGGCGGGTAGGACGGTGAGTTCACTTGCGAGCAGGTTGAGAGTCAGATCGTGTTCGACCGGCAGGCCGCGCAGCCAGCGGGCGAACTGGTGCAGCATGAGGCCGGCTGCAATGTTGGCGGTGTAGATGGTACTGCGAGCCGTGCATTGACCGGCTTGGGCTTCGGAGGACTCGAAGAGCGTCATCGGGTAATGGCTGCGGCCGAGTTCGTCGGCCACGGTCAGGATGCGCAGAACTTCGCCAAGCATGCGACCATCCGTCCAGAATGAACACGATTTGTGGACGGCGCGCCAGATCGCGGCCCGCGTGGCGATCGAATCGACGCAGCAGAAGACCGCCTCGCCCGTCTCCTGGCGCGGGCGAAACCGATCGGGAACTGTGGCCACCGTGATTGTGGGATCAATGTGATGGATGACCTGGGCGGTGGCCGAGACCTTGGGCGCACCGAGGTCACCGGTGTAGTAGCCCTGCGTGGTGATATTGGTGGCTTCGACCGTGTCGAAGTCGATGAGTTGCAGCCGCTGAACACCGAGAGCGGCGAGTTGC
>JANODP010000158.1:0-2701 GCA_031412755.1 Schlesneria sp. | reverse complement strand
GGGCGGGGGGGGGCCGCCCGGCCCGCGGGGGCCGCGCCGGCCAGGTGGCGCCGCGGCCCCCCGCCGCGGGGGGATGGGGGGGGCGGGGGTGGGCCGGGAGGCGCGGGGGGGGGGTGGGGGGGGGGGGCCGACGCTGGCAGCGTCGGCCACGGCGAGCAGTGTCTCCAAGCGCGACAGCACCTCGTCGATGTCGCGGGTCTTGAGTTGCTCGGACAGGACGCGGATCGAGAGGGGGTGAAAGCTGACGCGGTCGAACAGCGCGAGCAACTTCGCGCGCGACGGCGCGGTCAGTTCGGCCGGCTCCGACAACTCGGTCCGCCGCTCGAACAAGGCGCGGAACCATTTCAACGCGGCGTCGGGATGTTGTTTCGATCCGAGTCCCTCCAGCTTCAACCGCTGATAGCCGGCCGACGCCGCTCGGAAGGCCGGGTGAGGAAACTCGGGACGCCGCGACGTCAGCAACACGCGCGAGCCACCGCACTCGGACCACTCGGCCGCCGACGTCAGCAGTTCGGTCAAGGCGGCGGCGTCCAACTTTTCCAGATTGTCGAGCGTCAGCAGCACCCGCGTTTGACGCAATGCCTGCGGCAAGTCGGCGGCGTGCGGCAGATCGCCGCGCAGCACCGAACGGCATTCCCCCAACGTCTGCTCGATCGGATCGCCCCCCTGCCAACGGCTGAAGTCGACGAAGACATGCCGCTCAAACATCCCCGTCCGGACCAGCCAATCCCCCAGCTCCCGCGCCAGCTCGGTCTTCCCCTGCCCGCCAAACCCCGTGATCGCGACTCGCCGCACCCCGGCGACGAACGCCCGTTCGATCCGCCACAGTTCGTGGACGCGACCAAAGAACGGCCGCCGAGGAGGATGGGCACTCTTGCCCGTCTTCTTCGGCGCGACGGACGGTGGCTCGGTCGGGAGACCGGCCACAACTGTCGGGTTGTCCGTCTTCGGAGGGACGGGCAGGAGTGCCCATCCTCCAGACGCGAGCAGGGGCGGGTCGTCGACCGGGTTCTGATACAGCGCGGGGACGAACCAGTCCTGCAACTTCGAGACGTGCGCGTACTGCTCCAGCGTGGTCGAGTCGAACCGCAGGACTTCGTGCTTCTCGGGATGAATCATCAGGTCGTTGCGCGCGGCATCGAGCGCGTCGCCGATCGGCAGGCCGTCGGCCAGGCCGGCGTAGAACGTCCCAAACAGCCGCTGCGTGGTGACAACGAGTACCGTATGCGTCATCGCCAACACCGCCGGAATCCCCGCCGCCGTCAGTCGCACGGCGACTGTCCCCAACGGCTCGCTCTGCGCCCGCCTGGCCACCGCGTCCGCCGACGTGGTGGTGGCGCGCGTGTCCGAGTCGTCGTCACCGGCGGCTCGCTGCCGGGCCGTATCGGGAAACAGAAGTTGTTTGGGAGTCGGCCCGCCGCCGCCCGTGGATTTTGGTTCCTCGTCCTCCTCTTCGTCGGAGTCGCTCGCCAGCATCGCCGACTGACAGGCCGACAATACCACCAGCGACACGTTCTGCTCATTGAGCTGCTGCCCCAACGAGCCGGCCGAGACGAAGTGCTGACCACCACGCTCGGTCTCGAACAGCAAGTACCCCAAACCCGGTCCCGCCTCCTGCGGCAGCTTGAGCAGCGCATGGAAATCGGACTGCCCCGGCTTCGCATTGAGCCGCGCGACATGACCCTCGACCAACCCTTCGCGATCGAAGTAGCCGTGTCCGTCGAAATGGACGATGTCGACCGGCGGCTGATGGCGATCCTTCAGCCGTTTGGTCAGGGCGTCGAACGTGCCGGGCCGCAGGAACTCGGTGGTGAAGCGGTCGGGCGCATGTTCCTCCAACGCCGCGAGCACCGCCGCCGGATCGCCGCGCGGATCGATGAACCCCGCCCCCAACGGCCGGCTGACGACAAACAGAATGTGCAACGAGTCCTTCGCCTGTGCCCCGTCGCGCGATCTCCAAACCTGATGATCTCCCGGAAACCGCCGCCGGACCGAGATCGGCGGATTGGCCTGATTGAGGTATGCGTTCTCAAACCCCATCAGCTCCCACGGCAGGCCGAGGATCTTCGGGTCTTGCGCGGCAATCGTCAGCCGTCGTCCCGGCGTCTTGTCGGAGTAAAACTGATGGAAGAGCGCGCCGGCGGTCATGTCGTCGAAGATCGCCTTGAACAGCGCTTCGCCGAACTGAGGCAGCCGCCGCTCGAAGTCGATCGCCCGCCGGTCATCGATCTCGAAGCCGCCGTCGGTGCCATAGGTCTCGACGTACCAGGACAGGTTGAACAAGTCGGTCGGAACGAGCGGACTGACGAAGTCTCGCGTAACCGGCGGCCGGCCGCTGATCCGAATCGTGACCCGTTCGGGAGTGAGGAATTCCAAATCGAGCTGCGGTGACTGCGAAGACATGGTGAGACATCCGAAGCGCGGGTAACGATAAGCCGACCGGATCACGCGATAAATGTGACCGGATCATGCGACAGATATGATCGGACTGCAACTTCAGAAGCCTCCGCATTAAAACGCGGGTACCGTTGTTATTTGATGGTCGCCTTTTCTGGTCCCCTCTCCCGCCCGTCTTCGGGGGGAGAGGGTTAGGGTGAGGGGGCGGAGCGATCGAGACGCATTGAAAGATGGTGACCGAATCCGCACGAGCTGGGTCACGATGAGTTTGGTTTCTGCTGCACTGAAATGAATCCCCCCTCAC
>JANODP010000157.1:0-14849 GCA_031412755.1 Schlesneria sp. | reverse complement strand
GGCCTTTGAGTAGTTCGGCCAGCCCATGATCCTTGAGTTGCCCCGGCATCAGCGAGGTCGGCGCGTATTGCAGCGGCTCCATACCATCCAGAATCAACAACGTCCGCCGTTCACCCACCAACTGCGCCAACCGCCGACCTTTGTCGAATGACCCCTGTGGACTGTTGGCCATCGCCGAGTCACCGAAGACGGTGAGGGCTTCCTTCAGAAACAAATCCGACGAAGCCGCCACTTGCTCGCGAGTACCCTGACTATAGAACGACCACGCAAACACCGTGTCGCAACCCGGCCAATCCCGATGCGCCAACTCAGCCGCCCACTTCGCCACTAACGATGTCTTCCCCTCACCACCCAGCGCAACAAAGGTGAGCACATGCGGCCGCTTCGCTTCGCCTCGCCCCGCTTGCTCCCAAGCGTCATCGAGCAACTTCGTCTCCACCTCGCGTCCGATGAGTTCCGCGGGGGCGTATCTGATAATCCGCGAGACGTCGACAACCCTCCGCTTTCGTGGCGATTCTTTGACCCAGCTAGACAGAAGTTCAACGAACTCATCTCGTGTGAATGCTTGACGCGCGACTGAATGTCGCAGGAGCCTGGTGACCAAACTTTCCGCGATTTGCTCGTATTCATCCGGCGTGCCAACGCCGAGATTCTGCGCGTGTACGAATTTTGCAACTTGATGCGCTGCTTGAGCGAAGAGTCCGTCGAGATCGAGGTTCTTTTTTTCGACGACAACTTTCCCGATGGCATCTACTGTCGCCAGACCCGTGTGGTAATTGCCAACGAGGATAAGGCGGCATGCCTCATTCGTCCGAACGGCTTCAAGCTTTCGAGCCCAGCCTTCGACATCTCGCTTCATGAATTGGTTTGTCGTCGATTTCACCTGCACGGCGTGGGAGCGCTGGGCATCGTTCCAGACGAAATCAAATTGATCCTGCGCGTGGGCTGGTTCGAGTGTGATCTGCGTGAATTGCGGTTCAGATAGTGCGATGTCCAGAAGCGCGACGAGTGTCTGTACGAGATAACCACGGATGGCGACAGGACCACCAGACGTGTCTTGTGTCTTGCTCAAATGCCATCCTTCACATTTTGCAAGCCGCGTAGGGTGCGTCGAGTCTCCGAGACACACCGTTCTGCTCTATCTTGCGTGGGCGGTGCGTCTCGGAGACTCGATGCACCTTACATCACTCAATCATTCAACGGCTGAGTGCTGCGAAGATAGGCGAACAGATTGCGGACCTGATCGTCGGTGAGGTCTTTCAACTGGCCTTCGGGCATCAGGGATTTCTTTTGGGGGATCAGTTCGTCGATGTCGGCGCGGGAGAGGGTGACGGTTTGGCCGTCGGTGCTGCGCAGCGAGACCGATTGCGGGTCTTGTTCCACGAGGAAGCCGGTGACGACTCGGCCGTCGTTCAGGACGGCGATCAGGGTTTCGAAGCCTTCGCGGATTTCGGCACTCGGGTTGATGACGTTGAGCAACATCCGGCGCACGTCGTCGCGCTTGTACGTGGTCAGGTCGGGGCCGATCTTGCCGCCGGTCGCGTGGAGCGTGTGACACTTGCCGCACATCTGCACGTAGAGTTTCTTCCCCGGATAGGGGTCGCCGGGGCCGCTGAGGATCGTTTGATACTTTTCGAGTTGGGCCTGCATCTCGGTGGTCGTGGCTCCGTCGACGCTCCCCCAGTGCTTGGCGATCAGCGAGGCGAGGCGTTCGTCGCGATGGACCGTCAGTTGGCGAACCGTTTCCACCGGCAGCGTCTTCGCGCCGATGTCGCCTCGATCAACGGCTTCGACCAGCGCGAGCGACCACGGTTTGCGAGCGACCAATAAGGACTGGGCCACCGCGCGGATGTCGTCGGTCATCTGGCCGTATTGCTTGAGCACCTCGTTCGCGATGCGGTCGTCTCCGTAAGCAGGGAGCGTCGACAGGATCGCGGCCTTCAAACCGTCATCGGATGTTTTGGAAAGGGTCTCCAGCAGGACGGGGACCGACTTGGGTTGCTTCACCTCACCGAAGAGCGTCGCGTATTCGGCCCGCTTGCCCGACGGAGCCTTTTCGTCGGCGATGATCTTGAGGGCTTCCTCGATGGCGGAGGCATCCTGCTGACGAATTTTCAGCGACAGCGAACCGCCTCCCGCCGCCGACAACGCCGCGACGAGGTCGGCCGGAACGTTGTTGAGGGATCGCCCCTGGAAGGCTTCCTCGAACCCCTGCATGAGCGCCTTCGTGGTCTCGGGCGTTCGAGACTGGTTGAGCAACTGGGCACAGATGGCGAGATCGGCCCGTTGACCGGTGGCGGCGAAGCGGCGCATCAGCCTCGGGAGGATTTCCTTCTGGACGAGCGGACGCGACCAGAGCGACTCGTCGTCGAAAACTCGGAGCGCGGAACTCGGAGCGCGGAGCGAAGCGTCATCCGATCCGGTTGTGTTCTTTTGCTCCGCACTCCGCGCTCCGAGTTCCGCACTTACCGCCGCTTCGACCGCCCACCAGATCATCAGCGGTTGGCGGGGATCGGTGGCGTCTTCATCTCGCGTCATCAGGCTGCGGACGATGGGGAGCGACTGGTCGGCGGGGAGCCGCCTGGCGGTCGCGGCGTACTGGCAGCGGACCTCGATGTTCGGTTCGGTCAACGCGCGGTTGGCGACTCGAATGGCGATGTCCGACGGCAGACGACGGTCGTCACCCAAGAGCCGCACCGTCCAGAGACGGACCTGCGGTTCCGGGTGGTCGATCGCCTTGAGGGCCGTTGCCTCATCGAGTCCTCCCGAGAGATGAAGCGCCCACAGGGATTCGGTCGCGGTCTGTCCCTTCTCGGCGAAGAGCTTTTGTTTGAGAGCGGGAACGATGCTGGCGTCTTTGCGATCCGCGAGGACTCGCCGCGCCGCCTCGCGATGCCAGCGGTTGGCGTGCGAGAGGAGGGCGACCAACTGCGGCGACGTCAGTTTCCTTAAATCTGCTTTCGGAGCGGGGGGCGTAAGCCCCCTGGTTGCGGCTTCGGAGGTTCCCGTTTTGTTGTTTGCGGATTCTGGGGGCTTACGCCCCCCGCTCCGAAGAAATGCAAGATCGCCCTTCGGCCGGATGCGGTAGATGCGACCGTGATCGCGGTCGAGGCCCCCCTGATAGTTGGCGGTGTGGGCGAGTTGCCCGTCGTACCAGTCGGCGACGTAGATCGCTCCGTCGGGGCCGTCCTTGGTGTCGACGGGACGGAACCACGTGTCGGCCGATTCGATCGCGTAACCGATGTCCTTCGTCTTGAAGGTCGATCCGACCCGCTCGACATCGCTTATCACGACGTGGTTCAAAATCGCGGCCGATCCGAACAGCTTGCCCCGATACTTCTCTGGCAGAGCCAGCGGCGCGTCGGCTCCCTCGTAGATGACGAACTCGTGCGTGAAGCGCGGAACGTTGTGATGCTCCATCGCGGGGAAGTAGCCGAACGCATACGGGTTCCCGAGCGGTCCGTGCTTGGTAAAACCCTTCTGGAGGTAAGCTCCCTGCATATAGTGAAAGCCGCGCGTGTTGCCGCCGTTGTGACCCGAGAAGGCCCGGCCGGCGGAATCGATCTCCAGCCCAAACGCATTGCCGCCCCCTTCGGAGAAGATTTCGTAACGCTTCGTTTCCGGATGGTAGCGCCAGATGTTTTGGCCTTGGGAGAAGACGGGGGGAAGCTCGGAACTCGGAGCGCGGAGCGCGGAGCCGTAAGAAGCCGGTAGCCCGGTATTGCCTTTCTGTTCCGCATTCCGCGCTCCGCGCTCCGCGCTGGCCTGCCCCGCCTTCACGCTCGCCGATACCGTGCTTCCCTGGGCCGCGTACAGCCAGCCGTCCGGGCCCCAGCGCAGGCTGTTGATGACCGAATGCGTGTCTTCGAGGCCGAAGCCGGAGAGATGGACCTCGGGATCACCATCCGGCACGTCGTCGCCGTTCTTGTCGGGATAGAAAAGCAGGTACGGCGGGTTGAGCACCCACACGCCGCCTCGTCCCTGGACGAAGGAGGTCGCGATGTTCAGGCCATCGACGAACGTCTTATGTTTGTCGTAGATCCCGTCGCCGTCGGTGTCCTCATGAATCGTGATCTTGTCCTTTCCCTTGTCGCCGTGCGGGGGTGGGAGAGGAACCTTGTCGTAGACCGCTCGCCACCACTGGTCTTTGCTCAGCAGTTTCAGACCCTCGGGTTCGGGGTATTGCAGGTACTGCATCACCCAGAGGCGGCCTCGTTCGTCGAAGTTCATGAAGAGGGGCTGCGACACGATCGGCTCGGCGAGAACGAGATCGACCTGCAAGTCGTCGGGAACCTTGAAGTGATCCATCGACTCGCGCGGCGAGAGGGCCGTCTGCTGCGCTTCACGCCGGATGACGGTGGCAAATTGGCTGACCTTCGGGGCGGGGCCGAGCTTCTCAAAAGGAAGAAGCCCGTCGTCTGCAAAGAAGCCGGGCTTCGCGTTGGCCCACACCAAGTCATCGCCCACCCGGAACTGCCACTGACCTTCGAGCGAGATCGCTTCGTTACCGGCAATGATCTGCGGCGCACCGCCCTTGAAGCCACCGGCACCGCCCTCATCGAAGACCCGGATGGCGACGACGTTGACCTCACCTGGCTTGATCGCCGTCGGTGGGATGACGTAGCGGTGCATGTTTTCGATGCCGTTGGCGTACTTCGGCGGCATGGCACCGCTGATCCCGACCTTCACGCCGTTGATGAAACATTCGGCGGCGTTGTCGACCTTCTCGACATAGAGGTATCCGCCACGTCCCTTCCACGCCTCGGGGACTTTCACCTCACAGCGATACCACGCGAAGCCGTCGACATTGGCGAGGTCTTTCGAGTGCTGCTCCCATGTGCCGGGAACGGGGAGAGCGCGGAACTCGGAGCGCGGAGTGCGGAGTGACGGATCTGCTGCGGAGGTCTTTTGCTCCGCACTCCGCGCTCCGAGTTCCCCGCTCGGCACTTCCTTCCCGGCAGCCCAGAAGATGCCGTTCAGCAGCAGCCGCTGAAACGCCGGTTGCTGGAAGTCGTCGAGGTGACCGAGCGACGTGTAGAACGTGCGGCCGCCATCTTTGCGGTCGAACGTCCACGCGACCGGCTCGTGCTTGTCGTTGCCTTCGATGCGGCCCCGCATCAACTCCGTGGCCTTCGGATCGAGCGGCGTGTTGAGGTACAGCGTGCCGCCGCTCGGGAATTCGCCCGCCGGGATTCCGGTCAGGATCGGATGCTTCACGTCGGCGAGGGGCCGGATGATTCCCTTGCTCGTGTTGCTGGTGTGACCTTGATAGTTGCCGCCGATCAGTTCCTTGTCGATCTCAACCCACGCATCGAGTCCCTCGGGCTGCTTGTCGCGCGCATGAAAGGCATGGCTGGCGGTGCGGATGCCGACGACCGGCTTTCCGGCCGCGACGTACTTCCGCACAACATCGAGTTGCGCCTTCGGGATCGGCCTCCGGCGCGCGCTGATCAGCAGCACGTCGGCGTCGTTGACGACTTCGATCCCCGGCAGGTCGTACTTCTTGGACGGCGTCTCGAACACGAAGCTGACCTTGAAGTCGCGGCCCAGGTGTTTGGCGGCGAACTCGGGCAGAGTGATCTCGGTCTTGTACTCGTCCTCGGCACTGATGATGACGAGGTGCGGGCGTTTGTCCTTCGCGAACGTGAACGGCTTCCCGCCCAGGAAGTCGGCACTGGTGATCGTCGGGCACCAGAACTTCTCGATGTGCTCGACGACCAGGTCGTTGCCGGTGAAGTGGCTGGCGAACGGCTTCATTGCCGGGTTGTACATCGTGTCGGTCATGTCGCGCATCAGGGCGACGTTCATTCCCTGATAGACCATCTGGCGGATCGAGAAGGGCCGGCCGAGAACGCACATGTTGGTATGCACGCCCATCACGATGACGTTCGTGATGCCGCGGCTCTTCATCAGCCGAAAGGCTTCGTCCGAGTCGGTGATCGCGTCCCCCTCGTGAATCTCGATGGTGGCGATTTGTCGCGACCAGGCCCGGTAGTTCTTGACCGGCTCGCCGCAGTCGCAACCGCCGTCGGTGTCGTCGATGGGGAGCGGAGCCTCGTGCGTGGCGTCGATGCGGCACCAGCGTTCGAGCGGCCGTTTCGTCTCGACCAGCGGCGCGGCTTGGGCGAGCTTCCGCTGCGGCGTGTCCTTGTAAAAGTCCATCGTGTCGCTGGGGCAGTGAATGATGAACGCCCCGCGCGCGCGGGCCGCCTTCACGACCTCGTTCATCCGCGGAGCCATCTCCGCCACCCGCTCGGTCGATGTCGGACACCAGTGCTTGTCCCACATGTCGCAGATGACAACGGCCGTCTGCTTGGAGTCCCACTCGGTCGGCGTCGTGATCGTGTGATACCGCTTCGTCGAGGGGGCATCCGTTCCGGTGACGACTTTCGCATCGGGAGGAATCTCAACTCGCTTGCGCAGGTTCAACGACAGCGGCTTCGCGTCGGCGGCCAACACCGACGGAACCGTTTCCAGAACGGCAAGGCATCCCACGAGCCCGGCAACAACAAAAGAACTCGGCCGCATGACAGACTCCGAATGGTTAGAGGAGACGAGACCTGCCAGCAGTCTGATTGGAGCCGCGGGGAATTGCCAGTTCGGCAGCGATGATCGGCCTTCTCGTCACAATTGACAGGCGAGTGGGCGATTACAAGCCCGCGACAGTGATCGATCGTTGACCGATCTGATCGCCATCGCATCACACGGATGCCGTTCACCTCATCACTGTCCACATCCTGATAACTGGCCACGTCTTTTTGTTCGACAAACATCCGGCACGCGGCGTGCTCAAAGTGAGTGACGAGACACTGCTAGAAATGGTTTGGATCGGCCATCGTGCCCTTCCGAGTAATGAACAGGGGCCTCCGCGTGTCAGGAATTGGTATCCACGCCTCGAATGAGCGATTCGATGAGACTCCAGCTCGACCGGTCCATGCCGAGTTGATCACGAATCCGTCGCGAAGAAATCGGCTGGAGCAGTTGAAGCAGGTCGCTCAACTCCTCGACAGTCAGTTTTGTATTCCGGGAACCGACATCGAGGTGGGCTTCGACGCTTTGATCGGGTTGATACCCGTCGTGGGGGATTTGATCTCGACGGCGATTTCCGTGTGGTTGATTCGAGAAGCCCGGCGATTGGGCGCACCGTGGTGGTTGATTGCCCGGATGAGCTGGAATGTCGCCGTCGATACGACGGTCGGCGTGATCCCGGTGGTCGGAGACATGTTCGACGTCGTGTGGAAGGCCAATCGCAAGAACATCGAATTGTTGACGCGTCACCTCGAACGGACTGCGGCGTCGCGCGGTTGACGGGCCGTCCCAATGTCAAATACCGGGCCAATGTGAAATAGCCGGGGGCGGATGTTCCGCTCGGCTGATGCTTGAACTATGCGGTTTTTCTGGAGGGCAGAATCATGGGATTACTTGAGATTATGGGAATGTTGCTGTTCGGTTTGGTGGCGGGCGCCATTGCGCGGTTGCTGATGCCGGGGCGGCAAGCCATGGGGTTGTTCGCCACCATGCTGCTCGGCATTGGCGGATCGTTCCTCGGAGGATTCCTCGCCTATCTGATTTGGGGCGGCGAAGCCTTTCGCACGGTCGGCTGGATGGGGTCGGTCTTGGGAGCCATCCTGCTGATGATGATTGCCGCCCAAATGGGAAAAAAATCGACGATTTGATTTCTTCCAAACGCTGCTCAAACATCCTCGGCGGATCACACCGCCGAGGATGTTTTCATTTGTACGACTAACGCTTCGTTTCTTCGCGCGCCGCGAAGATTTTCAACGCCAAGTCGCAGAGGCGCCAAGAATCGCACGATCTGGGAATCCTGATATCACGATCTGGGAATCCTGATATTCAGAGACCGCACACGGTCGATGGCTGGCTTCGTCAGTCAGTCGGTGACAGTCTCTGACTTCGCGCCTTGGCGACTTGGCGGCTTTGCGTTTTGAGCGTTTGCGTTTCTCTTCGATGGGGTTTGGGTCCATTACTTCTGCTTCAGCGGCTTGAGCTTGATGTTCTTGTACCAGCAGTTCGCGCCGTGATCCTGCAAACCGATGTAGCCCTGACGCGGATGGGCCTTGAACGCGACATCGAACTTGTGCGCCGAGCCGTCCGGGCGCTGGTTCGGCTCGGGCCACTCGTCGAGGTTCATTTGCGAAACCTTGTCGCCGTTGAGTTCGATGGCGATCAGAGCCTTGTCGCAGGTGACGACCATGTGATTCCATTCGCCCGCCGGTTTCATCGCGTTCTTCGTCGGCTTGACGAGGTCGTAGATGGCTCCCGTGTCGTGAAAGCCCGCCGTGGTGGTGTCGTCGATGGCAATCTCGATCCCGTTGAAGCCGACATCCTTGCCGGGTCGGGGAGTCAGCGGGAACGTCCGAATGAACAGCCCGCTGTTGCACTTCGGACTGATCTTGAAGTCGAGCGACAAGACGTAGTCGCCCCACGCCTTCTCGTGAATCAGCATGTAGCCGCCGCACTTGTGCGGGTTGAGGCAGCCCTCTTCGACCGGACGCTGACTCGGCTTCTGACTGCTGGTCTGCCACCCGTCGAGCGTCTTGCCGTCGAACAGCAATTGCCAACCGTCGGCCTTTTCCTGAGTCGTCAGCTCGTTGTCGGCGGCGAGCAATGGGGAGGCCGCAAGACTGAACGCGGTGACGATGAGCATCGACCGCAGCAGGATTGTCATCGACAGATTGGTTGGCATGGAAATTCTCCTTGTTGTTTGGTTGTAAAGTGCAATCAGAAGAGCGATCAGCCTGCACGTAGCTGAGTTCGCAAGAACTCAGCCCACCCCGCCATCGCGAACTGAGTTCTTGCGAACTCAGCTACGAGGCCATAGATACGCCGGGCTACTTGCGTTCGTACGTCCCCACGAGTTCTGCTTCCGCGAGCACATGGCCTTTCATGGCTGACGAGACGGTGGCCTTGGTGGCCTTCGCAGGTTCGATGTCGAGGGCGCAGTCGAGAGCATAGAGTTTGAAGAAGTAGCGGTGAGGGCCACTCCCCGGCGGCGGCATCGGTCCGAGATAACCGACGTTGTCGCCCGGCCACGAGTTCGTTCCCTGCCGCGCGCCGGGGACTTGTGACGTTAACGGCCGACGTTCGATCCCCTCCGGCAGTTGGATTTGATTTGCCGGGATGTTGTAGATCACCCAATGGACCCACGGTTGGGCGGCCGGCTTGCGCCGACTGGGAGCATCGGGGTCATCGGCGATCATCACAAACGACTTCACTCCGGCCGGAGCCTCGGTCCATTGAAGCGGCGGCGAAACGTCGCGACCTTCACCGGTGAACTGTTTGTCAATCAATGATTCGTTGGAGAACGGTCCCTGAAGCAGCATGATGTGACCCTTCCTTTCTCAAATCGCATCGACCAGTTTTCCATCTTTCAACTCGCTGTGTCGCGGGAAGCGGCCCGCCAGTTCGGCACTGTGCGTCACGCAGATCAGCAGCGTGTTCTGTTCGCGGTTCAGATCGAGCAGCAGCGAGCCGACCGCTTCGGCGGTGGAGCGGTCCAAGTTTCCGGTCGGCTCATCGGCGAGCAGCAGCGCGGGGCGATTGATGAGCGCGCGGCAGACGGCGACTCGCTGGCGTTCGCCGCCCGAAAGCTGGGCCGGACGATGCCCGATCCGCTCGGCGAGTCCGACGCGCGCGAGCAGTTCGCGGGCGCGGGCCTCGGTTTCGGCGTTGGTCCCCGCGACGGGCAGCGTCGGGATCAGCACGTTCTCCAGCACCGTGCATTGCGGCAGCAGATGATGGTCCTGAAAGATGAAGCCGATCTGCCGGTTGCGAAACTGAGCCTGCTGCGCCTCGTTCAGCTTGAACGGATCCTGCCCTTCGAGGGCAACGGTTCCGGCCGAGGGGGCATCCAGCGCGCCGACGACGTACAGCAGCGTGCTCTTGCCCGACCCGGACGGACCCGTGATGGCGAGCGCCTCGCCGCGCTGCATGGTCAGGTCGAGACCCCGCAAGATCGACAACGCGCCGTCCGCCGTCGTGTAGTCCTTCGTCAGTTGTCGCACTTCCAGCGTCGAGGGCATCGAGGTCTCCGTCCTGCTAACAACAAGTGGCTTCGTTTAACAACAAGTGGCTTCGTTGCACGCGAAGATTTGGCAATGGTTTTTCTTGAGCGTCAGCTCGTCTTCGAGATTTTCGGAGCGGGGCGGCGTCAGCCCCCTGGTTCTTGGTCGTCAGACCTTCGACTCACCCGCGAAGAACCAGGGGGCTGACGCCGCCCCGCTCCGAAGGTAAGAAGGTAAGAAGGTAAGAAGGGCTAACGCCCAAGGCGCGGTCGTGGTGGCCGTGGTTGAGGTTTCTCACGCCGGGGTCTCGTCTTCGCTTTCGGATGTTCGGACGAGTGGGCAGAATAGCCGCCACAGTCGGTAGGTCTCATTTCGCGGCTCATCATAGGGACGGTTTCCATGCTTCACAATTTGTCGGACGATTTGGCAGACGGGCAGTTGGCAGGCGGACAGGTTTCGCGGCGCGACGTGCTGAAGGCGAGTGCGGTCGGTGCGGCGTCGTGGCTGGCCGGTTCGATGACGTGGCCTGCGCGAGCGGCCGATCCGCTGACGCGAAATGGCAAGCCACACATGAAGCTCAGTCTGGCCGCGTACTCGTTCAATCGACTGCTGCCGAAGAGTTGGACCCCGGATCAACTGGCCGACGCCAAGTTCACGCTCGAAAAGTTCATCGACTTCTGCGCCGAGCAGGATCTCGACGGCTGTGAACTGACCGCGTACTACTTCCCCAAAGAGATCACGAACGAGTACCTGATGAGCCTCAAGGAACGAACGTTCCGACTCGGCCTGGATATCTCCGGCACGGCGATCGGCAACGACTTCTGCCTGCCCGAGGGAGAGGCCCGTCAGAAGAACCTGCAGATGTGCCGCGACTGGATCGATCACTCGGCGACGCTCGGCGCACCGGTGATTCGCATCTTCGCGGGCCAGGTGCCCAAGGGGGACAAGGAAGAGGCGGCGATCGAACGCTGCGTCGACGGCATCAACCAGTCGCTGGAGTATGCGGCGAAGAAGGGGGTTTGTCTGGCTCTCGAAAATCATGGCGGCATCACGGCGACACCCGAACAGATGTTGAGGATCATCGCCGGAGTGAAGCCCTCGCCCTGGTTCGGCGTCAATTTCGACGGCGGCAATTTTCAGACGGACGATCCGTACCGGGATCTCGCCCTCATCGCGCCGTATGCGATCAATGCCCAGATCAAAGTGGAGGTCTCACCCAACAAGAAGGCCGAACCGACCGATCTGCCCCGCGTGGTGAAGATTCTCAAGGAGGCCCACTATCGCGGCTTCCTGGTCCTCGAATACGAAGCCAAGGAGGACCCGCTGACGAAGGTGCCGGAATACCTCAAGACGCTGCGCGGGTTGATCGCGGGCTGAGTTCGGACGACTCAAGCCCACGACGAGGCGTCGCACAAACTTGGCGTTGAGTTTCAGGAGTGAGGTGAATCGTGGCCGAACTTGATCCTTCGCCGCAGCCGTTCACATGGCGCACGTTGTTCAGCGCGGCCGCCCTGCAGCAGGAGATGCTGCGCTACGTGCTGGTCAGTGCGCTGGACCTGTTCATGACCTATGTCCTGCTCCGACAGCAAGGAGTTCACTTCATTGAATCGAATCCGGTGGCGGGCCGGTTTCTGGCGGACTATGGCCTCAAGGGGATGGTCTATTTCAAGTTTGGGATGGTCGCGCTGGTCTGTGTGATTGCGCAGATCGTGGTGAGGCGCCGGCCGCTCGTGGCGAAGTGGCTGTTGAACGGGGCGACGCTGGTCGTGACGGGGGTGGTGATCTACAGCTTCGCACTGCTCTTGAAGCACGGAAATGTGGGTGAGTTGACCGGCGTGCTGACCGAGGCGGGTGTGCCGATTGAGGCGGTGGACTGAGTTGCGTCGCTACTTACGCTTCGCGCCTTCACTTTACCGCCCCTCACCCCCGGCCCCTCTCCCCGGAGGGGCGAGGGGAGGAAGAGCAAACGCGGCGCTCACGTCGGTTCGATGGTTGGCTTGAAGACGATGCATTGGATGGGGGCGAGGACGCGCTGCAGCGCGGTGAACATGGCCTCGTCGGTGTAGGTGCCGACGATCGCGCCGCCCGAGCCGGCGAACTTGGCGGAGGCTCCCACGCGGCGGGCGCGTTCGATCATGTCGATGTGGCCCTTGTGAAGCTGGCAGATCGAGCGGCGCGTGTCGAAATTCGCGTCCATCAGTTGCGATAGTCGCTTCGCGTCGCGCGCCAGGATCGCCTCGCGGGCCTGCGCGGCGAGACCGGCGAACGTTTGCATCGCATTCACGACGTCGGCGTCTCCCCGATCGAAGCGGGCGCGCAGGTTGTTGTGGAAGATTTCGGTCGGCTCACCAAACTCCGCGCAGTACGCGACGTAGACCGGCGGCAGGAGCGATGGATCGAGTCGCTCGTACACGCCGCACTTGTATCCGTGTGACTCGAACATCTTCTCCTTCGAGAAGTCCATCGAGACGAGGCCCTCGTAGCATTGGATGACCCGGTCCTGCAGGCCCCCCGTGATGCCGAGTTCTCCCGTTTCGACGCTGAGGGCCAGCGACGGCTGCACGTCGAGCGGGATCGTGACCTCGTAAAAGTCCATCAGGGCGCGGAGCGTGGCCACGATGATGGCACTCGACCCGGCCAGACCCACGTTGCGCGGGATGTTGCTGGAATAACGGATCGAGAAGTTGCGGTCGTGCAGCGTCAGGCCCTGCTTGTCGCAGTACTCGACGAAGCGTTTGATCGTCGCCTTGACCAGCCGCACGCCGCCGTAATAACCGTGCAGCCGCACGTCGGTCGCCAGATCGTGGACCGAGCGGAAGCGGCTTTGGTCTTCCATGCTCCACAGGATTTCGATCTCGTCCCATTCGTAGAGCACCACCTCGGCCCACAGGTCGCGAATGATGAACGAGATCGTCCGGCCGTTGTAGCCGTCGGACGGGTTGCCGATGAGGCCGGCCCGTGCGTGGGCACGTCGTCGAAGGAGTTGCATGGCGTGTGCTCCGTCACCTCTGGAGTGGAACTTGGGGTCGGGCGTTCAAATTTCAAAATTGGCCGGACGGTCGATGAACAACTCTCACGCGGCTTGTCCGGCCAATTTTGAAATTTGAACGCCCGACCCCTGACCGTTGTCCCTCACGAACCGGGGTTGTCGAGCAGCCCGCGGACGAACTGCTTCAATTGCGGGCCGTAGTCCGGGTCGGCCAGGGCGAACTCGACGAACGACTGGTAGTAGCTCTCGAAGTTGCCGATGTCGAAGCGTCGTTCTTCGTGAGACAGTCGCAGACCGATCCCCTTGCCCCCCTCGCGCAGCACGCGGCGGATGGCGTCGGTCAGTTGAATCTCGCCCCCCTTGCCCGGCTCGGTCTGGGCCAGCGCGTCGAAGATCGAGGGGGAGAAGACGTATCGCGCGGCGACGGCGAGGTTACTGGGGGCTTCGGCCACGCTCGGCTTTTCGACGACGTCCTGCAACTCGAACACGTCGCCGACCGGCTGACGTGGGAGGGCGATGCCGTAGTGAACGACCTCGTCGCGCGGCACCTCTTCAAACGCGATGACCACGTCGGCACCGGACTGCTCGAACTGCTCGACCATCCGCTCGACCACGTTCGACTGCTGGTTCACGCCCAGAATCGAATCGCCCAGCGCCACGACGAACGGCTGCGAGCCGACAAACGGGCGGGCGCACAGGACGGCGTGGCCGAGACCCAACTGCCGCCGCTGCCGCGTATAGAAGTAGTCCATCTGCTGCCGCTCGAAGGCCAGTTCCTGAAGCTGCTCCTCCTTGCCGGTCTCGCGCAACAGCGCGATCAATTCCGCATTGATGTCGAAGTGGTTTTCAATCGACGTCTTGCCGGGGGCGGTGATGAACAGCAGCCGCTTCACGCCCGAATGAGACAGCTCATCGACGATGTACTGCACGACGGGCTTGCGGCCGACGGGCAGCATCTCCTTGGGTTGGCTCTTGGTGGCGGGCAGCAATCGAGTCCCGTGTCCGGCAACCGGGACCACGGCAATGTCGATGGGCATGAGACGTGTTCCTCCGATGAATCCGTCCGAATGGTTTGTGGGGTCAGGCGCGGCCGGGCGGAGGATAGCAACTCCCGCCATCCGACAACAGATTGTCGTCGGCAATCGCCCGACCGCCGGAACGGGAATGATTCGGCCGCAGGTTGACCTCACCGGACGTCTCGGCTTTGATGGCCAGGGCGAGATTGGTTTGGAACCTGGCATCGAGAACGGAAGCGAAACGAGTGACGCATCGAACGTGCGGGTTGGTGGTGCTGCTGCGCCTGTTGGGGTTGCTGGATTTCTGCGCGTTGGCCGCCGTCTTGGCCCCGCGCGCGTGGATCGCGGCGAGCCACGAATGGCTCGGTTTGGGAGGGTTTCCGACCGGGCCGCTCGTCGAATACCTGGCGCGCTGTACGTCGGTCTGGTACGCATCGTACGGGCTGCTGCTGTGGTTCATCTCCCACGATGTCGAGCGGTATGCGCGGCTGATCTCGTGCCTGTCCTGCGTGCTGGTCGTCCAGGGAATCGTGATCGTCGGGATCGACCTCACGGCGGGGATGCCCGGCTGGTGGACCGCCTTCGAGGGACCATGCTGCTCGGGACTCGGGGCAATCCTGCTGATGCTGCAACGGCGAACGATGACGAGGCCGGTGCCCGAAATCAGCTGAGCCTTTGATTCATGCCTCCGCCGCAGAATCTGTCGGTCGATTCTGGTTCGGAGAGGTGGGCGAGGTTGGTTATTTCCGGCCGCTCGCCGGTTGGCGATTCCGTTCCTTAGCCCGGATTATTCACGGCCTCCTCATGGAGGAAACGGAC
>JANODP010000156.1:0-5656 GCA_031412755.1 Schlesneria sp. | reverse complement strand
TCGACGGCTTTTGCACTACTCGATTGTCTTTGGTACGTGAATAGAGCAAAAGCCGTTGAACCACCGAGGTGAACTCGGTGGCGAGGTGCGCTTGGAGTGGCCGCTCGCGTTATGAGAACAGGCTTGAGATCGGCTCGCCTGGGCAGACGACGAGGGGGCGGCCCTGTTGGTCTCGCAGTTCGAGGTGCTCGGGGACGCCGAGGGCGTGATAGACCGTGGCCGCCAGATCGACGGGACGGACTGCGTTCGAGGCCGGATACGCGGCGTGTCGGTCTGAAGAGCCGTAGACCTGACCGCCGCGAATGCCTCCCCCCGCGAGAACGGATGTGAAGCAGCCGGGCCAGTGATCGCGACCGTCGGCCCCTGCCCCGGCGTCGCTGTTGCGTTGTCCGACGCGGGGCGTTCGGCCGAACTCGCCCGTCCAGAGCACCAGCGTTTCGTCGAGCAGGCCCCGCTCTTTCAAATCGTCGAGGAGCGTCGAGAAGGCTTGATCCGCGACGGGCATCAGGCGCTGCTTGAGATCGACGAAGTTGCGTGAGTGTGTGTCCCAGTAGACGCTGACGTTCTTGATGCCGTCGTTGGGCCAGAAGACGGTGACCAGCGACACGCCCCGCTCGATCAGGCGCCGCGCTTGCAGGACCGACTGGCCGTGAGGATTCAAGCCGTATCGCTCGCGCATCTCGGGCGGCTCCTGACTCAGATCGAACGCCCCTTTGGCGGCGGCGGAGTTCATGAGGGCAAAGGCACGCTCGTAGTGCTGTGACATCGCGGCCACGTTGGCGACGCGGCTCGGCCCCGGTTCGATCTGCTCCAGCAGGGCCTTGCGACGATCAACGCGGGATGGCGTGACTTCGTTCGGCGGATCGAAGTCTCCCACGCGATAGTCGGCCAGATGGGGATTGGCGTCGATGGTGAGCGGGTCGAACGCCGGGCCGAGCCATCCGGCGAACTGACCGTGGCTTTCCTCGACGAAACGCGGGACATCCCCCGGCAGTTTCGGACGCATCGAGACGAACGGCGGCAACGGCGGCCGACCGCGCCCGAGTTTGGAGAGGACCGCGCCGAGGCTCGGCCAGTCTTTGCGAAGGTCGGACGTCGGCGGAGGAGCCTGGCCCGTGAGCAGGTAATGTGTTGAGGTCAGGTGATCGACGTTGTCGTGCGTCATCGAGCGAATGATGGCGAGCTGGTCGGTTCGTTGAGCCAGCTTGGGGAAGTGCTCGCCAATTTGAATTCCCGGAACAATCGTGCTGATCGGTTGGAACTCGCCGCGAATCTCTTTCGGGGCGGAGGGCTTCAGATCCCAGGTGTCCTGGTGAGCCGGGCCACCCCACATGAAGAGCAGGATGCACGACTTGGCTCGTCCGAATGACGGGGTGTCGGCTGAAGAAACGGCATGGTTGGCGGCGTTCGTTCGTTGTGCCAGCAGTTGCGGCAGCGACAGTCCCAACAGACCGAGAGACCCAGCCCGCAGCACGTCTCGCCGTGACGATGGATTGCCGACAATGCGAGTCGAGTGAAGATGCGACATGGAAAACGTCCTGTCTGTGGAACTCACCCGCATTATTCACGGTCACACAGTAACCCGAAGTGTAAGCGAGAGCGCCGTCACGGTTCGCCCTCGCTTACACTTCGGGTCAATGGCACTTACTTTAGAAAGTAGTAGGCACATTCCATGTGCCGTGACCTGCATTTTGCGGACGGCACATGGAATGTGCCTGCTACTTGCAACGTAAAGTAAGTGCCATTGACACTTCGGGTTTCTGCGGTCCGATTCCTCCATGCGTTCACAGTCGTGCGATCAGTGACGCGATTCTCGCACCGATCGTGGCTCATGTAAATCTTCGACTGTCTCCGCGCGCAACATCAGCCCGACAACCAGTTGGCTGTCGGGCTGAGCGTGAAGTGAAGTGGATTGGAACTGCGAACGAGAGTTTCTCACACGAGCAGACGTCATTCAGACGGGTTGCAAGTGTGCGAGTTCGTCCCGCAACCGGATGCGGGCCGTGTGCAGCCGGCGCTTGATCGTGCCGACCGGGCTCTGGAAGCGATCGCTCATCTCAATCAGCGACTGCCCCTCGAAGTAGAACGCCACGAGGGTCGTCCGGTCGAGTTCGCGCAGCCGCGTCAAGCCACCCCGCAACTGGGCCGCCTGTTCACCGCTCATCACATGATCGAGCGGCGACTCACGGTCGCAGTTGGCGATGCCGAGCAACTCGGGATCCTGATTCACGTCGCGCGGGCGCCGCACGGCGCGGTTGATCGCCAACCGAACCGTGATCTGACGGAGCCAACCGGGGAACCGATCGGCCTCGCGGAGCTGCGGCAGCTTGCGAAGTGCCTGGATGAACACGTCCTGCGTCAACTCGGCCGCTTCGGCGCGATTTCGCAACCGACGGAGAGCGATCGCAAACACGGTCGATTCAAACGCCCGAACGAGTTGTCCGAACGCTTCCCGATCCCCAGCCTGGGCCTGCACGACGAGCGGCAAAAATTCGTTGGTATCCATGGTGATTTCGTTTCCCTCACTCGCACGCCGGCGTCTTCGTGACGCGAGATGCGGGTTGATCCGGCGAAGTTGAACGTGACGGTCACCTGGCGGCTGTCGAAGGACTGCGCGGAGGCAGGACTTCGAAAAACCGTACCGGAGTGAGCGTCGGTCAGGCGGGCCTTTCGATTGATGGAGCGGAGACGCGAACGAACGCGCTGGCTCAATCAGCCGCAAGGCCGGGCACCAAACTTCGAACAGAGAGCAGTCCCTGAACGCTGGACTCAGCCACGCTTCGCGCGGTTGAGGACCAGCATGGCCCACGCCGTGTTCGGCAGTTGATGGCGGGCATCGAGCCGCCATGTTCTGCCGCCACGCGAGCCGCGGGTCTCGGTCCCCTGTTCCTGCCCGGTACTTTCGCGACACAGTCGATCCTGTTTGGAGTCGGTTGAGTCGAGGGGCGAGAACTGGGAACACGTCGACCCGACAAGGTCGGGACGCTTGACGACGGGGCTGGCATCGCGCGAGCAGGTAAAGCTCGGTAGATACGTCCGATGTCCATTCGCTGCATCCACAACCAAGCCGCGCTGCATGCGGGCGTTGGCGTTGATCATCGAGTTCTGGATGGCATTGATTGCTTGCATCGGGGGTACCTCCTGCGGGAGCCGCAGTCGTCGGGAAACGAAAAACAGACAACAGTGTTTCGGAAGAAGAGTCCGCAATCCTGAGTTGTGCGTGACGTGCGCCTCACGCTCGCGGCGGAAATCGCGATAGATCCCGCGTTGGGCCTAAAGACAACGCCGCCGCCGAAAAGGTTCACATTTTTTTGGCGGAGGGTGCCAAGTTTTTCGCAGATTGGGGCGGGCGCGTCCAATCCAAAGGGGTTCACCGAGAGTATGGCTGCTCGTGGCAACGGACATTTCATTCGCAGTGTTCGGCTGAAACTGCTGCTCAACAAGGGCTTTACGCAGTTTTCGCAGTCGTCACAACCCGTAGTTTCAGAAAAGTTGGCAGAATCCGTAAAGTTTACCGCTGCCGCCGCCCGATACTCGAAGGCAGGTAGATTTCACGCCTTGACCGCCTCATCCGTCGAGCCTTTCGGGAAAGGATTCCCCCATGATTCTGCGTCGCCTGTTTTGTCTGAGTGGTCTGCTGTTGGCCTCCACGATGGGTTGCTGCCATTCGAGGTGCGTCTGTTCGGATCCCTGTGATCCCTGCGGCGGTTCGCCGACGGGAGGGCGTTACGTCTCCGGTTGGATGAATCACAAGGTTGATTCGTGGCGCATGCGAAACTACGGCCGGAACTACGGCTGGAATGACGTTGGTTGCGGATGCGACGTGTGCGGAATGGGTTTTGACGGCGAGATGATGAGCTCGGGCTGTGCCTCGGGGAACTGCGGCGGTGCGATGTCGAGCGGCTCACCCACAGGATGTGCCTGCGGCCAACATCACGGTGAATACGCTCCGGGTGTTCCAGGAATGATGAGTCCGTCTGCTGCCCCGTCTGTGGCCCCGAATCCGATCCCGTCGTCACCCTCGCCGGCCCCGGCCCCACCCGCTGGAAATGAAGCGGCACCGGCTCCGATCAACAGCGACACTACTTCCATGGCGATTCCACGATCGCTGGCGACTCAACCACAGCAGGTTTCGGTCGAAGAGTTCCATCGACTGCCGGGAGTGATCGTCGCCGGACCGACGTCACAGTCCTCGGTACCCAGCGTCGCGGCTTCCGCGAGTGCAACTCAGCCAGTGATGGCTGCACCTCAACTCTCAGCGGTGCCCACGACTCCACGAGTTGCCTCGGGAGCCCAGCAGGTGAATTGGGTTCCGTCGAAACAATGAAATGAAACGTCCCTGAACACGAAACAGCACAGCGCGGCCTTGAGCCGCAACCAAAATCTTGAACAGAAGGCAACGAAGGGAACAAAGGAACACATTCGTCACGCGGCCACGCGGCTTCGGCAAGACCGTCTGAATGTGAAGGATCGCTGCGCCCTTCGTGACCTTCGTTCGCTTCTGTTCAAAATCTTCGCGGCTCGCGAAGAAACAAAACGTTAGTAGTACGAGGCGAAGACCACAGTCTTCGCCTCGTGCTGTTTCGTATGGATCTGTCTGGTCAAATCTTGAGTTCGACCAGTTCACCGCTGTACGGCGCGAGTCCGGCGTTGGCGTCGTGAGGGGATGAGCGGGAACGGGTGAATCTGGGGCTCGGCGTCGAGTTCCGAGACCGTTTCACGGACGAGTTCTGGGACGGCTTCGCGGTCAGGTGCCGGTTCCGGCTGCTCGACTTCTGTTTGTCGTCGATTTGGACGACAGCAAAGCATCGCCGGCAGCAGAACCAATTCTCCGAGCAGCGACGCGGCCATCTGCGCGGCCATCAACATGCCGAAGCGGGACGTGGGGGTGAAACTGCTCAAGCAAAGTGCGAGCAACCCCAGGCTGGAGATCAACGTCGAGTCGAGCATCGGCTCACCGGAGTGTACCAGAGCCGCCTTGCAGGACTCGGCTGACGATCCGCTCTTGCGGTAGGCTTGTTGATAGACCACGAGGAAGTGAAAGGTACAGTCGACCGAAATCCCGAGCGCGATGCTGCCGGTCATCATCATGCCGATGTCAACCGGCATGCCGAGGAAGCCGACACCCCCAAACACCAACCAGATCGGAATGATGTTCGGCACCATCGCAATCAGTCCGGCCACGATCGATCGCAGTGACAGAATCATGACGATCGAAATCGTCAGGCAGGCCGCCGCGAAGCTCTGCCAAAAGCCCTCGAAGATCTCCTGCTGAGCGTTTTTGAGCAACGGGGCCTGTCCTGTGAAATGGATCGGTTCGTTCGCCAGAGTCTTCGTCAGGTCTTCGAGAACTTCCACGGACGACTGGCCGGTGTCGTGGCGCACGCGCGCGGAAATCCGCCACAAGCGCTGGCGATCCGCGACGAATCCGTCTTCTCCGCTGTACGACTGGGCGAGTCCCAGGATTCGCGCGGTGGCCAGCGTGCTGTCTGGCATTTCATCGGGAAAGAAGGTTGCCAGAGACAGCGTGTGACAAATGCCGGGGTGTGCTGCGATCGTGGTTTCAATGGCGCGGACGCGGTGGATCTGCTCGAGAAACGGCAACCGTTGTCCCTGGAAATCGACCACCGCTTCGATGGAGTCGATGCTGGTGATG
>JANODP010000155.1:0-11039 GCA_031412755.1 Schlesneria sp. | reverse complement strand
ACGGGGTTCCGTCATCGGCGTTTCTCGAATGACGCAACCCTTTCAAGGTAGATGGCGCATGCGTTCTCCCTCCCAGGGTAGCCCGCCTGCGCGGGCAACCCTGGGCTATGAGACGCAACTCCTTCGGAGTAAAGACACCTCTTCGGAGTAAAGACGCCTCATTCAACCCCGAACTTGGAACTCCTGAGTTTGCATTGCTTCCGGGCTGGAAGCGACTTCCGAGGAAAGGCCCTGTGCGGAACCTCAGCGGTCCTTTCGGAGTTGGGTGTCAGGCCGTTCGTCGTATCTAACAACAACTGGAAGGTGGATGCCACTCCGTTCAGAAGTCTCGGTTTGGTTGCGAGCTGTTCACACCGAGCTGACCGAATCGCTAGAAGAAGTCGTCAGTTGTTGTTTGGCTTTCCTGTCGCGGAGCGACAGGGCTACAGTTTTGAAACGCGTTCGACGTTCTTCCACTCGGGGAAAGCACAGCCATCATGACACCACAGCACATGCGCGAGATTCTGGAGCAGTCGTTGGAGGACCGGCGGTTGTCGCGGGCCGAGAAGTTCGTGTTGAGTCAGCGTCTGGATGAGGCGGGTGCGGATGCGGAACAGTTGGCTCACTTTCGCCGACTGGCATTCAGTCTCGCCCGGGACGCGATCGATGCCACGAATGGGACGCTGATCGTCGATTGGCTGGATGACATTGTCAAAGTCCTTCAACCTTCGGCGGGAGAAGATCAAGCGGACCTGGCCGAGGCCTGGTTCAGCCCTCATCCCGATTGCCCCCAGCGGATTCGGACCCTGCTGGCTCAGGCGAAGCGCACGGTTGAGATCTGTGTCTTCACGATCACGGACGACCGGCTGACATCCGCCGTGCTGGATGCTCACGGCCGGGGTGTCAAAGTCCGAATCATCACCGACAACGACAAGGCGGCCGATCCCGGGTCCGATGCCGACCAGCTTCTTCAGGCGGGGATCGATCTTCGAGTTGATCGCTCCGAGTACCACATGCATCACAAGTTCGCGGTGTTCGACAACGCGGTGCTGCTCAACGGCAGCTACAACTGGACGCGCGGTGCCGCCGTCAACAACGAAGAGAATTTTGTCGTCACCAACCACCGTCGCCTGGTGGCCATCTTTTCGAAAGCGTTTGAGGACTTGTGGCAGCAGTTCAAGAAGTGACCGTTCGGGTCTTGCGTCCGCATGTCGCTGAGTTCGCAAGAACTCAGCCCAACTCAAGATGAAGAACTGAGTTCTTGCGAACTCAGCTACGAGGCCATGCGACAAAGAAAGCAGCCGTCGAATCGTTCGACGGCTGCTGGTGTTTCGGATTGTCGAGTCGGCCGGGGAATCACGCGTGCGTCGGCTTGGCCTTCGCGGTGTTCTGTCCCAGCAGTTCAGAGAGTTGGCGGAGTTCGCCCAACTCGTCCTTGCGCTGATCGTCGGTGAGGTCCGACGAGTCGCGGATCTCGAGCATGCGGCTGCTGCGCACAAAGCGCAGGCCCCGCAACAGGAGTTCGCGTTGACGGTCCGTCAATTCCAAATGCAACAGGTCGTTCATCGGAGGTGGTCCGCAGGACTGATGAAAGCGGGACGCCAACCATTTGCCAAGCGGCAGAAGCGTCCGTGCCCTCAAGATGGTAGCCGGGCAGTGGAGAGGTCTCAAGCATCTTTTGGAAGCGGGTCAGGCGACGGATCGGTTGCGACCAATGCCGATGCGGACCGTGAGCTGCTCCCGACGCACGGCTGATGGAGAAGGAGATCGGATCGAGGGACCGGCACTCTTTGCCGGTTTCGGGCGGCGCGTTGGAGTCTGCTTCGCTGGCAGGGTCCACTCCATTGCAATTGTCTGCCGCGACGTGGTGGTGCGCGATTCGAATCGAATGTGGTCCGGGTCGGATGTGCTCGACTTTGCCGACTTTGCCGAGAACTCCTTCAGTCTCGAACCATTCTCGGTCGAATCTTCCAGATGCGAAGCCATGTCGGCCGGTTCGTCGAACGACCGGTCGCGACTGCGATGGTTGCCGTGACATGGTCGTTCCGTCTTGAAGCCTTCCACTTGGTAATGAGGACCGCCCCGGATGAATTTTGCCGAATGCGAGACGACTGCCGACCGGACCGACTCTGCGGGCGAAGCGAACGACACGCTGGACCATTTGCTGCGTGCGGCGGCGCACATTCGACTGCGGTTGGGCGAGTTCCTCGAACAGTTCGCGTTGACCGAAGTTCGTTACTCCGTCCTGGTCGCGTTGAGGATCGCGTCGCTGTCGGGTCGTTCCCAGTCGGAACTGGCCGAGCGTTTGATGCAGTCCGAGTCGAACATCAGCACGCTCGTCGAGCGGATGCAGCAGGAGGGCCTGGTGGATCGACTGCGTTCGGATGCCGATCGCCGCAAGCGGGTTTTGCTGCTCAGTCCCGGCGGAGAGCGATTGCTGGATCGGGTCGAAATCGCCAAGCAAAACTGGGCCGCCCGGCTGTTGCGTGCCGTGCCGGCGGATGACCGTTCGACGTTGGGATTGTTGACGAAACAACTCGTGGAGAGTTTCGAGGGGAGCCCCAGCGCGAAGGCCGCGCCGTCGGCGACGATTCTGGCTGAGGCGACCTGCTCCCCTGACGATCACGTCTGGACCGAGTGCCATCCGGGTGAGGGTAAAGAGGTGAACTCGCCGCACCTGGCGCTGCGACGGATGCTGTCGACTCTGGGCTTGAACGACCAACTTGCGGAGGACGAAGCGTGATCGTGTCCCGTCAATCTCACCGTTTGATTGTCGTGTTGGCCGTCGCTCTGATGTTTGTCGGCAGTGGCTGTTCGCGGATGTTCTGGCGTTCGCAGGCCGACTTCGACACCTACAATCTGCTCCAACAGAAACAGTTCGACCCGCGCTGGACCATCCCGCGCACGACGGTCGAGTCCGATCCGCGCAGTCGCTTCTTCGATCCGTTCGATCCCGATTGTGCGCCACTTCCGCCGGACGATCCGGCCGCGAGCCAATACATGCAGATGGTTCACGGCATGCGCGGCTACAAGAGTTGGCACGAGTTTGGGGAGTCGATGTCGGTGGAAAACCCGGCCTGGCTGGCGAACTTCGGCATGACTCCGAACGAGCCCTATGTGGACTACGACCTGTCGGACGGACTGACCACGGTCAGCGCGTCCTCTCCCGAAGTGTCGAAGGAACCAGCGGAGTTGGTACCGTCCGTCGAGAACATGACTCTCGCCCAGGCGATCGAACTGGCGAACATCCACAGCCGCGATTACCAGACGCAGATTGAGAATGCTTATCTGTCTGCCTTGCAACTGACATTCGATCGGTTCCAGTTCAATGTTCGCTACCTGGGACTGGGGGCTCGCGAACCGACGGGTGAACTGTTCCACGTGGATGCCCCCGCGACCAGCGCTGTCGGATTCAATTCCCGATTCGGCATGAGCCAGGTGTTGCCGACGGGCGGGCAATGGATTGTCGAGGCGGCGAACAACACGCTGTGGTTGTTCCAGGGAGGAAACACAACAGAGTCCGCTTCGGTCCTGTCGTACTCATTGACCCAGCCGTTGCTGCTCGGAGCAGGCCGGAAAGTCGTGTTGGAAAACCTCACGCAGAGCGAACGCGAAGTGCTGTACGACCTGCGGACACTGGCTCGCTACCGCAAGCTGTTCTTCGCCGACACGGTGGCTGCCGGACAGGGCGGTGGCGCCGGCGGCGGTGGCGCGACGACGGTCAGCGGGACCACCGTCGCGGGAACGGCCGCCTCGGCGTCGGGTGTCGGTTATCTGGGGTTGCTGCAACAAACGCAGGTGATTCGCAATCAGCGCGACAACATCCAGGGACTGTACGTCCAAACGGAACGGCAGCGCGAACTGATTTCCCAGACAAAGTTTCGTCGCCTCAAACTCGGTGCCTTACCATTGGGGATCACGTTCCCGAACGAATTGAAGACCAAAATCGAATACCAGCCGGTCAGCCGCCTGCTGGTCTGGAATGACGCGGAGCCAATGTCGTCTGCGGAACTCACGGCCTTGCTGGCGGTCAGCGATGACGCTGAATACCAACGTGCTGTCCGAGAGCTGTTCGACCAATTGCGCACGGGTGTCATCACCACCGACGTCCTGCAACTCGTCACACAATTGTCGAACCAGGAGATTCAACTGCGAAACTCCGAGCGGAACTATGAAGATGCCCTCGATCGGTACAAGCTCTTCCTCGGTTTGCCCACCGACATGCGAGTCACGCTGGACCAGTCCTTGCTCCAGCAGTTTCAGTTAATCGATCCGCGCATCAGACAGCTCGAACTGGAAGTGCTGGAATTGGCGGATCAGACGGCAGCCATTGACTACAAAGACCCGTCGTTGACCGAACTCCGTTCCGCGGCGAACCGTTTGTCCGAGGTCATTAATGACGTGCGTTCCAACGGCATTCAATCGGTCGTCGATGACTTTGAACGTGTCGCTGCCAACACGTCACTGCGACTGTCGAAACTGAAATTTGAGAAGTCACGCGACGCCGTCGAAAATGCCCTGGAGCGGGACCGGGTGATCTTCAGGAAGATTCGCGAAGCATTGGAACGTGCCGACGACGAAGCGGATGCGAACCCCAGTGTGGTCACGCTGTACAAGCAGACACGGCGGGCCTTGGCCAGCGACGACCTCACTCTCAAGCAACGAGAAGACGCGCTGGCGACCATGCAAAGCGCCCGCGAGGAACTGTTCACCATCGTCCAGAACCTGCGTGTGGTGCAGGTCGGTCTGCGGATTGAGCTGATCACGCTGCCCGACTTCGACATGTCGCAGGAGACGGCGGTCGCGATTGCGCTCGAGAATCGGTTGGATCTGATGAACTCCAAGGCGCGCGTCATGGACGCGCGGCGTGCGATGGAAGTCGCGGCGAACCGCCTGGAGGCGGTGCTGAATCTTGTGGCAACCGGCGATGTCAGAACGCCCCCTGGTGGCAACACGCCGCTCAATTTTCGGGGTGCCGACAGCACGTTCCGGTTCGGCCTCCAAATGACTGCGCCGATCGATCAGGTGGCCGAACGGAATGCCTACCGTGCCGCGCTGGTGGCGTACCAGCGTCTTCGTCGCGATTACATGCGGCAGGAGGATCAGGTCAAATTTGAGGTCCGGTCAAATTGGCGGCAACTCAATGTGGCGCACCTGAATTTTGAGACCGGCCGGAAGAATCTGCGCCAAGCGGCACTTCAACTGGATATTGTAGTGGCGAATGCCAATGGTCCGACTAAAGCCGTGGGACAAGCAGCCACGACGGTCAGCACTGGCAACACCGGCCTGAACCTGCTTCAAGCGTTGAACTCGGTCCTGCAAGCTCAGAACAATCTGGTCCAAACCTGGGTCGATTACGAGCGCAGCAGGATTAACATTCACCGCGACATGGATATCATGGTGATCGACGAACGCGGCCTGTGGGTGGACCCCGTCTACCAGAATCTGCCGGGTGCGTCGTCATCCCTCCCCAGTGAGCCCGCCAATGTCCAACCTCCCGATCCAGAACCCTCAGCCCTGGTCCACCCCCTCGAACGAGATGGCTCCGCCGGAGTCGTTCGGCTCGTCGCCGGGTCGCGCTCTGTCCAAGCGCCGAAATCCGTGGGCCGGAACTCTCTTCGTGATGGCCGTGCTGATGGTCTGTCTGGGTGGCGTGGTCTTCAACTGGCGCGCGATCGAGGATCGATTGAATCCGAGGACGTCGATCACGGATGGGCTGGTCTTGGAGACGGCCAAGCGGGCTCCCTTCCAGATCACGGTGACGGAGAAGGGAACGCTCGACAGCATGCGGAACGCCTCGCTGACGAGTAAGGTCGAGGGAACGACGACCATCATCAGCATCGTGCCCGAGGGAACGCAGGTCAAAGAGGGAGACATCGTCTGCGAACTGGACGCATCGACGCTGATCGACAAGGAAACGGCGCAGGAGATTCTCGTGGTCAAGGCCAAGGCGCTGTTGCTGCAGGCCGATGAGGATCTCGCGATCCAGAAGACTCAAAACGAAAGCGATCAGGCCGCCGCGGAATTGAAGCGGGATCTGGCGAAGTTGGACCTCAACAAGTTCAATGAGGGGGATTACCTCCAGTTGATCGCCGACATCAAAGCCGAAAGATCCCTGGCCCAGGGAAACCTGACCAAGTTTCAAGAGAGCTGCATCTTCATTCGCCGACTGGTGCAGAAGGGCTACAAAAACCAGAACGATCTCGAGGCCGAAGAACTCAACTTGAATGACGCCACGTTCAAGCTGAAGTCGGCCCAAACGAAGCTGGACGTTCTCGAAAACTACACGAAAGAGCGGACGCTCAAGGAACTCGAAGCCAACGTCACGGAATCGGGACGCGAAATCGATCGCATCAAACGCAAAGGCCTGGCGGCGCTGGCCCAGTTCGAGGCCGAACACAAATCGCGTGAACTGACCTACGACGTCGAATCCAAGAAGCTCGACCGCCTCAAAGCGCAGATCGAAGCCTGCAAGATCAAGGCGACTCAGGACGGGCAGGTTGTCTACGCCAACACGCGCGACGGTCGGTCCAGCGATCAGGTGCTGATCGAACTCCACGGAACAGTCAAAGAACGGCAGCCGATCATCAACCTGCCTGACCTCGATTCGATGAAGGTCAACGCACGCATTCACGAGTCTCGCATTTCGATGGTTCACCGCGGACTCTCTGCCAAGATCAAGGTCGATGCTTATGCCGACGAAACTTTTTACGGCGAGGTCGATTCGGTGTCGTCGGTGCCCAGTTCGACCAGTTCGTTCAGCCGCGACATCAAGGAGTATGACGCGGTCATCAAGATTCTGGACGATCCCGAGAAGGTCAACAAGCTGCGCCCCGGCCTGACCGCCACGATCGAGGTGCTGGTCGAGCGTCGCGACAACATCCTGCAGATTCCCGTGCAGACCGTCGTGACCGTCGGGGCCAAACAGTTCGTGTTTGTCGTCTCCGGCAAATCGGTCGAACGCAAGGCCATCGCGATCGGCCAGACGAACGAGCGGATGATTGAGATCGTCTCGGGATTGAACGAGGGCGATCAGGTGGTGATGAACCCGCGATCCCACTTCAACAAAGAGATTGCCGAACTGGAAGCGGAACAGGCCAGCCTGCAATCGAAGGAAAGTGAAGAAAATCAGTCCAAAGCGGTCGAACGAATGCAGAACAAGTCGCCGTCATCCGGTTCTCCCTCGGAGGGTGCCGGACCATCTGGAGGCAAGCCGGCAACGGCGGCGCCGAATACTGAGGGCCCTCCCAAACGATCGCCCACAGAAGGGGGACGGCCGGGTGGCGGTGATCCCGTAGCGTTCTTCAAGCAGTTGGACGCCAACAGCGATGGAAAGCTGACCAAGGACGAGATGCCGGAGTTTCTGGCGGGCCGATTCGATGCCATCGACAAGGACTCGAGCGGCGATGTCAGCATGGAAGAGTGGATGTCGCGACCGCGCGGTGGTGGCGGTCCTCGCCCGCCGACCGGCGAGACGGGCGGAGGCTTGTAATTGACCGCAGTCCTCGTGATGGGCTGATGAAGTTCTTCACGCCGAGACTGTTTGCCTTCTTCCGCCACTCCCGCCTTTCGGTCCCTCCTCCAATGCATGCCGCCCGCCTGATCGACCTGACCAAGTTTTACCACCTCGGCGACAACATCGTCCGCGCGCTGCGGGGCGTCTCGGCCGATTTCCCGGTGGGCGACTTCGTGGCCATCATGGGCGCCTCGGGGAGCGGCAAGAGTACGCTGCTGAATCTGCTGGGAGCACTCGACCGTCCCACGAGCGGCCATTACGTCCTGTCGGGTTACGACGTCGGAAAGCTCAACGACGACGAGTTGTCCGAAATTCGGAACCGGCTGATCGGGTTCATCTTTCAGTCGTACAACCTGATCCCTCAATACACGGTTCTCGAAAACATTCAGGTGCCGCTCCACTATCGGTGCGATCGGCGAACCATCGGCCCGGCCGAGGTCAACCGCTGCCTGGATCTCGCGGGCAAGGTCGGTCTCAGCGATCGGCTCGATCACCGGCCGTTTCAGTTGTCGGGCGGTCAACAGCAGCGCGTGGCCATCGCCCGGGCACTGATCAACGATCCCGAGATCATCCTCGCCGATGAGCCGACCGGAAACCTGGACTCGGTGACGGAGAAGGAAATCATGGACCTTTTGACCGGACTGAATCGGGAAGGCCGCACCATCATCATGGTCACGCACGAAACCAGCGTCGCCAAACGGGCTCGACACCAGATCGTGATGAAGGACGGACTGATCGCCAGCGAGGGCATGTTCAACCATGACACCGAAACCAAATAGCATCTGCCGGTCTGTTCCCATGATGCCATGACCCACCCCGCCGAGTTCCGCTGAAGTACAACCCACAGCGACTGTGACCCATGCCCTTCGCCAATACACTGCGCACGATTCGCCTGGCCTTGAAGAGCCTGATGCTGCACAAGCTGCGTTCGGGTCTGACGATGCTGGGTATCGTGTTTGGGGTCTTCTCGGTGATCGCGATGCTCGCGATTGGAGAAGGGGCCAGCGCGCAGGCTCAACAGCAGGTGCTGGCCCTCGGCGCGACGAACATCATCGTGGTGACCGTCAAGCCGCCCGCCGATTCGCAGCAGTCGGCCGGCGGAGGAAGCAGTCGCGGCGGCTCGCGCGGATTCTCGGTCCCGCAGTACGGCCTGCTGCGGGCCGACTACGATCTGATGACCAAGACGATCCCGACGATCACCGGTGCCGTGCGGATGCGGGAAATCGTCAGTGAGGCCCGCTACCTCCAGCGGATTCTCAACGTGCGGCTCGTCGGTTCCACGACCGAATACATGGAGATGAACCATCTGCAACTGTTGCAGGGCCGCTTCCTGTCGGACGAGGACGAGACCGACATGACCAACGTTGCCGTGCTCGGGGCCGAGACCGCAGCCACGCTGTTCCCGTTCGAGGATCCGCTCGGACAGACGATTCAGATCCGGACGCACCGGTACAAGGTCGTCGGCGTGATGCGGTCGCGCACGGCGTCGGCGGCGATTGGCGGCAGCCTGTCGGGACAGGACTTCAACAAGGACATCTACATCCCGCTCAGCACGTTTCGCGTCCGCATCGGCGACGTCGTCTTCACGCGGCTCAGCGGAACGTTCATGTCCGAGGAGGTGCAACTGAACCAGATCACGCTGAAGGTGAAGGACCGCAGCGATGTCGTTCCCACATCGGAGGTCGTGCGCGAATCCCTGCGGAGGACGCACGGAACCAAGGCCGACTACGACATCATCGTGCCGCTCGAACTGCTCAAGCAGGCCGATCAGATCAAGCAGATCTTCAACATCGTGCTGGGATCGATCGCGGCGATCAGCCTGCTGGTCGGCGGCATCGGCATCATGAACATCATGCTGGCCACGGTGACGGAGCGCACGCGCGAGATCGGCATCCGTCGCGCCCTCGGTGCCCGCCAGCGCGACATCATCGAGCAGTTCCTGACGGAGACGATCGTGCTGTCCGGATCGGGCGGCCTGATCGGAATTCTACTGGGACTGATGACGCCGCTCGCGTTCCAGGGGATCAAGAGTGTCGTCCAGAACTTCATTCTCGAAGGGGCGTCCGAGGTCTCCCAGATGGGCAAGATGTTCACGGAGATGGAGCCGCGCATCGCGTGGTGGAGTCTGCCGGTGGCGTTCGGCATCTCCGTCGGGATCGGCATCATCTTCGGCATCTATCCGGCCCAGGCCGCCGCGAAGTTGGACCCGATCGAGGCCCTGCGTCACGAGTGATCGCCCGCGGAGGCCCCGTCCCTCCGTCAATCCGGCGCACCCGCAGGGTTTTCCTCTCGCGCAGGCGTGGCACGACCGGCGGACTCGCCGGGTGAAAATATTCCACTGGCGTGGGGCCGTCGTGCGTGGTCACACTCAGGGTGTAGAGTTCGTCGTTCGCCGGGTCGTCGTGCCGATTTCGGCCGACGGTTGCCATTGACGAACCCGACGCGAGTCACCGCTCGCGCGGAGGGCCGCCCGCCGGGAGTGCGGTCCTCGATCAACTGCCCACGCCTTCACGGAGCCGCACCCATGAACCGACTTCCTCTTCGAGTCTCACTGCTGGTCGGACTGGCGCTGGCCGCCGCGATCGAAGTCCGACCGGCCGCCGCCGATTCCGTGCGAGTTCCGATTCGTTCGGCCAACGCGCGGACCCGGCAGCTCGACCCCAACGCCGTCCCCGCGCCGGCTCCGCCGGTGCCGCTGCCAACCGCACCCCTGCCGGGACAGCCGGCCCTCCCGCCGTCGGTGGGAGGTCCCCTGCCGCCTCAACCCGTTCCCGATCCGCCGCCGCCGACTCCGCTTGCTCCCACTCCTTCCGCTCCCAATTACCAGCCTTCCGCCCCCCGTTATCAGCCGCCGCCGGCACCGGGTGGCGGAGCGATGTATCACGGTCCGCTCGGTGCCGACTATCAGCCTTCGGAGGTCAACAAGCGACAGTTTCTCGGCGATCAGCCCGGTTCCGTGGTGCCTCCTGCGCCGGGTGAGCCGGTACCGGTGGGACCATTGCCATCGATTTACGGCCCGCCGGGAGCCAACGCCAATCCGGGTGTGGCGAGCGGCCCGACGGCCGGGACCGATCCGTATGGGGTCGCCCCTCCGCCGGGGACGCTGGGTCAGACGTATCAACGGAGGACGCGACTGATCGATGCCGAGAAGCACCCGCGCGTCGGGATGGTCGACGTGGCGCTCTCCGACAACTACGAAGTCACGTCGAAGGGATTAAAGGTGAAGTGGACGGGCAAGGTCTGGCGTCTGGAGTCCGACCCGCTCCTGCCGGGAATACCCCATATCTATGAGGTGAAGTCCGAATGGGGTCCGGAGGGAGCCAAGCAGCATCAGGTGCGGACCATCCGGCTCATTCCGGGACGCATTGTCGATCTGGAGTTCTAACCCGTCGATCTGGGTCTCTAACCCGCCATTGTCTCCGTTCGCGAGGCATCGCGACCCGGCCGCTCTCCCCGGCGGCCGGGTCGCGTTTTTTGTAGGGCCCGTGGGGGCGCCCGACAAGCGCGGGTTGTGTGGGGTGATGAGCCCCCCCCTAATAAACCC
>JANODP010000154.1:0-5220 GCA_031412755.1 Schlesneria sp. | reverse complement strand
CGGAGTCAAGGGTAACAGGTGTTCGGGGACATGGGTGACACATTCCTCCTACTCTTGAATGGGGGTGGAAGGGACGGAGTGAGCGGAGCGAACGCAGTCGCTTCCACCCCCATTCGCGCCGTCCGAGCCCCCCGGCAGTCGACGGACCACCCGTCGTTTTTCTGCCATCTCTGTCAAATTCAACTCGCCCAGGCATTGCGGCCCGAACCACACCTGCCACACACCATCCACGGTCGTCGCACGCAGTCCCACATGCTCGCCCGTGAACGCGTTACTCAAGAACCATCGCTGCCCACGAAACCACAATTCTCCACGTTTCTGAACCTTCCTGACCACATCAATCGGACTGAATTCCTTCTCCGGCAATTGCTCGGGATAGCGCCGCGTACTGACTTGATAACGACTTCCCGGAACCGCCAAATCCAACGCTTCGTGCGGCCGCTCAAAGTTATAAACCGGACGCCAGGCATCAAACCGATGTTGTGATTCTGCCAGATCCGCGAAGGTGCGGCCCTGCAAAACTTCCGCACGCAACGTGCGATGGAAGCGTTCTTCCTTTCCCTGAGTCTGAGGATGATACGGACGACCATGGAGTACGCGAACGCCCAAACGCAACAACCACACAGTCAACACTGTCCAAGGGCTCGCATGGTCATTTCCCCAAGGGGATCCGTTGTCCATTAACATCGCTTCTGGCAGGCCATATCTCCGAAAGGCATTCGACAGCACCGATTGGACGAGAGCCCCTTGTTCGTGACCACAGGCCTCCAGAACCAGCGAAAACCGCGAATGGTCATCGAGAACCGTCAAGGTATGACAGCGGCTTCCATTCCCCATGCCGAAATGTCCCTTGAAATCCATTTGCCACAGTTCATTCGAACGGGCCCGTTCAAATCGCTGGAACGGCCCGGGAGACATCGACGAAGCCGAGAGCATTCCCTTCCGACGAAGGATCTCCGTGATCGTGCTCGCCGACGGCACTTCCGAAACACCCTGATCCTGCAAGCGACGACGCAGTTTCCGACCACCCCACGCCGGATGCGCCTCACGCAACTTGATCACCCGAGACTCCACAACTGCTCCCGTCTGAGAAGGGGAATGCAACGGACGACGAGATTGATCCAACAAACCAGATGCACCCGACTCCTGATTACGACTCAGCCACTTGTAACCCGTCTTCCGAGACACTCCGAATCGCCGACACAACTCCGAAACGTTCGCCCCCTCGACGCGGCACAACTCGACAAACTCACGACGAACAAACACGATTGTTTCCACCTTCCAAGGCATCGCATGGCCTGCGCTTTCGAAATGCCATACGATAGACCGATGGTGTCACCCATGTCCCCGAACACCTGTTACCGATGTCTCCAGTCTATACAGAGGACTCCGAAGCAGTGGCACGTCCAACGTGGTGGAAGCTGCAAGCAGGTCCACTCTGTCTGCAGACGAAGCGGACTGGAACGGGTGGGTACAATTCTTCGGTCGCACTCGCGAAGCCGATGGGCGGTGCAAAGGTCTCGTGGAGATTCAATTATGATTGCCAATCACGTGGACTACCAAAAAGTTCAGGAAGAAATGCGAATCCTCGAAGAGCGGCTGGGGCGGTTACAGCAACTCCATCCCGTTGGATCAAAAGGGTTCACCAAGGCGGGTATTCGCAAGGTGATTGCACGCCTCCACGAGGAATTGGCCGTGTACGAAGGCAGCGAAGAAGCCAGACAGCCCGATCTGAAATGAACGTCAGTCGCAGGGTGGCCCCGGTTGGCTGCTTTGAGCCTACCGGGGTGACGCAGTCACAAGAGGCTGGGGGAATGACTGCACAGCCTGTTGTCGCCATGCGACCCGGTAGACCTCGGACGGTCGACCGGGACGGCCCTGCGGTCTCAAAGATGTGGCATTGCTTGTCGGCTGTGGGAAAAGCAGCTTCTGAGATGGGCGCGCCATCGGTGCGACGGTGTTGCTGAGCTGGGTTGTTTGACGAGTAGAGGAGGTTGAGCAGATGACGGAGACAGAATGGCACACCGGCTTCGGGAACAAGGATGTGACGTCGATGCTAACTTACTTGGGTGCGAAATTAAGTAGGCGCAAACAAGTCTTGCTCGCTTGCGGCAGTTTCCACCTCTACTACGCGCAGAAGATCAAGCACCCGGATCCGGAAATCAAACGTTACGAAATGATGGCCGGCGAGCAAATTCCGGGCGTCCCCTTCTACAACTGGGAACTTGCGGTCCGCGAAGTCGCCGAACTGTTTGTCGATGTCAAAGCAACCCAGGAAGATGTCACGCGTGTCCGCGCTCAGGTGGAACAGGACCTGGCAGACGATCCCTATCCCGACGACATTCTGCACAACACACTCACCGAAACGGGTGAGCAGGCCCTGAATCTCCTGCGACTGGCCTGCGGAGAATTCAACTCGTTGCTGGACATCCCGAAAAGTAAGTGGGGAGACATGATTAGCTTTTCTCCCTTCCCGAAATTTGAGTACTGGGTCCGAGAGGCAGACCTGGTTCGTGATGTCGTCGGCAATCCGTTCCGTCCGGCACCAGTGGTTGTCCCCGATTGGCTGTCTTGGAAAGACGGCACCGTCGAGAAGCTCGCGCGAGGAATCTACGAGGAGCGCGCGTTCGACCGGTTGCCGATCCTGGCCGATGCCTTGGAGGATGCCGGCTGTCACGATGAGCTCATTCAGACCCACTGTCGTGGGTCTGAGCCGCACATCCGCGGTTGCTGGGTGATTGACCGGCTGCTCGGATGGGAGTAGTCAGAGGGTTGGGCAATGCCCAACAATCGCATTCAAACACAAGGCGTGGCGGGTGATGCCCATCCTACATCACTATCGGGTGGCTTCGCGCGGTGGGCGGTCTGTTGTCAGCAGTTCGATCAATTGCGCGAACAGGTGGCGTGGCGTGGCTCCTTCTTCCCAGGAGCGGATCACGCCGAAGCCGCACACGATCAGGCGGCCTCGGCCGGTGGGGTATTCGACGTCCAGCCACGGCCAGCGCTGGTTCGGTTTGCCAAACTCGGCCGTCAGCAGATTGCCGCGCGAGCGGAGTGCGAAGCCGCTCGCCGCAATATCGTCTCGACCCGGCCAGCGGTCCGCGTCCAGACGCGGATCGAGTGTGGCAATCGCATCGCCGCGACGAAACGCCACGCGGCGCGGTGCGGCCCCCTTGTCTTCATTCAATCCCGGCAGAGGCAGTGATCCGCCGGTCGGTGCGAGACACAGCACCGGACGCCCCTGCGACGCCACCGTCAACAACGCCTGGGCGAGGCCGGGATGCTCGTCGAACGAGACCTCTTCGCCCACGATCAGCAGGCCCTTGGAGGCCGCCTCGTCGGCGATCTCGTCCACCGATTCGAGCGGTTCGTAGGGGACGCCCAGCGCGTCGAGTTCGCACGCGGTCGTCTCCTCGGGATCGAACAGCGAGATGTCGAGTTGGACGAGCCACTTCTTCCGACCATCAAACGGATCGAGGGGGAAGACCCAGATGGTTTTCTCGACGGTGGCCGTTTCAATCTCATCGCGCAGCCCGACGAGCGACGCCTTGAGGATTCCGGTCTTCACCCCCTCGTGCCGGCTGTCGGGCATCTCGATCGTGACGAGGGCGGTGGGCAGTTCGGGGCCGTGCGGCTTGAACGGCACATGCCCGGAGACCAGCGTTTCCGTCCCCACGGTGAACGACCAGCGCAACCGAGTCGCAGCGGGATCGGCATTTCGCGCGGCAAACGTCAGGTCGGCGAACTCCCCCTCCAACATCGCCTTCCAGCACGACTGGCATTCGAGGACGGGCGGCTCGGCTGCGTGCGCCACGAAGGCCGACAACAATCCGATGACGAGGAGCAGACTCCCGTAACGAGCCACCAACGCGACGCTTCGTGATTCCAGCATGAGGCACCCGGCGATCTGCGGACCTGCTCGACACGAGACGGCAGTCTACGGCGAGGGGGGCTGCCCGACAACGAGACACGGCGGGCGACGTCGTCGCCCCCTGATCACGGGCTTTCGGATCGGCGCGGCAATAACTGTCGTGGGCGACGCTGCCAGCGTCGGCTCGGATGCTGGCAGCATCCGCCACGAGAAGGCAGTTGGCCTTGTCAGCCGGATTTCGTGATGGTCCCGGGTGCCACTCACGCTGCTCACCACTCGGCGATTCCGTTGGGTGACGATCGTGGTGACGAGCGGTATACTCCGCCCACTTCTGGCGATTGCGGTGGCGTGGCTGCCGGCGCGAGGGCTTTCAATGGCGAACTTCACGACAGGACGTATCGACATGGCGGCGTTGGAGATTGCTCCGGGGAAGACCCGGGTGGGCTGGATCGGGACGGGCGTGATGGGGTCGAGCATGGTCGGCCATCTGATGACGGCCGGCTACTCCGCCACGGTGTTCACTCGCTCGAAGGAAAAGGCCGAAGCGCTGATCGGTCGCGGGGCGAAGTGGGCGGAGTCTCCCAAGGCCCTCGCCGAGCAGTCCGATGTCGTCTTTTCGATCGTCGGCTTTCCCAGTGATGTGCGCGAAGTGATGCTCGGCGCAAACGGAGCCCTGGCGGGCTCCCGGCCCGGCAGCGTCCTGATCGACATGACCACGAGCGAGCCGTCGCTGGCCGTGGAGATTGACAACGCGGCCAAACCCAAGGGCGTCCATTCCGTGGACGCCCCCGTTTCCGGCGGCGACATCGGCGCGAAGAACGCCACGTTGTCGATCATGATCGGCGGCGAGAAGGACGTGGTGGACGCCCTGCAACCGCTGTTCGCCGCGATGGGGAAGACGATCGTCCATCAAGGGGGTGCCGGCGCGGGGCAACACACCAAGATGGCCAATCAGATTCTGATCGCGACCAACATGATCGGCGTCTGCGAATCGCTGTTGTACGGCTACAAGGCGGGCCTCGATCTGCCGACGATGCTGCAATCGGTCGGCCCCGGCGCGGCGGGAAGCTGGTCGCTGAACAATCTCGGTCCGCGGATCATGGCGAACAATTTCGATCCCGGCTTCTTCGTCGAGCACTTCATCAAGGACATGGGAATCGCGCTGGCCGAGGCTCGCCGGATGGGACTCTGCCTGCCGGGACTGGCACTGGGCGAGCAACTCTATCAGTCGGTGAAGGCCAAAGGCTGGGGCCGCAACGGAACTCACGCCCTGATGCTGGCACTGTCCGAGATGGCCAACGTCGACTGGCGGAATCGGAAGTGATCCGTGTAGGGTGGGACGAGTCTTC
>JANODP010000153.1:0-5333 GCA_031412755.1 Schlesneria sp. | reverse complement strand
GGGTGGCCTAGCCCGCCTAATGCGGCGTTGGGGTGGTGGGGGTGGGGGCGCGTGTGCGCGCCCCCCGGGGGGCGCGACCGCGCGGGGGGGGGGGGTCGACGCCGCCGGCCCCCCGCCACACGGTCGCTTAAGTTTCCGGATAGATTTTTAGCGCGACTTCCGCCCTGGAATCCCGGTGGAGGGCGTTGTCAGCGCACGGTGTGGGAAAGTCTTCCGAAAAGGTTCGACTTCGGCTACCGTCCCCCTCGACGAGGCTCGATCGTTCCAGCCGCCTCGTGAATTGTGGACGCCCATCGTGGATGAGGTTCGGTTATGAAACGCATGGCCACGCTGCTGTTGCTGTTCGTCGCGGGCTGCTCTTCCGGCAAGACCACCGATCCGTGGCAGGACTACCTGGTCGCCCTGCAAATTCACGACTTTGAATTGAAGGCCGTACGGCAGGCCGAGCAGATTGAAGTCAGTTCCAAGCAACAGGAGACGCTCGCCCGGTGTCGGGAACGCTACGAGCGTGCGTTGACCCACTTGCGGGAATGCAGCGAACGAGTCGGCACACTGAAGAAGTAGGGGCGCGACGCTGAAGAAGTCGGGCGCGCGAGTGATCGTGAGACTCACTTCGCAGAAGCTCACCGACACTAACCCGGATGATTCATGGTCGCATTGAAGCCTGACGCGCAAGCGAAGGTTCTGCTGTGACATCCCTTCGCTTGCGCGTCAGGCTTCAATGCCACGCTCTGTCGACGACTCCACCCGAGGCGAGAATAATCCGGGCCGAAGAGCGAGTTTGGCCGGCGGCCGCTCAAAGAAAAAAATGCCCGGAAGCAACGGATCCCAGGGGGGCGAAGGATTCCATTGCTTCCGGGGCGATCGGTCGGGGACAAGACAACCGGGTGGCCTCGCGTCCCTGCGAGAACGCACCCGAATTCGTCTCACCAGTCAGCGGGCCTCGGGCGTCCGTGCCGTTGACCTCGCGAACCTTGATGACGCGAACAAGTCGCGGCACCGGGCGGAACGAGTCGTCTTTGAATTTGAAAAGAGCTGGAAGAGACTGTTCTGGCTGGTCTCGGCGACTGCCAGACCCAGCGTGCGGCGGGAACATAGAGGCTTCCCCGGAAGGGGTCAACACGGATTTCAAGCCCGATTCGCGCTTTGTAACAACGCCAATCGAACTCGTGCGAAGAGAGCCCGCGGCACGCGAATGGCTCGGCAAGGAGGAGGGGCGAGGGATGAGGGGCGAGGGACGAGAGATGAAGGATGAAAGATTTGCGAGCGGCGTGAGACTCGCTCGCTTCTTATCCCTCGCCCCTCATCCCTCGCCCCTCCTCCTTCATCTCTCATCGCCCCCTCTTCAGCGGTTGCTGTCCAGACGGACGAGGCGTCCGGAGGCGAAGCCGCAGACGATCCAGTCGCCCAGCGGCGACAGGAGGACTCGATGGACGTCGTCGGGGGCGGTGAGATGCCAGACCAGGCTGCCGCCGTCATCGACGGCAAACAACTGACGTTCGAGCGTGGCCGCGACGAGGTGCTTCTTGGTGAACCCGCAGGTGACCAGACTGACCGTGCCCTCGGTCACGAATGTTCCGCGCGAGACACCCTCTTCGCCGTCGTAGAGCTGCGCGCCGTGGGTGAACCCGGCGAGGAAGACGTTGCGTCCGTCTCCCGTCACGGCCAGATCGCCGACGTTGGACCAGAGTTTTTCCGTCCAGACCGCGCGGCCGTCGAGGGCGTACCGGCCCACCAGTCCGTGGTCGGCCGCAGCCAGCATGTTGGTCGAAGTGGCGAGCAGGTGGAGGTGCCTCAGCGGTCGCATCGTCTCGAACCGGCTGAACTTTTTGTTGTCGGACGTGAGGACCACGTTCACGCCGTTGGCCATCGAGACCGCCAGGTGAGTACCGTGCGGATCGACCGCGATGGCGAGGATCTCGTCGGGCATCTCGCGCGTCCAACTGAATTGCAGCCGACGGTCGAACCAGCCGACCATCGTGTTGTCGAAGGCCGCCGCGCCGGCCGTGCCGTTGTCGCACCAGGCGACTCGTTGCAGGGCATGCCGCGTGCGGATCAGCGACTGCATGCGGCCCCGGCGATCCAGCAGGTAGAGTCCGCCCGACACATCGGCCGCGATCACTTCGCCCGTTTCCCGTGCCAGGCGCAGGTCGGTCAGCGGGGCATCGACCGTAAACGACCAACGGAGCGTCGGTTGAACGCCCCGTCCGGAGTAAACCCAGTCGTCGGCCGATCCGTCGCTCATCGTTTCGCCAGTTGCTTGCGGAGGACGTCGAGCCCCGCCTTGACATCGCGGTCATCGTCCAGCGATTCGTTGTTGCGGCGACCGCGACGCGCCACGGCCGGAACCGCATCGTCGGGGACCAGGATATCCGGCTTGATGCCGATCTTGCCGTAGGTCTCTCCATTCGGCGAGTAGAACTTGGCGGTCGTCAGTCGGAAGCCCGATTCCGCCTGGCCCGGCAGAATGCTCTGCACCGACCACTTGCCATACGTCTTGCGTCCCACGATGGTCCCGCGGTGATGATCGTGAACGGCCCCCGCCACGATCTCGCTGGCGCTGGCACTGTCGCCATCGGTCAGCAGGACCAGCGGCACCTTCCACGTTCCCTGGGGGTGAGCCGAGTAGATCGAGTTCTGATCCTGAGTCCGTCCCCGCGTCGAGACCAGCACGCCGTCGTCGATGAACCGATCGAGCACCTCGACAGCCGAATTGAGCAGGCCGCCGGGATTGCCGCGCACGTCCCAGATCAAAGCCCGCATCCCTTCGCGGTTGAGTTTCAACAGGGCGGCATCGAGTTCCTCGACCGTGTTCTTTTGAAAACCGGTCATGTGGATGTAGGCGATGCCGTTGGCCCGATCGATGATCCTGGCGACGGGGATGCTCTTCACCTTGACGGCGCGGCGAGTCAGCGTGGCGACCCGCTCTGCGCCCGTCGCCGGATCGGCCAGTGTCAGTTGCAGGCGAGTCCCCTGAGTCCCCTGCAACAACTGCGCGGCTTCTTCCGTCGACATCTTGCGGCTGTCACTGCCATTGATCCCCACGATCAGGTCGCCGGCGAGAGCACCCGCTTCTTCGGCGGGACTTTCAGAGAGGACGTTGATCAGCAGCAGGCCCTTGCCCGCCTCGGCCTTCATCTCGATCCCGATGCCGACGAACTCGCCATCGATGTTGCTGTAGAGGTCGTCCAGCTTGCCGGGTGTCAGGTAGCTGCTGTAGTCGTCCAGCGAGTTGCATCCGCCGAAGACGTACTCCATCACGAGGGCGGCCGGTGCCAGACCGAGCTCGCGCTGCGTCAAGTCGCACAATTCGGCCACCGTTCGCCGGGCGTGATCGTGACTGGTGACCTGCTTGTTCCAGTAAGCGTCACGCAGCGTCCGACGGACATGAGTGACCCGGGTCGAATCGAAGTGCGGCAGATTCCGGTTCAGAAACTTCTCGTTGCTCAGCGCGAAGTACAGGCTTTCGGTCCCGTGGGCGAGCTGATGCGTCGGGCTGACGTTGTCGACGTAGTAGCGTCGGACCTTTTCCAGCACGTCGTCGAGATAGGTCATCGACTCGGCCCGCGACAGCGGCAGCATCTTGTCGAGGAACGACTTGTCGGAATAACGCCGATCGATCGAGAACTGAATCTTTGACTGACGCAGTCCCTGCTTCAGCGGCTCGCTGTCCGGCCAGGACTTCAGCGACTTGTCATAGAGATCGATGGCTTCCGCCCAGCGGCGCGAAGCCCGCAGTTCGGACCCCTCGTGGATGGCCTGCTGCTCGTCGGCGACGACGGCCTGCAGACGGGACGAGTTGGTTTGGGACAGCAGGGTTGGCGAACCAACCACACCGACAATCGCAGCCACTGTCCAGGCAACGACCGTCCGCCGGATGAGCGCAGAGAACGACATGAAGATCCCCTCGGATTCGATGGACAAAACAGGGCACGCCGATCCCGCGAACCCCCCCTCGAAGTCCGCGCTGGCGTGACAATGTGGCCCCGAATCCCTGTGGCAGGTCGTCAGCGAGTGTTCTCGCGACGACAGCCGCGTTGTCGAAAGTGAATATAGGCCGGGTTCTGACCGTGGTCAAACTGCAACAATTTTTGTTGCCATAAACCATCCGGCACAACGAGCAAGGCTTCTCAGGCCGGTTCCGAAGCCTCCGGTTACACCGGTCCCGCAAACGGCATGCGACCCGGCGGATGGGGGCGACTTGTCCGGCAAACCCGCTCCGGTTTGTGTGAGCGGTGGGAAAAAACGTCCCCAACGGGGCGCGTCGTTTGGTCGATCAGCCAACTCAGATCCGGTAGGCTGTGATTCGCGAAGTGTGGAAGGAATCCGAGGCCGCTGTTGTGTCGGCCCGATGTGAGACGGCATGGTTTCCCTCGCATCGGACTTCGATTTCAACAACGGCGGACAACAGAGACGCTCAAACGGGAGGCGAGTTTTCATGCGCGAGAACGTGGTCAAGCGGAAGGTGCTGGCGGGCGAAGTGTCGCTGGGCACGATGATGTTCGAGTTCAACACGACCGGCATTGCGCGGCTGGCGGCCGTCGCGGGGGCCGAGTTCGCGGTCTTCGACATGGAACACACCGGCTGGAGCGTCGAGTCGATTCGCACGCTGATCGCCACCACCCCCAAGTCCGAGCTGCTGCCGATCGTGCGGATTCCGGCCGTCGACTATCACTTCGTGGCGCGCGTCCTCGACATGGGAGCGATGGGGATCATGGTTCCGATGGTCGAGTCGGCCGAGCAGGCGCGGCTGCTGGTCAACTCGGCCAAGTACCCGCCCATCGGTCGACGCGGCGCGGCCTTCACCATCGCCCACGACGACTATCGCAACGACCCGATCCCCGATGTCGTTCGCACCGCGAACGAAGAGACGCTGCTGATCGCCCAGATCGAAACCGCACGCGGTTTGGAAAACGTCGAACAGATCGCGGCGGTCCCCGGCATCGACGTCTTATGGATCGGCCTGTACGACCTGGCCAATTCGATGGGCCTCGCCGGCCAACTCACGCATCCCGACATTCTGGCGGCGATCGACCGCGTCCTTGCGGCCTGTCGCGCGCATCACAAGGCTCCGGGAGTCCTCGCGACCGGCGTGGCCGATGCCAGGACGCAACTCGCCCGCGGCTTCAAGCTCGTCGCGTACGGCGGTGATTCGTGGATCTACCAGACGGCGCTGCGCGAAGCCCTCACCGCACTGCGCGCCGATCATTGAGTGATTGAGTCCGGAGACCAAACCAACCGGCTCATCCTAGAAGCAGTTTCAAAACCGGTTTCGGAGCGGGGGACGTGAGTCCCCTGAATTCGCGTGGTTCGCAGTGACGGCCGCATTCAGG
>JANODP010000152.1:0-16047 GCA_031412755.1 Schlesneria sp. | reverse complement strand
TTTGAAGACGAACGGGCTGACGCCCAAGAGCTAGGGGGCTGACGCCGCCCCGCTCAGAAAGTCAAAGAGTTAGAAAGTCAAAGAGTCGGAAGGTCAGCGACAAGGAACATCGATGACAAGACACACCACTCGAATCTGGTTGACCGTGTTCATTCCATTGCTGCTGGCACGGCCCAGCGTTGCCGAAGACCTGCGTGAGGATGCTCGCCGAGCGATGCAGCGGGCGGTCGAGTTCTACTCGACGAAAGTGGCGTCCCACGGCGGCTATGTTTACCGCTACAGCGATGACCTGGCGAAGCGCGAGGGCGAGGGCAAGACGGACCTCGACACGTTGTGGGTGCAACCGCCGGGAACGCCCGCCGTGGGGATGGCGTTCGTCGAGGCTTACGAACTGACGCGCGAGCCGTCTCTGCTCGCAGCGGCCGACGCGGCGGCGGACTGTCTGATTCAAGGCCAGTACCGCAGCGGCGGTTGGAATGCCTCGATCGAGTTCGCGCCCGCCGAGCGAAAGAAGACCGCCTACCGAGTCGACCCGCCGGACCAGAAATCAAAGGCCACGCCGTTCAATGTGACCTCCTACGACGACGACAAGTCGCAATCGGCGATGCGATTCCTGATGCGGCTCGACCAGGTCAAAGACTTCAAGGATGAGCGGCTGCACGAGGCGATCATGTTCGCGCTCGATTCCACCCTGAAGGCGCAATATCCGAACGGCGCGTGGCCGCAGGGCCACGCCGAGTTCCCCGATCCCGAGAAGTATCCGGTCAAGCAGGCGAGCTTTCCCGAAACGTGGTCGCGCACCATGACGGCCAAGTACTACCACCAGTTCTACACGCTCAACGACAATTCACTGGCGGACGTGATCGACGTGATGCTCCTCGCAGCCGAGATCTATGGCGACGCGAAGTATCGCCGCGCGGCCGAGCGAGCGGGCGACTTCTTGATTCTCGCACAATTGCCCGAGCCGCAGCCCGCCTGGGCACAGCAGTACGACTTCGAGATGCACCCCTGCTGGGCGCGGAAGTTCGAACCGCCCGCCATCACCGGTTCCGAGTCTCAGGGCGCGATCCGTGCCCTGCTGCAGATCTACACTGTGACGGGAGATCGCAAGTATCTGAAGCCGATTCCGCCCGCGATCGAGTATCTGAAACGATCGCGCCTGTCAGACGGACGATTGGCGCGGTTCTACGAACTCCAAACGAACAAGCCCCTCTACTTCACGAAGGAGTACGTGCTGACTCACGATGACAGCGATGTCCCGACGCATTACGGCTTCAAAGTCGAAGTCAAACTGGAGGAGTTGTCTCGGGAGTACGAGAAGCTCGCGGGTCTCGACGCTGCGGCTTTGGAAGCCATCCGGCACCCGCAGCCGAAGAAGCCGGGCAAGCCCAGTCCGTCGCTGGAGGCCGAAGCGCGCCGGGTCATCGCCGCGCTGGACACTCGCGGCGCGTGGGTCGAGGAGGGAACGCTCAAGTACCACGGCAAGGGGGACGGCACGCGCCGCGTCATCGACAGTCGGACGTTCATCAAGCATCTGACAACGCTCAGCCGCTACCTCGCGCGGACGGCGGACTGAATGTGCGGCGGCTCCGTCGAATTGACGGGTCTCGGCGCTTCGACCACAATCCTGCCGCTCGCCACGAAACCTCACCGGAGCGGTGGGACGTGGCGGCGAGGGGCCGTTTGATCTCAGGAAGTCTCGCCATGCCGTTCGTCCGTTTGCAGTCTCGCCGGGTTTGGATGGCCGCCGTGGCGGGGGCGATTTCGCTGGCGGGAGCCGTCGGTTGCGGCTACGAAACCTACGAACAGCGGCTGACGAAGACGAAGGACTACTACAACTATCTCGAAAAGGTCGAGGCGAACCTGGCACCGAAATGGGGCGACGGACGCGGCATTCTCGAAGTGAGAGTCCCCAAACAGTTCGTGCCGATTCAGGCCCCGCAGCCCATCAAACGCGAAGACGGCGAATTGGAGATGCCGGCGGTCGATCCGCGGCAACCCGACTACGTGAACCTGATCTTCCCCGAGTTGCTCGGTGCGTGGGAGGCGCCCATCGAGGTCTCGCTCGCGGACGGCGGTCGTGAGACTCGCAAGGCGTACATCTACGCGTTGAGCAATTACTGGTTGTTCATCGGCGAGGATCCGACCGAGGCCCCGAAATTCACCAAGTCGCTGACGGAACTCATCGGCGCGGCGCTCGACGACACCGCCACCGAAGAGCCGCCGGAAATGCATCCCAAGCCGGGAACCTACCTGCCGACCGCCTCGTACAACGTCTTTCGGTTCAAACCCAAACCGATCACGTTGCAGGTCGAAGACCGGCGAACCAGCGTCAACTACATCTTCGAGGTCTACGAGCGGCAGAACGGCGACATCCAGGTTCCCCTCGTCGTGGTCATGCCCGAAGGGGTCGACCTGAAGGTCAACGAGCGGATTGCGATGATGCTGGACTACGTCACCCCGACGAAGAAACCGCCGTCTCAAGGCGCGAACAAGTCGGCTCCCGCCGGCAATGCCCCCCCGGCCGCCGCCGGCTTCTGATTGAGCCGCAAACGACTTCTGATCGATTCGAGGCTGCCCCCGGATGACATTCAAAGTCGGCGGTGGGATGGGCACTTCGGCCGGAGTAAGTCCCATATTTTTTTCGTTGGGCTTCGGTGTCTTGGGTACGGAGGGTTCGTGATTCAATCTTGATTTCAGGTTGCTCTGCAATAATGGCGACCGGTGCAGGATCGTTCCTCGGAAGTTCAAGGCCGAAGTGCCGTTCATCTGTGTCGCGTCCGGAGTTACAATCCTCCCCACGCCGAGTCCCGCCGGTTTGTGTTTCGTTTCACCGTTTGCCGAATGGAGAAGAGTTCTGCCATGACCCGCTCGCCCGCCTCAATCCGTTCTCGCCGTTTGCCGCTCTCCCGTGTGGTTGCCCGCCGCTCCGGCTTTACCCTGGTCGAAGTGTTGCTCGTTCTCGCCATTCTCGGCGTCATCGCCGCGATGGTGCTTCCCAACCTGATCGGATCCCAACAGAAGGCGCTCAGGAAGAGCACCGTCATCACGATCAAGGCCACTGAACAAGGCTGGCTGGCGTACGCACAGGACCACGACGGGACGTTTCCCGAAGGCAGTCAGGACGCGATGACCCTGTTGGCTACTGCCGGAGTGGGAAGCGACGGCAAGCCGACGGCGAAGTACCTCGACAAAATCCCCAAGGATGCGTGGGGGCAGCCGCTCTACTACGCTTATCCGAACACCAAGGATCCAAACTCGTCCGGTCCCGCAATCTGGTCGTCTGGCCCCAACAAACAGAACGAAGAAGGGGCCGGGGACGACATCAACAATTGGGACGACAAATGAGCGACCGCGCCGCGCGGATGCCTTCCTCTCCGGAAGCTTCGATTTGAAACGAGCCGCATCCTTTCGGATGCGGCTCGTTCTTTTGTATCCTGTCGTCCGCTGGTCCACTGTTTACCGTATCCCCTGGAGAAACCTCATGTCCGCAACGATGACCCCGCCCACTGCAACCAAGTTTTCCGGTCAGACGAAACTCTTCATCAACGGCGAATGGACGGCGGCCTCCGACGGCGCCACGTTCGACACCTACAACCCGTCGACGGGCGAGACCATCGCCAAGGTGGCTCATGCGACGAAGGACGATGTCGATCGCGCGGTCAAGTCGGCTCGGAAGGCCCTCGAAAAGGGGCCGTGGGGCAAGCTGGACGCCGGCGATCGCGGCAAGCTCATGTTCAAGCTGGCCGATCTGATCGAAGCCCACGGCGAAGAGTTGGCCCGGCTGGAAGCCCTCAACTGCGGCAAGACGATCACCGACTCGCGCGGCGACATTCAGGGCGTGCTCAACGGGCTGCGGTATTACGCCGGTTGGGCCGACAAGATCGAGGGGAAGACCGTTCCGGTGCGAGGCAACTTCCTGTCGTACACGCTGCGTCAGCCGGTCGGCGTCGTGGGACAGATCATTCCCTGGAACTTTCCGCTGCTGATGATGGCGTGGAAATGGGGCCCGGCCCTCGCGTGCGGCAACACGATCGTCATGAAGGCGGCCGAACAGACGCCGCTGTCGGCGCTGCGGGTCTGCGAACTGGTGCAGGAGGCGGGCTTCCCGCCCGGCGTCATCAATCTCTTGAACGGCATGGGTGAAACGACCGGCGACGCCATGGTCGTTCATCCCGACATCGACAAGATCGCCTTCACGGGTCACGTCGACACGGCCAAGATCATCACGAAGCGTGCCGCCGACACGCTCAAGCGGACGACGTATGAACTCGGCGGCAAGAGTCCCAACGTCATCTTCGCCGACTGCGATATGGAGCAGGCGGTCGCCGGTGCCTTCCACGCGATCTACTTCCACGGCGGACAGTGCTGCACGGCGGGAAGCCGGCTGTTTGTGGAAGAGAAGATCAAGGACGAGTTCGTGTCGAAACTGGCCGCCAAGGCCGGACAGCGTCGCGTGGGGAACCAGCTCGACGAGAAGACCGAGCAGGGACCGCAGGTTTCTCAGGAACAGTTGGACAAGATTCTCGGCTACGTCGACCTCGGCCAGAAGCAGGGGGCGAAGCTGGTCACCGGTGGCAAGCGCGTCGGCGACAGGGGCTTCTTCGTCGAACCGACCATCTTCGACAACGTGAAGGATGACATGGCGATCGCCAAGGACGAGATCTTCGGCCCGGTCGTCAGCGTCCTGTCGTTCAAGGATGCCGACGACATGATCGAGCGGGCCAACACCACGCAGTACGGTCTGGCCGCCGCCGTCTGGACGAAGAACATCGACAAGGCTCACTGGTACGCGAAGAACGTGAAGGCCGGCACCGTCTGGGTCAACTGCTACCACGTCGTCGATGTCACCACGCCGTTCGGCGGTTTCAAAATGTCCGGCCAGGGCCGCGAAAACGGCGAAGCGGCACTGGAGCATTACACGGAAACGAAGACCGTGACGATCGCGCTCAGTTGAGCCCCGCGATGAATCACGAGTCCGCCAGAAAAGCAGCCCCGGACGTTCCGAGCGTCCGGGGCTGCTCATTTTCAGGCATGACCTTCGCGCTGTTCGCGGGGTGGCCCAGCCGTTGTCCCGGGAGGGACGGCCATTCTGACCCAGTGGTCACCGTGGCGGAGGAGGGCGCATTTGTAATAGAGAATCCGGTGCCTGCCCGCCGAAGATCTCACCGATCACGATTCGGAACAACTGCCACCTTGATCGCTTGCCTGGTCGAATCATTCTGCAATTCTCCATTGCGCCCCGGCGCGATGTCGGCATCAAGCTCCGATTCGCGCGAGGTCAAGGAACAGAAAGACTGCCAGGAACAGAAGTGTGAATCCGACTACCAGTGGAAGAATCAATCCCGTGACGCGTGCTGCGCGGTGAATAAGATGCGCCATGGCTGTCAGGATGGCGAACACGGGGACAAGTAATCCCAAAAACCATTCGTAGTCCGGACGGCGGCCGTCCATGTCAATTGCTCCGGCGATCAATGTCGTCGTCAGTACGATTCCGAAAGACCACAACGTTGCCAGCCTCGCTGCACGAGACCACAACATCGGTGCCAAGTGTTGATTCATTGAACAGCCTCCAGAATGGCATTGGGTGGTCGTCGTGCAATGAACATGAACTGAGCCTCTTGAGATGAGGATGACATCGGCTACCGCTGGTCGTTTCCGAATAGACTCGAAACTCATCACACTCCAGGCTGTTGGAATGTGCCGCAGGGTGGCCCAGGCACGGCCTTGGGCCTCTGGGTGCCTTGGCACAAGAGGTTGATTGCCAATCGAGGGCTGAACTCTTCCCTCTTGTCACACAGCGACCCGGACGCTCAAAGCTGCGTCCGGGCCACCCAATTCTAAGTGGGGGCCAGCACCGTCGCCGCAGCATTCGGTCGCGATCGGCCGTCGTCGAACTTGGCCAGCGCGAGGACCGCCTCGACCAGCATCGCCAGTGCCAGCACGACGAGCAATACCGAGATCGCCAGCAGGATGTAGGTGATCTGCTGCGGATTGGCTTCGGGACGAAGTTGATGCACGTAGCCAAAGATCATGCGAACCAGGGCCCACGTGCTCATCGTGTACATGAAGACGGTGGGGATGCCGGTGACGAACAGCACCCACACCTGGCGCCGCGTTCGCCACAACCAGACGGTCACACCGAGCAGCGTCAGGGCGGCCAGCAGTTGGTTGCTCGCGCCGAACAACGCCCAGAAGATGCGCCACAACGGAGCCGGTTTGCCATCGGGGCCGTGAATCGTTTGCATGATGAAGAACACGGGGACGCCTCCGGTCAGCAGCGTGCCGAGCCAGCGGCCCTTCGCGTCGCGCCAGCCCGTCAGCTCCTGAATGATGTAGCGGCCGAGTCGCGTGCAAACGTCGAGCGTGTCGTAGACGAATGTCGTGAACGCCATCAGGGCGAACGCAATTCCCAACTGGCCCGGCAGGCCGAGCACTTCCAGAAAGCTGCCGATCCCCGTGGCATAGATCTGGTCCGGCGACATCGTCTTGGGGTCGAGCAGCTTCGCACCGGGAACCAACCGCATGACGCAGCACAGGGACACGATCGCGACCATGGCTTCGAGCAGCATCGCACCGTAGCCGATCAGCTTCGCATCGGTCTCGTACCGCAGTTGCTTCGACGTCGTTCCCGACGCGATCAGCGCGTGAAAGCCCGAGCAGGCTCCGCAGGCAATCGTGATGAACAGCACGGGGAACAGCGGTTGCTTTCCCTCCTCCCACGGAATGAAACGCGGGTACTGAACGTCGCTGCCGCTGAAGATCAGTCCCAGCGCGCCGCCCGCCAGGGCGATGTACAGGAAGTATCCGCCGAGATGGCCTCGCGGCTGGAGCAGCAGCCACATCGGCACGACCGAGGCGATGCAGCAGTAAATCAACAACAGCACGTCCCACGTTTTGTGAGCGCGGGCCTGAGCCAACTCGGGAGTGAGCGAGGCATCCCAACTCATCAGCAGCGCCGACAGATCGAGCGGGATCTTTTGTCCCAGCCAGATCGAAACACCAACCAGCGGGATGAAGATGACCGTCGCCCAGCCGATCGACAGCTTCGTGTACTTCAATACCAACCCCATGATGATCGGCAGTGCCAGATACATGAGCGACGACGATGCGATCCCCGCACCCAGAATCGTGGTCTTGGCTGCACCATTGGTCTGAGCATCCGTGGTTCCTTCCAGCACGATGTTCTTCACGAAGGCACCGGCCGTGATGTCGGTGAAGGCGATGATGATGTAGACCAGTGCCAGCCAGACGAAGGTCAGGAAGAGGACGAACGCACGTTGACTCATGTGGTCGCGCACGACCTCGGCGATCGAGCGCGCCTTGTGGCGGATCGAGGCCACCAGCGCGGTGAAGTCGTGAACGCCGCCGATCAGGATGGAGCTAACCAGAATCCAGATCAGCGCGGGCAACCAGCCGAACCACACCCCGGCGAGGATCGGTCCGACAATCGGCCCGGCGGCGGCAATGGCCGAAAAATGCTGGCTGAGCAGTTCGTTCGGAGCCAACGGCGCGTAATCGACATCGTCGCGCAGTTCAAACGCCGGCGTCTTGGCCTGCGGGTTCAACTTCAACAAGCGGACGAGGACCGGCCCGTAGGTCCAGTACGCGATCGACAAGATGGTCGCCGAAGCCAACACGATGACGAGCATGCTCATGGTCAATGGGTCCTGGGCCTCACGAGGCCGTGGCGAATCAAAGCCGTTTAGGCAGCGGCGGATTCTAGCCACAGACCGATCCCAACGAAACGGGGCTTCGTAGCGAAGGTCTAATGCGGATGATTCATGGCTTCCTCATCGAGGAATCGAACGACCGCACACTAACCCGAAGTGTAAGCGAGGGCGAACCGTGACGGCGCCCTCGCTTACACTTCGGGTTAGTGTGTGGCCGTGAATAATTCGGCTAATGGCGTTGGGCGTCACGCCGCCTTGCGGAGTGGCGTCGCGACCTCGCGGAGATCGACCATCGAGTGGATGTTGCCCAGCACCGGCTGAGACTCGAAGCGGCCGTCCTGCTCGTCCAGGCGCAGCATGATGCTGCTCGTGGGACAGAGCATCGTGGAGATCACCTTGCCGCTCACTTCGGACATCGGCACGGCGGTCACCTTGAAGCGTTGCAGGATCGTGGGGAGGACGGTCTTCACGATCAGCATGGCCAGCGGAGCACCCAGGCACATGCGCGGGCCGGCTCCGAACGGCAGGTACTGGTACGGAGACGGGTTGATCTGCAACCAGCGGGTCGGCAGGAAGGCGTCGGGATCGACGTACAGTTCCGGCATGTGGTGCGTCATGAATTGACTGAAGACGATTCCCGAACCGGCCGGCAACGTGAACGGTCCCAGTTGCGCCGGCACCGCCGCGATCCGTTGCGAGTACGACGAAGCCGGCAGCACGCGCATGCTTTCCTTGATCACACGTTCCATGCACGGCAGACGTTCGACCTGCTCGGCCGAGGGAAATCCACCGTCCAGTTGCGACGTCAGTTCGTGGTGCAACTCCGTCATGGCCGAGGGATGCTGTGCCAGCAGGAACAGCGTCCACGCCATCGAGTGCGCCGTGGTGAGATGGGCCGCGGCGAAGATCAATGCCGCCTGCCCGACCAACTCGTCGTCGGTGATGCCTCCCTCGGCGTCGTGGGCCTTGATGAGCAGCGACAGCGCGTCGATCCCGTTCGGGTTCTGCTGGCGCTGGCGGATCATCTCCTTGATCTCACCCTCCAACTCGCCGGCGAAGTCGAGCAACCCGGAATAGCGGCCGGCCAGTTCGGGGTCGGCGACGAACGCTCCCATGCCCAGTTCGTGGTTCATGTGGACCCAGTGGTCGGTCATGCGTCCGATGCGGTACGCCATCTCGGAGCTTTCGACGCCGAACAGGATCGAGCTGGTCAGCCGCAGCATGAATTCGGTCATGTCGCGAGAAATGTCCCGCTCGGTGCCGGCGTGCCAGTCAGCGAGCATCTGTTCGGACAGCGACCGAATCGTCGGGACGTAGTTCTGGATCGCCTTCTTGAGAAACGCGTCCATCACCAGCCGGCGGTGCCGCTTGTGCTGCTCGCCATTCATGCTGAGCAGGCCCGAACTGAGCCGCCGCTGGGGCGAGTTGCGCGAGCCGCGAATCGCGAAGAACCGCGAATGAAACGACGCACCGTCGCTGAGAACCTGGTGGTTGTACTCGGCGCCGAACGCGAAGTAGATCCGCGTCCCCTCTTCTTCGAGCGCACAGACGTTGCCGTGCCGGGCCTGCAACTTCTTCATGCAGGCCAGCGGATCGTCGGGAAAATCGAGCAGCCGTCCGCGAGTCACCGGCAGCGGTTCGTCGTCTCCGCGCGCCAGAGTCAGATGGGGGATCGTCATGTCAGGCAGTCCATCGCGTCGTGCGAAAAGTGAGCTTCCATTCTCAACCGGCCAAACGTGCCGGTTTGTATCACGAAGTGAGGGACCGCTCCTAGTCCGGATTATTCGCGTTTGAATCGAAGCCTGACGCGCAAGCGAAGACAAACGTCAACCGATCCTTCGCTCGCGCGTCAGGCTTCCATTCAGCACTCATGTTCACTTTGCAGATCGAGGCCGACCGATCTCGACCGAGACGCGGCCCCGGTTATCGCCGAGCGAATTCCACGCGTCGTTCAACCGCAGGTAGAGCGTGCCCGTGAGGGGGGCTTCCAACGAGCGGCTTCGTCCGATCTCGATGACCTTCACCATCGAATCGTTGTCACCGCCGGCGTTCCCTTCCTCGGTGCGAAGGCAGCCGACCAAGAGTCCCAGCGGGCGGCGATCGAAGTAGCGGAAGGTGATCCCCTGTGGTTCGCTCTCCCACGGCTTGGGCCGATCGGCCAGCGTGAAGCGGCCCGAGGCGGCGATCTCGTACGTCTGCCCCGCTTCGAGCAGCACGCCGCTCGATTGCCAGCCTCGGTCGGCGGCGATGTCGAGGCGGTGCGACGGCCGGTCCGTCGTCAGTGGCTGGCCAGGCTGGAAGTCGATCGCCGCGCGAGTCGCCTCGTAGCCGTATTGCAGGTTGATGACGAACTGCAGCCATTCGGTGTTCAGATCGCGCGAGTCGTCGTCGAACGCCACCTCGAACTCGCGCTGGAAGGCGCGTCCCTGCGTGTGGCCACCCAACTTGCGGAACCGTTCGCGGTAGCGCGGGTGGGCGTCCAGAAACTGGCACAGCGCCCACGACCATGCGTACGGCTCGGGCTTCAAAAACTCCGTGGGCCGCATGGCAATGAGGTTGCGGATCGACTTCCCCTTGTTGGCGACGTACTCATCCCGAATCCCCTTGATGCGGCCCCAGCCCGCGAAGGCCTCGGGCGATGTGGGCATGACGCGGAAGCTGACGGAGCCATCGGGCTCGATGTGGTGCGTCGCGAAGTACTCGGCCATTCCTTCGATGTACCAGACCGGCGCATCGACCCCCGGCATGAATGTCATGAAGCAATGAGTCGCCTCGTGGATCAGCAGGTGCCGCCGGAAATAGTCGTACTGCTGCTCGCGCATCCAGAATTCATTGCGCCGGTGGCGACCGTGCTCGAACATCGGCAGATCCTCGGGAACGAGCCCCGCCTCGCGAAAGAGCGCCTCGTCCCGAATCAGGTAGCCGGTCATCTGAAACTCGGAGCCGGCCCGGTCGGGAGGGAGCGCGCCGAAGTACTCGACCCAGGCGAGATAGACCGCGTCGATGACCGGCGGCAGGGCACGCGCGGCCTGGGCATCGATGTCGGTGTACAGTTTGAGCCGCTTCGATTCATAGAGCCGAATCCCCGCCTCGGCCAGTCGCCGGTCATCATGCTTCAACCGCTGATCGTCGGGACGATGAACCGGTTGCGGCTTCGATGCCGCGGTCGGAGCGGCGGGCTCGGTGGCGGGATCGGTCTCAGTCGTCCCAACACTCGTCGCCTTCGCAGCAGGCGGCTGAGTGGCTTGGCGATTGACCGTCGGGTTCTGGGGAGACTCTGCTTGCTTCGCAATGCGCTGTGACGGCGGTGAGGGAGGGGTTGTCGGAGCAGTTCGGTTGCAGCCGAGCATGAGGATGATCAGGGCGGCGGCGATCCCGCGACTCCGACAGAAATCACTCGTGACCAGAGTCACCTCGCAGCCTGGGAACCGTGTTCGCGAGATTGCTGTCATGTGCCCACCTCGAACCTTTTGATCGGTCTCGCGTTCCATCGGTCGCTCACCGCAGATGACGGTCCTGGCGGCGGTACTCGGCGGCGAGCAGGTCTTCGAGGAACACGACTTGATCTTCCACGGGGGGCTCGTCGGTCTGCATCTTCTTGCAGAGCGGGCCGACGATGCGATCGAGCAGCGTGCGCTGCTGAAGGGTCGGCAGCGAGTCCCAACGATCCAGAATCCGTTCGACCGCTTCGAAGTCGCCGGGTGTCAGCCGCGTCAGCTTGGCGTGATCGAAGCGAAAGCGGGACTCGGCCGCGTTTCGGCCCGACAGTTCTTGCCGGACCTCCGCCAGCTCTTCGGCCTCATCGCTGATCACGATCGTCGAGGCCACCATGTCCCCGAACCGTTGTCCCCGCTGCGAGAGGACCGGCACGATCCACAGGATCGGCAGATGATCGGCCACTCGAAACACGTTCCTCATGAAGACACCGACGGCATTCAGCGCGAAGCCGTCCGCCTTGACCACGCGAATCTTGCACAATCGTTTGCCGAGTGTCTGGCCGCGCCACAACAGCTCGCTCAGCCCGAAGTAGAAAAAGCTGCCGAGGCCCCAGATCAGCGCCGCGATTCCCAACACGTACATGCCGACCGTTTCGGGATCGGCCGGTTCGTCCGGGTCGTTGAGCGCCCTGTCGATCTGATCGACGTAGTCGCGCAGCAGTCCCTGGGAGGTGGCCGCGAAGATCAGCAGCGCGATGAACGCGATAAAAATGAGCAAGTTCAGTACGATCTGATCGACGAACCAGGCGAGAAACCGCGTCCCCAGTCCGGCGGGACGATATTCAATTTGAACGTTCTCGGGAGTTTCGTACTGCAACGTGACCGGGGGCGGCGGGACGGACATGAATCACCTCATGACAGATCGAAGGGCGGGCCGAGTATGAGTGGTTTCGTGGCGCGCAACAAGCCCGCGTGGGAGGAACTCGAGGAGCTGATCAACCAGGCGCGTCGGTCGATGCGCGGAATGACTCCCGAGCAACTGAGCCGTCTCGACGTGCTCTATCGCCGCACGACGATTCACCTCGCGCAGGTCGCCACGCGCACCAGCGACCGGCGGCTGACCCAATACTTGAACGACTTGACGGCCGCTGCCCACGGGCTGATCTACCTCCCGCCCAGGCAGTCGTTGTTCGCGGGGATCGGCAATTTTGTGTTCGAGGGCTTCGCGCGGTCGCTCGCCCGGCATTGGCGAGTCCACGCGATCTCGGCCGCGCTGCTGGTGGGAGGTGCGCTGCTGGCGTACTTCGCCTCGATGGCCGATCCGCTTGCCGCCTATGCCCTGTGGCCGCGCCAGGATCCGCGTCAGCCGGGATCGACCCGCGAGCAGTTGCTGGAGGTGTTGCGCGGCGGTCGCGACCAGGCGGGCGGCACGAAGTTTTTGTTCGCGTCGTTTTTGTTCGCGCACAATTTGAAGGTCGGCCTGCTGGCGCTGGCGATGGGGGTGCTGGCCGCGATCCCCACGGTGATTCTGATGATTTACAACGGCATGATCCTGGGAGTCTTCGTGGCCATTCATCAGCGGGCCGGGATCGACGCCGAGTTGTGGGCGTGGATCCTGCCGCATGGTGTGACGGAGTTGGGAGCCATCGTGCTGTGCGGCGGTGTCGGACTGATGCTCGGCCGGGCGGTTGTGGCCCCGGGATTGCTGACGCGCACGGAGGCCCTGCGGCAGGCGGGACAACAGGCGGGGATTACATCGCTCGGCGTGGCGGGAATGCTGTTCGCCGCCGCGATCATCGAGAGCTATCTGCGGCAGAGCCACCTCTCGACATCGGCCCGCTTGATCTTCGCGGCGGGATCGGCACTCTTCTGGGTGCTGTTCCTCGTCCACGGCTTCGTGCGCGAACGGGCCGCGAACCGGCAAGCGATTGACGCTGGGGATAAAAGGGACTGAAGGGACAGAAAGGACCAAAGGAACGTTGCCGGCTTTGGAACCCGTTGGTCCTTTTGGTCCCTTTCGTCCCTTCCATCTCGGCACCGGCCTCACAGCAGGTTCCGCTGCCTCAGATCGATGAACTGGTTGACCAGCGGTACCGTCAGTTGGTTCGGTTCGACATCCAACACGAACACGCCGCCGTGCCTGAGCGATTGCAGGGCCCGTTGCCGTTCGCGGAGCAGCCGGAACGTGACCGCTTTTTTGGCTCCATCGACCATCGTCTCGACCGGCTCGCTGAGGATGCGGTTGAGGAGTGGAGTGCGGAGCGCGGCGAACAGGACCACGTGACGGCGGCCCAGCCGCGCCAGGGACGCCCGAAACTGCTGCGACGTTTCTTCGTCGGAGACATCCGACAGCACGACGATCAGCGAACGTTTGGCCTGCCGTGCCTGCAGCGTGGCGAACATCGGGCCGAAGTCCGATTCACGGAAGTCCGACCGCACGGCGTATACGCTGTCGGTCAGGGCGTGCAGTGACGAGGCCCCGGTGACCGGCGGCAGATAGCCGCGCACGTCGCTGTCGTACAGACCCATCCCGCAGCGATCGCCGCTTTGCAGCACGACGCGGGCCAGAATCAGCGCGGCATCGACCGCGCAGTCGAGCTTCGTCCCGCGATCGGTCTCGGTCCCCATCAGGCGTCCGCAGTCGAGCAGGATCATCACATCGCGGTGCCGCTCGATCTGAAACCGCCGCACCACCGGCCGCTGGATGCGCGCGGTCGCGCGCCAGTCGATGCGACGCGGATCGTCCCCCTCGCGGTACTCCGTCAGCGATTCGAACTCGGTTCCCGCGCCGTGCTGGCGGGTCCGCGTCGCCTTGTCGAGCAGCAGCAGTTCGGCACCGCGATCTTTGAGCAGTTCCTCCCGCGACGCGAACTGTTCGGGAAGCACCTTGACGGCGGCGGGCAACACGAACGAACGTTGGATTTCGGCCAGTCCGAGCGGTCCGGTGAGTCGAATCCAGATCGGACCGAACTCGTGCAATCCCCGCTCGGCGATCCGGCAGGCATGGGCCAGCGAGGCACGTCCGCCACGAGCGGCCACCTCAAACGGGCTGGTCGAGAATCGCGGCGTTGTCGCCCGCGGAGCCACATCGCGCAGCTCGCCACGCAAATCGTCATCGCCCGGATTCTCTACCTCCCAGCCGACGCCAAACATCACATCGCGGCCGACGATGCCGGGCAGCGAACGACGCACGGTCAGTTGGCCCAGCCGCTGCCATAGTGTTCGCGCTTCGAGCACCGCCGCCACGATCAGCATCAGCGTCAGAAATACAATCCCCCCCAACAACAGCGTCCACGGCAGCGCAAAGTAAACGAGAGAAAGTGCCACGAGACCGAATCCCGCGCGAATCGCGTTCGGTCCCGGCCGAACCTGCGCCGCCACTTTCCAGAAACCGCGCTCGCTCTGCGCCGACGCCACCGCACTCCCCGAGTTGACTCGCGGCGAGCGAACGGTTTCCGGCCGACGAACGGCGGTGTTGCGCGAAGCGGGCATGTCAATGATTCACTCTGAATGGCGGCGGGTTCGCGACCCGTCCGCATTGATCTCTGGGTAGCTGAATTCGCAAGAATTCAGTCAGTTCGCGAAATCTGAACTCTTGCGAGTTCAGCGACTACCGACTTTCCTCTGCGGGTCCACCTAATTGGTTTGCCTCGCCTCCTTTGTTCCCTTCGTTGGCTTCTGTTCAAAACCGAAAGGAACAGAAGCCAACGAAGGGAACAAAGGAAGAAACTGACGGGGCGATGACGAAGAGTTTCTTCGTCACCTTGGAACTTCGACAGCCTCCAACAACTGGTTCAACACGTCGTCGGTTGTCGTTCCCTCCAACTCGGCAGACGGGCTGAGGACGACGCGATGGCGCAGGGCCGGGACGAATGCGGCCTGGATGTCGTCGGGCGTGACAAACTCGCGCCCCGAGAACCGGGCGAGACTCTTCGCGCCCATCAGCAGCATCAACCCGGAACGGGGGCTGGCACCGACCGACAGGGAATCGTCGCTGCGGGTCGCGCCGAGCAGCTTCTGCACGTAGGCCACGACTTCATCGCGGACGTGCGTGTCGCGGATCGTCTGTCGCGCCTCCAGGATGTCGGCGGGTGAGACGACCGGCTGCACGCCCATCCGGCGCGGATCGGACAGTCCGCCGGTGGCGTGATGCTCGCGCAGGATGCGCTGCTCCTCTTCCGCCGACGGATAGCCGACCAGCACCTTGAACATGAACCGGTCGAGTTGAGCCAGCGGCAGCGGGTAGGTCCCTTCCTGCTCGATCGGGTTCTGCGTGGCGAACATCACGAACGGTTCGGGCAGCGGGTGCGTGATCCCGTCGTGGGTGACGCACAACTCCTGCATCGCTTCGAGCAGCGCCGACTGCGTTCGCGCGGACGCCCGGTTCACTTCGTCGGCCAGCAGGAAATTGGCGAAGATCGGCCCGCGGCGAAATTCGAAGTCGTGCGTGTTCTGGCGGAAGACGGATGAGCCCGTGATGTCGTTCGGCAACAAGTCGGGCGTCATTTGCACGCGGCGATAGCTGAGGCTCAGCGCGGCGGCGATCGTGCGGACCAGCAGCGTCTTGGCCACGCCGGGCGGTCCCTCCAGCAGCACATGCCCGCTGCTGAACAGGGCCGCCAGCGAGAAGTCGATCACTTCATCCTGGCCAAATACTACCTTCGCGATTTCACCGCGCACGGACTGATAGAGCTGTTCTAAAGACAACGGGAAATCCTTTGCAACAGGCGCCTGTAGGATGGGCACTCTTGCCCGTCCGGCTTTGGCGTTCTACGTGACGTTCGGTTCTAAGGGGCGTGGAGTCCTCGGAACGCACCGGGCGATTGGGAATACCACACCGTTCGGTGCCAGGACTACACGCCCCGTATAAACCAACGTCACGTATTACCCCAAAACCGGACGGGCCAAAGTGCCCAACCAACACGCGCCAGTTGCAA
>JANODP010000151.1:0-4120 GCA_031412755.1 Schlesneria sp. | reverse complement strand
GAGCGGGGCGGCGTCAGCCCCCTGGTTCTTGGGCGTCAGCCCTTTCATTGCAAACACGAAGAGCAGGGGGCTCACGCCACCCCGCTCAGAGCAAACACGAAGAGCAGGGGGCTCACGCCACCCCGCTCAGAGGGAGGTTATGGAATGCGACGCGACGGATCATAGTTTCACCGGAAAGACCTGCACCGCGACGTAGGCCGGATGGCCTTCCAACGTCGTCAACAGGCTCGGTCCCCACGCTTCGATCTGCCTGCGGCGCGAGTCACCCGCGAAGCCGATGCCCACCAGGTGGGGAAGCAGCGACGGGCCGAGCACTCCCGCCGACTGCAACTCCGCGATACGGTCCGGATGAGCGACTTCGGTGTAACCGTAACTGCCCGGTTCGCGATAACGCAGGATTTCTGACCAGTTGACGAGGACGTGCGTGATGCCGTGCTGTCGCAGCGTCGCGCGGATCTCCTCGACGGGTCGCAGCCTCACTTCGCCCGAGTTTGTTCGCTCGAAGAACCATTGCTCGAACAGCGACCGGTCGAAGACCGTGTTGTAGACGTAGGGGAAGCGGGCATGGAACAGTGCCGCTTCGCCGACGCAGAGGACTTTCGTCTCGCGCGGCAGATGGCCGGCAGCGAGTTCGTCGTCGAGCCATTTCTGCGAGGGAGACTTCACCATCTCGCGGGCCGCGTTCAGTTCGGTCCGCCCCGCATTGAAGCCGCCGAGGTTCATCATCACGCCCGCGTTGAACAGAACGTTCGCAGCGATGAGCAGCGCGACGAACCAGGCGGAGACGACTTGCAGCGGGCTGCGCGGAACGGCGAACAGCCACGCGGCTCCGGCTCCGGCGAGCAGCGCGACCGCCGGAAACATCGGCACGTAAAAGCGGTCGATGTGATGAGTCAGCAGGAACCAACTGAGGAACTGCCAGCCGAGGAAGGCCCAGACGCACCAGACTCGCCGTCGCCACGAGGCGAGCAGCGCGATCGGAGCCAACCCAAACATCAGCGCGCTGTGCCAGTCGTTGTTCGCCGCGACATCGGTCAGCTTAACGAACAGGTCCGTCAGCCATTCCGTCGCGCTGCCATACGTTTTCGCGGCATGACCGCTTCGCCATTGCGCATCCATCGCGGCATCGCGTCCCTCACCGCCAAAGACGGAGTACGCGAGCGGGTAGACGGGATTGCCCGTCTCGACCGCATTCTTCACGAGCCACGGCCCGACGGCGACGAGGACTCCCGCGCCGAACAAGACCAGTTCGATGAACCCGCTGCGCCGTAGGATGGACGCCCCGTCCGTCCGGTGCTGATCTGCTGGTCCTTCCAGAGAGCCGGACGGACGGGGCGTCCATCCTACGTGTTTGATCGCGATCATCGCCGCCAACGGCAGGACAACCGAGATCGCTCCCGTGTACTTGCACGCCATCGCAGAACCGGCCAGCAACCCGCCGAGCACAATCAGCCGTTGCTCGGTCCCCTCGCCCCTCGCCTTGGAGGGGAGAGGGTTAGGGTGAGGGGTTCTTTCTTCGGCTGTTTGAAGTGGTGAAGTCTGCTCGCCGCTCGGCCCCCTCACCCTAACCCTCTCCCCCACTGTTTTCGTTTCGGGAAAGACTGGCGGGGGCGAGGGGACAAGATCAGACCCGCCGTGGTTGTTCTGTCTTCTGACTTCTGACTTCTGACTTCTGGCTTCTGTCCCCCCCCACGCGATTCGCAACCCGACCGCCAGCGCCGCGAACAGGTAGCACGCCAGCCCCCCCTCGGCATACGCGATGATCGAGATGCGATAGGCCCACGGTAATGTCAGCCACACGAGTGCGGCGAGGCTTCCCGCCGTGGGGCCGAACCACCGCCGGCCCGTCGCGTACAGGCCGAGCGCCGTCAACGGCGCGAACCCCGCGAGGACCGTCTGTCCCGCGAGTGCCCCCGATTCCCAGTCGCCGTGCAGCACCATGCCGCACAGCAGCAGCATCTCGGTCAGAAACGGAAAGCTCGTGTAGACGTTGTGAGGCAGCCGCGCGATGTGGCCCTGCTGAAACCACTCCTTCGGTCCGCCGAGGTGATACTCGATGACATCGAAGTCGGTCTGAGGCGACATCGCGCCGAGCAGCAGGCAGAACACAAACGGTGCGACGACGCACAGCGTGACTCGCTCCACGAAATCGACGCCTGAATCGCGCGCCGCAGGGCCACGACCACCGGCCCCGCTGACAGTCGATGAACCGACAGCCGACAGCCGACTCTTCCGTTTCACAATTAACTCGATCACGACCGGTACCAGCAGCACGATCAGTAGCAGCCAGCGACCCATCCATCCCAGCAACCCCAGTCCGAGCATCGCCAATGACACTCCCGCCAGACCGAGACAGCCGGCGAAGAACAATCGCTCCGATCGATCGAGAGCCTCACGCAGACGCAGGCCGCGCAGAATGAGCGAACCCAATCCCCAAGCACCCAGCCAAATGAACGAGGCGCTCAGCAGGAATGGCACGCGCTGGCCGAGGTACAGCCAACTCCACGGAGCGGCGTTGGCGATCACCGGCGGGTCGAACAGGTCCATCAAATCGAGTGGCAGTTTGGTCCAGATCATCGACCGGGTGGCGGGTGCATTGTTGGGGAGGCCGAAGCTGTGGAACCACGCGGTGAACGCGATGAACCAGACCAGTCCCAGCACCACACGCCACGTCATTCCGCGCGGAAAAGCTGACTCCGTCGAGTCGTGTCTGTTCGCTTCAGCGGATTCCGGGCGATGACGGCTGCGACTCACGAAACGATTCCGAATGACAGGACGGGTCCAAATGAAGGATCGAACGCGAACTTCGCTCAAGGTAGTCCCGCCGCTCCGCGACAGGAAGCGCGAGGCGGAAGCTCGGTGTCTCCTCCTCTTCCTTTCTTCCTCCCCTCGCCCCTTTGGGGAGAGGGGGACAAGACAAAGACGCCGTCACGTCTCATCGGCCGATCGAATCCACTTGGGGACCGCCGGCGGTTCCTGCTGGCGCAGTCGGTCGAGCAATCGGGCCGGCTCGGTTTCGACGATGAACAACTGACGATGTTCGTCGCGGCAGAAGCCGTCGGCGATCGAGCGGTCGATCATTGCCACGAGCGGCTCGAAGTAACCGGCCACGTTGAGCAGCCCGATCGGTTTGCGATGCAGTCCGAGTTGCGACCACGTCAGCACCTCGAACAATTCCTCGAATGTGCCGAGTCCGCCGGGAAGGGCCACGAACCCGTCGGCCAGTTCGGCCATCAAGGCCTTCCGCTCGTGCATGTCGTGCGTCACGCGCAGGTCGCTGATTCCCTCGTGCAACAGTTCCTTCGTGGCGAGGAATCGCGGGATGACTCCGATCACGTGACCGTTGGCGGCGAGGACCGCATCGGCGATCGCTCCCATCAGCCCGACGCTGCCGCCGCCGTAGACGAGTTCGATCTGTTCACGGGCCAGCAGCGTCCCGAAGGCCCACGCGGCCGCGCGATACACGGGGTCGAACCCCGCGCTGGAACCGCAAAAGAGACAGAGCCGTTTCAAGGAGAACACGAGGCGACTCGATGAGGTGATTTCGGAAGAGGTTCGCTGCCGTTTGAGGCGGCGGATGATACCATCGGCCCTTGTGTTCCACCTCCTCACCTCGCTGCGCCGATTGCTCGCGACCACCTGGCCTTCGGCCGTGGTGGCGGTCGCCGCGTGGATCAGCATCGTCGTCGCGATTGATCCGGCGGGAAGTTATCCCAACATGCCGGAAGGGCCGGGCCTGACGGTCGATGAGATCTTCAACGTCGAGCAGGGGGTGCTGCTGATCGAACAGGCTCGGGACTTGGGGTGGCTCAATCTCGTTCCCAGTACGTCGGTCGAGGCGTTCAAACCTGCGAACGGTTACCTGCCCGATCATCCTCCGCTGGGGCGTTACTGGCTCGGCGTGCATCATCACCTGACGTGGTGGCTCGCGCCGCCGTTCGAGCCGGAGGGTCCGTTCGTGACGGCCTGTGCCCGCACGGGATCGGCCACGGCGTTCGCGCTGACGGTGTGGCTGATCGGAGCGTTCGTCGCCTGTCGGAGCATGGGACGTGAGTCCCAGGTATTTCGGAGCGGGGGACGTGAGTCCCCTGGTTCCGCGCGAGACTTGTCGTCGAACGCA
>JANODP010000150.1:0-4596 GCA_031412755.1 Schlesneria sp. | reverse complement strand
TCCCGAAGTTCTGAGATCGAAGCGGTTCGAGACTTTTCTCGACCATCGCTCCGTCAGTTCACCGTGATGGCAATCCAACCGTCGGCCAGCTTGACGCGCGTGACATAAGCCAGCACGGTCTTGTTGGGCCCCTTGATTTCCACCTTGCCGTCGAGAGTGCGGTCGGGCAGCACCGACTGGATCTTCTTGCGGATCACGCCATTGGTCGCGATTCCACCACCCCCACCGTCGGCCGCAGTGACTTTCACATTGCCGCGCGTCGCCAGAATCTCCTTCCCCTTCACCTCGAAGGCGATGGGCGCGATGATCTCTCGCATCGGAATGTCGTCTTTTCCCTCCTGCTTGAAGCCGGCGCGGATGACCAGCACCAGTTCGCCATTCTCAATCTGGACCCGCATCGGATCGGCCGGAGCGAAAATAATGGCACTGAGCTTCTTTTCTTCCTCACCTTCCTCGGCAGGAGCTTTCAAGGGAGCTTTGAATTTGACTTCTCGGTTGAGGGCTTTGCTCAGGAACGCTTCCATCTTCGCCCGCAGTTCCTCGTCGGTCAGAGTCTGTCCCGCCAACTCCAAACGATCGATGGAGTTGTTGATGGCCGACTCATGCAGCATCACCGTGGCACCGCGATCCGAGGCCAAGCCGGCGTGAGGCACGTCGGCCGCCAATTCGCCCGAGGCCATCAGGCGCGAGTTGACTCGCAACACGGTGTCCGTCGATTGATAGGTGATCGCGTCGGGATAGAGGCTGGTCGCCCGCAGTCCGGCGAACAGTTCCTTCTCAATCTTGACGGTCGCATCGGCGAACGACTTATCGGCCTCCTCGTTGAACTTCGGGAGCACTCGTTCTCGCACGCGGCTCGCGGCGATGGCTTCGGCCTGTCCCCGACGTTTCTCCACTTCCTGAGACGCGATGTTGCGGGCGATGCCGGCAAACAGGAAACCACCCGCATTGGTGGAGATGCCCGTCGTCGTATTGTGGGGATTGACCGAAATCGTGGCGGGGCTCGTGGTGAACTTCTGACCGTCGAACGTGACCGGCTTCGCCGCGAGGAAGGTGTGATAGCCCGAGGTCTGGACCGTGGCCTGACTGGTGACTCCCACCGTGTTGGACTGAACCGTGCCTTTCAAAGCCAGATCGAACCTGGCTGTGTTCGGACTGGGACGCAAATCGACTCCGACTGTGGTCGCCGTCGTTTGATGACCACTCACGTTCGCACCGAGAACGTTGTCGACAACCTGTCCCCGATCGGTCCGAGCATCGGACATCAGGCGATTCAAAAACTCTTCGGACGCCACGATCCGGGTGTTGTAGTTGAAGAGATACTTTTGGAGCACGGTTGACAGACGCTCACCGGCGTCCGGTGCCACCTTGCGAATCTCCGCGAAGGCGACCCGCGTCTTGTTCGCATCCTCTTTCAACCGTGACTCGGCGTAGGAGTCGGCCGAATCGAACAACGTCTTGAGTTGTGTCCGCAACTCTTCCACGGCATTCATGGGTGGCTGCCACGCAACCACTTCGAGGTACTGATCGACGGCGGTCTCATACGCCAGGAATGCGGGATGACCGAGGAACTGCTTTTGATCTTCAGCCGCCAGCGAATCTCGACCGGCAATTTTTTCCTTGCCCTGCTTGGCGGCGGTCACCGCCGCTTCACTGTCCGCTCCCTTGGCGAGCGCCGCACGCAGTGCCTCGGCCTTCACATAAGACAACCACGGTTTGCCTCCGCGGACGTCACTCAGATGGCTCTCCAGCGCACCGACGGCCGACGTCACGGCCTGGCTGCTCTTTTTCAGATTCGCCGAGCGCGCGGTCATCGGATCCATCTCGAGCGTGTCGAGCGTGGCTTCGGCAAACTCCACGCGGCGCGACAGCCGGTTGTGCAACGCCATCAGTGGATCGTGGAGCGACGCATACTTGGGATCGTTGATCGCCCGCTGCATGACGTCGAGCTTCCGCTTCAACACGTCGAGCGACGCCCGCTGAGCCTTGGCATCCGAGCCTTCGAGCTTCGCATAGAAATCGGCCACGGAGGCGGCGGCACCGGCCGACCACTCGGCCCAGTTGCCGTCGAGCTTCGCGAACTCTTCCGCACTCAACGCCGCGGGCGGAGTCGGCGACAGGATGCCACTCAGGCCGGGGTTGGCCGGCTTCGCAGCCTCCTCGACGGCCCAGGTCACCGTCATCACACAGGCCACGACTCCCAGTGCGGCCAAACCGCGAGTCAGATTTCGACCCTTCCAATACCGCGGGCGTAGAACCGGTGATGCTTGCAATGTTCGATCCTTCATGAATCCGCTCCGTTCAAATCTTCGGTGTTCCAAAACCGCCCGTGTGAGACTCGGCTTCTTCATCGGTCCAATGGCGACCCCGCCCCTCCGGGAACGGTCGAAACAGGCCCATGTTTTTCGTCTTCCACAGTCCCTCGGACGCAGCACGACGCAGACCGGACCAACCCGATCAATCGTCGCACTCCACAATTCCCGCAAAGTAGAGACTAATCACTCAGACAGGCCCAATCGGAAAAGTCCACTCTACCGGCGAAGTCTACTGGCGTCCCAGAGGGTATTCAATCATCGCTCCCATCCGCGATCTCGTGCGCGATGATGTGATGTCGTGCAAACGACCTTGCTGGAGGTCGCGAGACCAAGCCCGTACGTTCGATTCGCACTCCCAAAAGGGCGCACTTCATGGATCGTTCGGCGTCGTGCTTCGATGTTCTGCGACGTTGCGAAATGGGCAGGATCGCTCCGCGTGAAGTCGTCGCTCGCCACGGCTATGATGCGCCGGTCATCCGCCGAGTGGTCCAACGTCTCCCCACCGGCCTGCCATTCACCACGAGAGAAGGAACCGTTTCATGCCCTCCATTCGCCCTTCGGTTGTCACTGCCGCCGCACTGCTGGTCGGGCTGGTCGTCGGCTGGTCCACCGCCACGCTGCGTGCCGAGGCGGACAAGCCCGCCGCGAACGTTTACGAACTGCGCACGTACACCACGGAAGAGGGCCGCCTGCCCGCGTTGCACGCGCGGTTCAAGGACCACACCATCAAGCTGTTCGAGAAGCACGGGATGAAGAACGTGATCTACTTCACCCCCGTCGACAAGGATGGGAAGCCGGTCGGGAACAAGCTCGTTTACCTGCTCGCCCACAAGAGTCTGGAGGCTCGGACGGCATCGTTCGGTGCGTTCGGCAAGGATCCGGAATGGATCGCCGCGCGAAACGCTTCGGAAAAGGATGGCAAGATCGTGGCGAAAGTCGACTATGAATTCTTCACTCCCACTGACTATTCGCCGATGAAGTGAGCCAGAAGCTGTTGGCGATTAGCTGTCAGCTAATAGCCAAACCAAGCATGACCGAACCGCCGTTCGTCTTTTTTCCTCTGGCTAACCGCCAATAGCCAACCGCTAAGAGCTGCTCATGTCTTCTCGTCCCGCTGTCGCTTGGATCGGTGATGCCGGCGCCGGGCACCTGCAACTCATCGATCAGACCCTGCTTCCCGTCGCGTGCCGGGAACTGCAACTCCAAACGGTGGAGGAAGTGTGGGAGGCGATCAAGTTGTTGCGGGTGCGCGGTGCGCCGGCGATCGGCGTGGCGGCGGCCTACGGGGTTGTCGTGGGATGCCAGACGGCGTGTGCCGCCTCGCGCGGGGAGTTCGATGCACGGCTGCAGCAGGTCGTCGAGTACCTCGCGGGGAGCCGGCCGACGGCGGTGAATCTGTTCTGGGCTCTCGACCGCATGCGTCGCGTGACCGCCGCCTCGGCGAGCCTTTCCGCGCGCGAATTGCTCGAACGATTGCTGGTCGAAGCGCAGGCCATCGAGGTCGAGGATCGCGAGATGTGCGCGGCGATCGGCCGGCACGGGCTGCCGCTGCTGCGCGGCTGCTCGGGCGTGCTGACGCATTGCAACACGGGAGGCCTCGCCACGGCGGGCGATGGAACGGCGCTGGCCATCATCTTCGCGGCAGCCCGCGAAAATCCGTCGCTGCAAGTCTATGCCGATGAGACGCGGCCGTTGCTGCAGGGGGCGCGGCTCACCACGTGGGAGCTGATGCAGCGCGACGTTTCCGTCACGCTCATCTGCGATTCGATGGCGGGTTGGGTGATGAAGGAAGGGCGAGTTCAGGCGGTCATCGTCGGTGCCGACCGCATCGCCGCCAACGGCGACAGCGCGAACAAGATCGGAACTTATTCGTTGTCAGTGCTGGCCAGGGCGCACAACATCCCGTTCTATGTGGCGGCCCCGTCCAGCACGTTCGATCTCACGATTCCGGACGGCTCGCACATCCCGATTGAAGAGCGGGTCTCGACCGAGATCACACACGCCTTCGGCAGGCAGACGGCTCCCGACGGCTGCCGCACGTACAATCCGGCCTTCGATGTGGCTCCGGCCACAAACATCGCGGCTCTGATCACCGAGAAGGGCGTCATTCAGCCGGTGACGACGGAACGAATCCGAGCGGTCTTGAACGGCTAGAAGCCGTTTCAAAACCAGAAAATCAATCGTTCTCAACACAATTCCTTCGGAGCGGGGGGGGTGGGGGGCCGGGATTGGCGGGGGTGGTATTGGGGGGGGCGGGGGGGGGGGGGCCCGCGCCCCCCCC
>JANODP010000149.1:0-4817 GCA_031412755.1 Schlesneria sp. | reverse complement strand
CCCCGCTCAGAAATGTCTCAACGTCAGCCCCTACTTGGCCGACGCTTTTGGGTCCGCTTGCGGCTTGAGTGGATCGAGGACGATCGGCTTGACGCCGGTTCCCTCGTAGCCCGGCATCGGCTTGCCGTCATCGGTCAGTTTGCCGACGGACCACAGCAGGCCGCGCGAGACCAGGTCGAGATAACGTGCATCGGCCACGGTGTCGGTGTTGTGGCCGAGCGTCGTGCTGAAGACGCGCGACTTGCCGTATTCGTTCGTCCACGCCACGACGAAGTCATCGACCTTCTTGCCCGTGTCCTGACGGCCTCGCGCGAGCGGTTTCGCCGTCTCGAACAGCTTGATGTTGTTGTAGAGTTCCTCGTTGATGGTGGTCCAGTTTTCCAGACCCTTGCTCACCGAGTGATTGCGTTCGACAAACGTCACCTCAATCGGCTTCTGCGGCCCGTGTCCGGTCGAGTGAATCCCGACGAACTGGAACCAGTCGTCCGTTCCGACGCGGTAGCAGTGCATCGCGCAGTGCAGGTTGACCGCCGCCACACCGTTCTTGTGCGCGTTGAGGATGTTCTCGACGTAGGGCATCTCCTTCACATCCGACGTGCATTCGTCGTGGATGACGACGTCGTAGCCCTTCGCCCAGTCGGCACTCTCGTACATTTCGAACCGCGCCTTGGTGGTCTTGTCGTCGGTGTGAACCAGCTTCACTTCGACGTTCGCCCGCTGCTCCAGCCCCTGCTTGAGCACTTCCTTCTGCCTGGCGTAATCGTGGCAGCAACCGCCCGTGATGAGCATCGCCTTGAGTGGCTTCGGCTTGGCCGCGTCGGCAGCCCACCCGACGGCAGAGCCAACCACCAGTGAAGCCACCATCCACGCAGAGAGTCGAACAAACATGGTGCCATCCTTCTTGAGTAGCGTTGAAGTGAGCAATCGAACCGGCGGGGATTCTAGCCCGGACGATTCGCCGCTGCACACCAACCCGCATAGTGAGCGCGGGCGATGGCAACCACCGGGGTCAGGCACTCCAGACTTCAAACGACAGCGGAACAACGCTTGAACTTCAAACAGAGCCTCTACCGCTGTCGTTTGAAGTTTGGAGTGCCTGACCCCTGACTCGTGGCTTCCGACACCTCCCGGGCCTGCCTACAATCAAGCCGCTCCCGATATGTTCGTCCTGTTCGCGAGATCGTTGATGCCGCCAGCCTGTTTGAGAATTGCTGCCGTCTGGTTCGTGCTGCTGCCCGTCCTCGCGCAGGCCGACGACAAGCCGTCCACGGCCGATGCGGAGTTCTTCGAGGCGAAGGTCCGTCCGCTGTTGATCGCGAAGTGTCAAGAATGCCACTCGGCCGAGAAGCCGAAGAACAACCTGCGGCTCGATTCGCGCGAAGCGTTGCTCACCGGCGGCGACAGTGGACCGGCGGCCGTGGTGGGGAAGCCGACGGAGTCGCTGCTGCTCGACGTCATCAGTTATCGGGGGAGCATTCAAATGCCTCCCAAGGCCAAGCTGCCCGAGGCCGACATCGCCACGTTGACCGAGTGGGTGCGACGCGGCCTCCCCTGGCCAAACTCAAAACCCGCGCCCGCATCACCCGCTGCCACGAAGCCGGATGGCCCGCTGTTCACCGACGAGCAGAAGGCGTTCTGGGCGTTCCAGCCCGTGAAGCGTGTCGATCCTCCCGCCGTGAAGGGACTCGCGTGGGTGCGGTCTCCGCTCGATCGGTTCCTCCTCGCGGAACTCGAAGCGAAACAGTTGTCTCCCGCGCGCGAAGCGGACCGCCGCACACTGATCCGTCGCATCACATTCGATCTCATCGGAGTGCCGCCCACTCCGGACGAGGTCGCTGAATTCCTTGCTGATCCCGCGCCAGACGCGCTGGAGAAACTCGTCGATCGGCTGCTGGCATCGCCGCGCTACGGCGAACGCTGGGCGCGACACTGGCTCGATGTCGCCCGGTACGCCGACTCGAACGGCCTCGACGAGAACCTCGCCTACGCCAGCGCCTTCCGTTACCGCGACTACGTGGTGAAGGCCTTTCGCGAAGACAAACCCTACGATCAGTTTTTGGTCGAACAGATCGCGGGAGATTTGTTGGAGTCGAGAGCGAAGAGCGGAGAGTCAAGAGCCAGCGAAGTGTCGAGTGACGAGATTCGAGTAACGAGAGACAGAAACGGGGACGACAAGCAAGCGGCGTTGAACTCTTCTCCTGCTCTCGACTCTCGTCTCTCATCTCTCGACTCTTTCGACGCCCTCACCGCCACCGGCTTCCTCAGTCTCGGAGCCAAGATGCTGGCCGAGGACGATCCGGTCAAAATGCAGATGGACATCATCGACGAACAGGTCGATACGGTCGCGCGCGCCGTGATGGGGCTGACGCTCGGTTGTGCCCGCTGCCACGACCACAAGTTCGATCCGCTGCCGACCGAGGACTACTACTCGCTGGCGGGGATCTTCAAAAGCACGAAGACGATGGACAATTTTTCTGTCGTGGCCCGCTGGCAGGAACGACCGCTCGCCACTCCCGAGCAGCTTCGGGAACGAGAGGCCCTGCAAATGCGAGCGACCGAGCAGAAGCAACTCGCCGACAAACTGAAGGCCGACGCGGCGCAGGTCGTTCTCGACCAGGCGCGGGCTCACGTCGGGAGGTATCTGCTGGCCGCCACGCGCGAGCAACAACTGGCCGGACTGCTCAAGTCGGCCAAGCCGCGCGGAGCCGATCCCGAAGTGAAGTCGCTGCCCGGCGTCCTCCTGATCGAAGCCGAAGACTATGCGCGCGGCAACGTGCTCAAGGACCGCGACAGCTACGGGAAGGGGATCGGTGTCCTCGTCAACAAGGGTGAGACTCCCAACTTCACCGAGTACGACTTCGATCTGGAGCGAGCGGCCACGTACCAGTTCGAGATGCGTTACGCCGCCGCCGGTTCGCGGCCGGTCAAAGTGTACGCGAACGGCCAGCTCATCAAAGCCGACGCCGCCTCGAAGGTGACCGGCTCGTGGACCCCGGACTCGCAAACGTGGTTCGTGGAAGCGTTCGTGATGCTCAAGGCTGGTCGCAACACGATCCGCCTCGAGCAGCCGACGTTCTTCCCGCACATCGACAAGCTGCTGCTGACGGTCGAGTCTTCTCTGGTCCCCTCGCCCCCGTCTTCGGGGGAGAGGCCGGGTGAGGGGGCCGGTCGTGGAGGTGGACTCGAACAAGAAACGAAAGCCCCCCACACCCTAACCCTCTCCCCCGAAGACGGGGGCGAGGGGACAAGGCCTCCGCACTCTCCGAGTGTGGGCTACACAGTGCTGCCGTCGCTGGTGATGCAGTGGTCGAAGGCCATCGACAAGTCGAAGGACGATCCGAAGTCGATCCTCGCCGCGTGGCATCAGTTTGTCGCGACGGGGAAACTTCAACCGGACGATGCCCTGCCAGAGAACGGTGTGAAGCGGTTGCTGGGCGAGACTCCGCCGGCGTCGTTGAACGAACTTGCCGCGCGGTATCAGGCGCTCTTCGATGAGTCCCGCGCGGGGTGGATGAAACTCAAAGCCTCTTCCGAAGGGAAGGACGCGACGAAGCTGGCCGATCCCGTGGAGGAGGCTGCGCGGATGTTGTTGCTTGATCCGCAGGGTCCGTTCGCCGTGCCGACCGAAGTCGAAGCGAGCTTTCCTCCCGAGACACAACGAACGCTGGCGGAAGCCCGTGAAGAACTGAAGCAGCGCGAACAGGCCCTCCCCAGGTTTCCCGAGACGATGGCCGTCTCCGATGCCACACCCGAGAACTTGAAGATCCATCTGCGAGGCAGCCATCTGACGCTCGGCAAGGAAGTCCCGCGACGCTTCCTGCGCGTCATCGCCGGTGAGCAACAGCCGCCGCTCACGAACGGCAGCGGACGGCTGGACCTGGCACACTGGTTGACGAGTCCGAATCATCCGCTCACCGCGCGCGTCATGGCGAACCGCGTCTGGCAGTGGCATTTCGGACAGGCTCTGGTTCGTTCGCCCGACAATTTCGGACGGCTCGGCGAGCGGCCGACGCATCCCGAGTTGTTGGATTGGCTGGCGAATGAATTGAGAGGGGGAGAAGGGGAGACAAGGAGAGGGGGAGAAAGAGTGCCGGAGTCGTTGTCTTCTCTCCCCATCTCCCCCGCTCCCCATCTCCCCCTCCCGTCGCCACGCAGATGGAGCCTGAAGTCACTGCACCGCCAACTCGTCACCTCGGCCGCGTACCGCATGAGCACGACTCACGACGCCCACGCCGCGCTGGTTGATCCCGAGAACCGGCTGCTGTGGCGGTTCAACCGTCAGCGGTTGGAGGTCGAACAACTGCGGGACGCCCTGCTGGCCGTCAGTGGATCGCTCGATGAAGCGACCGGCGGCACGTTGTTGCCGACGGCGAATCGGGCCTACGTGACGAGCACCGCCAACGTGAACCCGGCGATCTACAACAGCCGTCGCCGGTCGATCTATCTCCCCGTCGTCCGCAGCGCGTTGTTTGAGGTTTTCACGGCGTTCGACTTCGCCGACCCGAGCACACTCAACGGCCAGCGCGATCAAACGACGGTGGCCCCACAGGCCCTGTTCATGATGAACAGCGAGTTCGTCCTGTCGCAAAGCCGCACGTTGGCCGATGGCTTTCTGTCTCGCAGCCGCCCCACGACTTCAGACCGCATCCGCGAGCTTTACGAACTCGCTTACAGCCGCCCGCCGTCCGAAGCCGAAATCATTCGGGCGACCACGTACCTCGAACGCCTGCGCGCTACGATGACTCAGTCTGGCCTCGCGACCATCGACATCGAGCCCAAAGCGTGGACCAGCCTCTGCCGCGCGGTGCTGTCGGCGA
>JANODP010000148.1:0-39838 GCA_031412755.1 Schlesneria sp. | reverse complement strand
GTGGCCGTGTGAAGACGTGAAGGTGGTTTTACAATCGCACGGCCACGTCGAAGCTCCGTGACCGTGGCACCCAACATCCCAGATTCAACAAGGCGATTGCCCTGTCATTGAACCGGTAGGCTCTTTCAACAGTAGGTATCTCGCGGTAGCTTGTCTTGGGCCAAATGCAGGCCGTTCGAGAAACTGTGGATTCGGGAGACCGCTCTCATGTCGATCGCTGCTTCGTCACCGCCGGCAAAACGGATTCCTCCGCTGGTGGCCGGGGACCGCCTAACGCGCGACGAGTTTGAACGTCGGTACTTCGCCATGCCCCACGTGAACAAGGCCGAGTTAATTGAAGGGGTTGTCTATATGCCGTCACCCGTGTGTACCGACGAGCATGCCAGTCCGCATTTCGACTTTATCACATGGATGGGCCAGTTCCGGGCCGCGACACCGGGAGTTCAAGGCGGCGACAACGGAACGCTGCGACTCGATCTCGACAACGAGCCCCAGCCAGACGCCTTTTTGCGAATCCTGCCCGAGTTTGGCGGGCAGTCGAAAACGGTGAACGGCTACGTCGAAGGTGCTCCCGAACTGGTGGCCGAGGTGGCGGCCTCCAGCGCCAGCTACGATCTGCACACCAAGCTGAACGTCTACCGCCGCAACGGCGTCTGCGAGTACATCGTGTGGCGTGTCTGGGACGCGGCGATCGACTGGTTCGTGCTGCGGGCGGGACAATACGAACGACTGGCTCCTGCGAAAGGGGGCGTGTTCCGCAGCGAAGTCCTGCCCGGCTTGTGGCTCGATCCGAAGGCACTGCTTGACGGCAATCTCGCCCGCGTGCTGGATGTCGCACGGCAGGGGGCCGCCAGCCGCGACCACGCGAAGTTCGCCAAGCTGCTGCAGTCGCGCAGAACCGCGAGCAAGTAGGGTTTCGACTCGGCACTGCTCAATATGCGCGGCGTTGGCGCGAGGACGGGATGTCGAGCGCCTTGCGGTACTTGGTGACCGTGCGGCGGGCGAGGTTGTAGCCGTGCTTGGCCAGCTCCAGCACGAGCGCGTCGTCGCTCAGCGGATCGTTCTTGTCTTCCTTGTCGACGATGTCCTTGAGCTTGATGCGGATGATGTCCCACGCGACGTCCTCACCGGTCTCGGTCTTCGTCCCGCCGCCGAAGAATCGCTTGAGCGGGTAGAGGCCGCGCGGCGTCTGAATCCACTTGTCATCGACGGCCCGCGAAACGGTCGTCACGTGGACTTTCACGACGTCGGCGATCTCCTGCATCTTCAGCGGGGTGATCGCCTCGGGGCCGTTTTCGAGGAACCCGTTCTGCCGGTCCACGATCGCCTGCGCGACACGCTTTACCGTGTTGTGCCGCTGTTCGATGCTCTCAATCAGCCACTTGGCCGAGTCGATCTTGCGCTTGATGTACTCCTTCGTTTTCGCATCGACTCCATCGCGGAGCATCTCCTGATAGCGCTTGCTGATCCTGAGCCGCGGCGTGTATTCGTCTTCGAGTCGGACGACCCACTTGCCATTGGCGTCTGGTTCCACAAACACGTCCGGCTTCACCGCCTGAGCCGGTCGGGCTTCAAAGCCCTTGCCCGGATACGGGTTCAGCTTGACGAGTTCCTCCAGGGCTTCCTTGATCAGCGGAATCGAGTATCCGGTCTTGCGTTCGATCAGCGGCAGGCGATTCTGCGCGATGTCCTCGAGGTGCGATGAAATCAACGTCACCAGCACATCGCGATGCGGCGTGTCCTCTTTCACTTGCAGCAGCAGACATTCACGAGCGTCCATGGCACCGCATCCCAACGGGTCGAGCCGTTGAATCAGTTGCAGGGCCGTCTGCGCATCGATGTCCGAAATCTGCTTGCCGTAGACCTGAATCAACTCGGGAAGCGGACTCGGCAACCGGCCGTTGGGGGCGAGGTTCTGGATGACGAACTCGCCGAACTCGCGGACCTCGTGCGGGACGCTGAAATAATGGAACTGATCGAGCAGGTATTCGTGCAATGACTGAGGTCGCATGGTGATGCTCGCGATCACGTCGTGTTGCCGATCGGCGTCGTCTTCCATTCGATTCGAGGAGGGCTTGCTGCCCGAGGTGTAATTGTCCTCGGGCCAGTCCTGCGACATTTCCAGCAGCCGTTCAAAGTCGGCTTCGTTGTTGTGCTCGGTGTCAACCTGCAGCGTCTGTTCCCCGAGGCTCTTCTCGGCGGCGGCCTCGCGCGCCTCTTCGCGATTGTGTTCGGTTTCCGGAGCGTCGGGATCGGCCTGTCGCAACAGAAGACAGACGTTCTCGGCCAGTTCCTGTTCGATCCGCTCTTCCAACTCCATGACCGGCAGTTGGAGAATCTCCATCGACTGGATCATGCGCGGCGCCAGCTTCATCTGCTGGCTCATGCGCATCTGTTGTGAGAAGTTCATCTGCATGATTGGTCGTCGCGATCCGTCGCCACTCGGCGTGGGGTGTCAGTCGAAATTTTTGATTTCTGATTGTGGATTTTGGATTTGAAATCACAAATCCAAAATCGAAAATCTAAAATGCTTGGCGTCCGCGCAGGGCGTCCGCCAGCATCTCGCGGTTGGCAAACTCTAGCACACTTCCCGAAGCGATCCCGCGAGCCAGGCGCGTGATCTTCACGTTGTCGTTGGCGAGCAAATTTGAAATGTAGAGGGCGGTGCCGTCTCCCTCCAGAGTCGGATTCGTGGCCATGACGATTTCTCGGACACCCTGCGTTCGCACCCGGCGGACGAGGGCATCGATCGTGAGGTCGTCCGGACCAACACCGTTCAGCGGTGAGATGCGGCCACCCAGCACGTGGTACAGCCCATGAAAGATGCCGGCCGCTTCGAGAGCCAGCAAATCGCGAGGCTGTTCCACCACGCAGACCGATTGAGACTCGCGGCGCGAGTCACGACAGATGTCGCAACGGTCCTGTTCGGTCAGGTTGAAGCAGACAGAGCAGGGGCGGACACGGGCCTTCACCTCACGGATCGCGTCGGCCAGCGAGTTCGCTTCGGCCTGCGGACAGGCGAGCAGGTGGTTCGCGAGCCGCTCGGCCGATTTGCGCCCGATACCCGGCAATGTGGCCAGCCGGTCGATCAGGTTTCCGACCGCGCTGCCAAATGGGTGGTGAGCGGCTTCTTCAAAACGCGGCATCCGCACTTTCTCCCGCTGTTGCCAAAGTCCATTGGTCCCTCATGGAACTCACCCTCCTCCGAGGCCCATCCCGGCAAATGCGTCTCCCAAGCCGGGGATGCTCAGTCCGCCTGTCAGTTGCTGCATCTCGTTGATTTGAGTTTCGCGAATCTTGTCGAGTGCCTGATTGGTCGCGGCACAGACGAGTTCTTCAAGCATCTCACGGTCGCCCGACTGCATCAGTGCTGGATCAATCCGGCAACTGAGGACCTTCAACTGGCCGTTGACCTCAACCGTGACCATCCCGCCGCCCGCCTGACCTTCACAGCGGACGGCCGCCATCCGGTCTTTCATCTCCTGCATCTTGCCGCTCATTCCTTGAGCCTGCTTCATCAGCGAGGCGAGTTGCGACAGCTCTTTGAACATTTCCGTCACTCCTCCGCAGGTTCTGGTGTTTCGCCCGAACTGGTGGTTTCGGCCGCCAGCGTCTGAACTTTCCAAACCTTGATTCCAAAGACCCCCATCACGTCTTGAAGGTACGGGTCTTCGGGAAGCTCAACAAATCGACTCTTGCCTGCCGCCAGAGGGGCCACCAAATCACTGGCAGATTCCGATCCCGCCGTTTCTGGTCTCGAAGCCGCTGCCGGAGCCACCAAGGTCCGGAAACGAACTTTGACGGCATGGCCAACCAACTCCGAGACGATTCGCTCCAACTGACTGATCACTTCGGGACGGTCACAAGCCTTCCGGTCGAGATCATAGCCCACCGGGAACGAAAACTCCAAGAGGTTTGGCCCGGCGATTGCTGTCGTCGCGACTTGCCGCAGGTAATTACCGGTCATATCGGTCAATCTGGCGATGACGGCGGCATGCAACTCTTCCTCGCAACCGGGTTTCCATTCGATGAGAGGTGGAGAGGCCGGAGCCGGCGGAAGTGGGTTCGGCGGAGAATCCGGCTGTGAATTCGGGTCCACGGTCGGCTCAGTTTGGCCCGTTACATCATTTTTTTTTTCGAGGTTGGGTGGGGCGGCGCCCGTTCGCGGAAGAGTCTGAGGTCGTGGAGTGGCCGATGCGCTGGCGATGGTGACAGGTTGCCCGGCCTTCAACGCCGCGATCAGGCCATCGAGTAGATCGAGGTCTTCCAGCAGGGAAATGCGAACCATCGCCAATTCGGCCAACACCCGTCCGTAGGTGACACGCTGCATCCGCGCTTTGGTCTCCGTCAGAATCTGCATCGCGGCGACAATTGTCTGCAAACCCCAGCGGTCAGCCTGCTGTTTGAGTTTCCCGCGCTGATCGGTCCCGACGCTGAGCAGCGCCGCATCGGTCGCTCCGCACGCCGTGACCATCAGATCGCGGAAGTAACTGACGAGCTGATCGGTGAACGCCTCGAGCTGTACTCCCTGGCACAACGCCGCTTCAAGACAGCCCAGTGCGGCGGAGCGGTCGCGCGCGATCAGTGCCTCGACAATCTCAATCAGCCGGTCGTCGGGAGCCGTTCCCAACAGCCGATGCACGTCTGCGACAGTGATGATCTTGGAACCGAACGCCAGCAGTTGATCGAACAGGGATTGGCTGTCTCGCATCGAACCGGCAGCCCGGCGCGCGACCAACTCCAACGCCGCCGGCTCGACTTCAAAGCCTTCGGCCTCGGCGAGTTGACTCAGACGATGCACGATGTCGCCAATCGCGATCGTGCCGAAATCGAACCGCTGGCAGCGGGAGAGAATCGTGTCGGGCACCTTGTTCGGCTCGGTCGTGCAGAACACGAACTTCACCATCGGCGGCGGCTCTTCCAGCGTCTTGAGCAACGCGTTGAACGCCTCCTTTGTCAGCATGTGAACTTCGTCGATGATGTAGACCTTGTACTTCGATCTCATCGATTTGACACCGACGTTGGCTCGAAGTGACCGAATGTCATCGATCCCGCGGTTGGACGCCCCGTCGATTTCCGAGACATCGACGTCATTCCCGGCCGCGATTCCCAGACACTGCTCGCACTCATTGCACGGCACGCCATCCTTCGCGTTCGGACAGTTCAACGCCTTGGCGAAGATGCGGGCCATGGAGGTCTTGCCAACGCCGCGTGCTCCCGTAAAGAGATAGGCATGCGAGACGCGGCCTTCGTTGATCGCGTTCCGTAGCGTCTGCGAAATCGACTCCTGCCCGACGACGTCGGTAAACGTCTGCGGTCGAAAACGACGAGCCAGCGCGGTGTACTGGGCATCCATGATTGTCGCCCCTTTTCTGTGATGATCGTGTTGATGGGGTCCGTGCGTCAGAAGTTCAGGTGGGCAATCTCTTACTCATGATCGTCATCTTACTCGTCATCTCACTCTTGTTCGTGCCCTCGCTCTGACTCCAACACCGGGCAACCAATTCGATGATGAGTAAGATCAAGATTATGATTACGAGTATGAGTAAGAACGCACCATTCCCTCACCACCCCTTACGAAAACAGGCCGGCTGCCCCAAGGTGCAGCCGGCCTGTTGAATGCCAAGGAAACGGAAAGCCACCCCTTCCACACCCGAAATCTGATGCTTAGGGCTGCTCCGGTTAAGGCCTGACCCGGTTCACACGACCCCGCCGCAGAAGGGGCAGCTTTTCGTCCCCAGAGCAAGTCGGGCCAAGTATGAGTTGCGACCCTCAGAAGTCAAGGGACCGGATCAGGGTCGAGTCTCGATCGCGGAACGACCTCGCAACCCATTGACATCGCAGACAAGGCGTCTTAGTCTCACTCCAAATTCACTGGTCCCGTCTTCCTCTTCTTGAACGAAGGCCGATTCACGAATGGCACGTACGCCCCAAGACATCACCGACGCAGAACTGGCGGTTCTGAACCTGCTGTGGGAGCAGGGTCGCTGCACCGTCCGTTATCTGACCGACACGCTCTATCCCGGCGGTTCCGGGGCGCACTACGCCACGGTGCAAAAGCTGCTGGAGCGCCTCGAGAACAAGAAGTTCGTCAAACGAGACCGCAAGCCGTGGCCGCACCAGTTTGAATCGCGCATCAACCGCGAAGAACTGATCGGTCGCCGTCTTCAGGCCACCGCCGACAAGCTGTGTGAGGGGTCGCTGGCTCCGCTGCTGACGCATCTGGTCAAGGTGCAACTCAATCCCGACGAGCGAAGCTCGCTGCGCGGGTTGCTCGATCAACTCGATCGGGAAGTGAAATAGCCAACCCGATTTGTTCAACGCGTCCCGCAGAGATGCCGCTGCCAAGGGAATGTGTCCGATCAAGACAGGCTCGATTCGTCTCGGAGGTACCGTGCGTCCTCTTGTCGAAGTCGCTCTGGTCAACGCCGTCATGGCCACGATCCTCGCCCTGCTGGCCGCAGTCGTGGGATGGTGGTTTCGTCGTCCGGCACTCTCACACATGCTGTGGTTGCTGGTGCTGGTGAAGCTCATCACACCGCCGCTCTGGCGGGTGCCGATGCTCGAACGCGAGTGGGTTTCGCAACCGATGGCGGAAGTGGCCGTGATTCTCGAATTGAGTCTGACCGATCCCCCGCCGTTGCCGGACATCTCTACAACGGCGAGCGATCCGACGGAGCCTCAACCTGCCGTAACCCGTGCCCGGCCGAGGGTGCTGCCGACGACACCGTCGAACGGGCTCATGTGGCCCCGGTCGTGGATGCGGCTCGCGCTGACCTGGCTGCGAAGTGATCACGGCCAACGGATGATGACGTCGGGTTTGTTGGCGGCCTGGGGACTGGGAACTGTCACGTGGTTCACCGTTCAGGGTTGGCGATGCCTGCTGTTTCAACGGGCCATGCAACACGGACGGGCCGCGCCCGGCGATGTTCAAGAGCAACTGGCGCGTTTGGCGGCGCGGTGCGGTTGTTCGCAGCCTCCGCCGGTCTGGCTGATGCCGGGGGCGTTGTCACCGATGCTGTGGTCGATGGGCCGTTCGACGCGGCTGATCTTTCCCGAAGCACTGATCGACCGGTTGGATGTCGTCTCGCGCGAGACATTGCTCGCCCATGAACTGGCCCACTTTCAGCGCGGCGATCACTGGGTCCGATTCGTCTCCCTGTTTGCGACGGGATTGTTCTGGTGGCATCCCGTCGTGTGGTGGGCTCGACGCGTGATCGAGGCCTCCGAGGAAGAGTGCTGCGATGCGTGGGTGGTGACACGCGGCGCGGCCCCACCGCGCCGGTATGCCGAAGCCATTCTGGAAACAATCGATTTCATCGCCGAGCGGCGTTGGCGCGTCCCTCCGCTGGGAACGGGTTTGGGGCAGTTGCCGTTTCTCCGCCAAAGGTTGACCTGGATCATGCGCGGTCCGCGCCGGCAGGACTTCACCCGGGTGGGACGAGTGCTGTGCGCCGTGTTTGCCATCGGACTGCCGTTTCAACCAACCTGGCTCGCTGCCCGACAAGCCGTTCCCTCCGCGGCGATGGCGGTGCCCGATGCTCGGCTGGAAGGGGGGGCCATTTTCGAATCGCCGCCGACGGTCGCGTCGCCGGAACTGACCGATCCGCGCGATTTGGCGGTGGTCTGGACGGGAGGCGGCCCCTGGCACGGCCACGCCGGTGAAGTCGCCGTCGCGTCCGTCGATCAACGATTCATCTTATTCATCGGCGCGACTCGTCAATGGCTGGTCGATCAGACGTTGGAGCGAGCAAGCGACTTGTCGCAGTACCGAATCCGCACAGCGACCTTCGCCGCCGACGGCCTTTCGTTCGTGACAGGTGGACACGACGGAGTTGTCCGGAGTTGGGATCCCGAGACCTCCACTGAACTTCGCGCTTGGCATGGATCACAGGCACCCATCAGTTCCGTGGCGATTTCTCCCGACTCAAATTGGATCGCCAGTGGCAGCCGCGACGGCATGGTGAGGCTATGGCCAATGGGTGCCAACTCCGACCTGCGAGAACTTCCGCGCGAGGCGGCGTCGGTCAGTTGCGTGCGGTTTTCCGCAGACGGTCACAGTCTCGCGGTCACCGTCGGTGACTCGGCCTCACCGACCGGCGGTCGGATTGTTGTTTGGAACACCAGCGACTGGTCCGAGCGAACCTCGATGAACTGGAATCAACCGGCCTCGGCAGTGGCGTTTGGTCGCGACGGCCGTTCGCTCTTCAGCGGAGACTGGCAGGGACGCGTCGCGCGGTGGAATGTCGAGACGGGCGAACTGCTCGGCTTCGTGGAAGGGCAGCAGGCCGTGATCTCCGCCGCCGAAGTCTCGCCCGAAACCTCCCGACTGGCCGACATCACGGTGCCCGAACTGCCGCTCGAATTCCTCGTCGGCGATGCCGTACAGGACGAGCAGGTGAAGTCGCTTTGGGATCGGTTGACGAAACGAGCCGCGGTCTTCACGAAGCCGTTCAAGCCGTCGACAAGTCCACCGTCGATGCCGTGACCCTCGTCGAATGGCCAAGGCTTCGACAGCGCCGCGGCGGTGAGGCATTTCTTCCAGACGCGGCTCGAACGGAATCTCGCTCTCCCATTTCGAGCCGGCGGTCAATACGATGCGGTCGGTTCTCGCTGACGCCACCTTCCGGTTCTTCTTCAACTCGATCACCCGATGTCTGCCTCTTCCGCCTGGCTCGCCGACGAACTGCACGACTGGGCATCGCAGGGGTTGCTCCGTCGGCGGCGCAGCGTGCGGCCGATGGCGGATGGTTGGTGCGAGGTGGACGGTCGGCGCGTCCTCAACTTCGCCTCGAACGACTACCTGAATCTGGCGGGTGATCCGCGCATCGCGGCGGCGGCAGCCGAAGCCCTGTCCGCAGCGGGAGTCGGTTCGCGGGCGAGCCCCCTCGTTTGCGGTCGCACCGAATGGCATGCGCGATTGGAGCGGAGGTTGGCCGAGTTTGAAGCACAGCCCGCCGCAATCCTCTTTCCAACGGGCATGGCGGCCAACGTCGGAACGGTCGCAGCGCTGGCCGGTCCCGGCGATGTCGTGCTCTGTGACCGGTTGAACCATGCGAGTCTGGTCGATGGTTGCCGACTGTCGGGCGCCAGGCTGCGCGTCTATTCGCATACCGATCTGTCTGTGCTCGAACGCGAACTCGACAAGGCCGCCGACGCGCGTCGCCGCTGGATTGTGACCGACGGCGTCTTCAGCATGGATGGCGACCTCGCACCCCTGCCCAAACTTTGTGATCTGGCCGACAGGTTCGATGCGGCGTTGATCGTGGATGAGGCTCACGGTACCGGCGTGTTCGGCGCACAGGGTCGCGGCGCGGCCGAGTTGCTGGCGGTCGGGCAACGGATTGCGGTGCGCGTCGGCACGCTGAGCAAGGCGGTTGGAACGCTGGGGGGCTTCGTCGCGGGATCACAGGCATTGATCGACCATCTGTGGAACCACGCCCGCACGCAGATCTACTCGACGGCGCTGCCGCCCCTGATCTGCGCGGCGGCGGTGGCGGCGATCGACATCATCACGTCGGAGCCGTGGCGGCGCGAACGCCTTCTCGCCGCATCGGCCCTGTTCCGCAAACAACTGCGCGCGGCGGGGGTTGAGTCTCTGCCGGGCTCCGTCGGTCCCATCGTTCCCATCACGCTGGCAGACGCGGAATCGGCCATTCGCGCAGCGGACCACCTGGAACAGCACGGGTTTCTCGTCGGAGCCATTCGTCCGCCGACCGTGCCACGCGGCACGTCGCGACTGAGGATCGTCGTGACGACGGCTCACACGGACGACGATTTGGAGCGGCTGTCGACCGCCGTCGGCCGGGCGGTTGCTGGCTGACAACCGTCCCGAAGCCCGGCTTTTCCGAAAGCCGGACTTCAGCGTCCAACCCGGATGATTCACGGCAACCACGGAAACTCACGGAAAGAAGCAATGCTGCGACGAGGAGTGCAGCGCCCGACTGCAGACCGACACAGATGTAGTACCGGCGAGCAAGTCCTTTCCCGCCTTTTCTTCCGTGACTTTCCGTGTTTTCCGTGGTGAATAATTTGGGCTAGAGTTCGTGCGATCAATCGTCCAGGAACAACCGCTTGAAGCTGCGGGCCACGTTCTGCATCGTGGATGGGTTTTCCTGCCGCAACTGCACCAGCCATTTGAGCGGGAATTCCTCGGGGACACTCTCACTGCTGATGCGATGAATGTCCTGCCAAACCATGATTCCCAGCAGGCACTCCTCGACCAGGGTGTCTTCGTCCTTGAGGTCTTCGTAGCCCTTCTTCCGCAGGATCGACTCGAACTTCTGCATCCCCGCGAAGGCCGACGCTTTCGCCTTTTCCAACTCCTGCTTGCGGTAGAACTGAGTGGCCTCGTAAAAATCGCGGTGCGCCTCGGACGTCTCCCGGTCCGCCTCGCAGTTGCCGCGCGTGCGCCAATAGTAGTAGTTGACCATGCGACGATACGATTCCACGGCCCGTGCGATCTTGACGACATCATCCGGCGACTTGGCGGACTGCTTGATATCGTCGCGGTCCATCTCCATCTGAATGTCGAAGAATTCCTCCCCGACCCCGACGGGAACCTTGAAGTATTCCTTGCCGTACTTTTGCGTCCATTCGTTCAGAGCCTCCTGCCACGCCTCGCGCGTTTCCTCACCGAACTTGCCGTCCTTTTGCAGAACCATCGCATAGTCGAACTGGCAGCGGGCGGGCATCGCCCGGAACAGGCTGCGGTCGAGGATGTGCTGCTCGCGGAACTTTTCCATTTCACACGCGATCTCGGCGGCCTTCTTGGCCGCGAGATAGCTGTCGAGGCCGTCGGGGTTGAATTCCGGATCGACGCCACCGTTAAACTTCGGGTCGGGGTCGTGCAGGAAGAACTTGCGGTACTGCTTGGCCTCGTCGGAGATCCCCAGTTTCTTCTGCAACAGGTTGGCGACGTGATACTGCAGGTGCGTCGACTTGCGATTGCGTTCGACACCCCGTTTCAGGAACTTGCCACCCGCCTTCACCCAGTAGTAACGATCGGGCACGGCGTCCCATTCGGCCGAGGTGTTGGAGGCCAGATTCCAGCCGTTGAAATCCCAAACCTTCTCGTAGTGCGGCTGCAGGCGCACGATCGACTCGGTCACGGCCTGCATCTCGGCCCAGCGCTTCATGTCCTTTTGCTTGTCGACCTCGATCCACAGCAGATTGACCGCCACTCCGCGCATGCCGAGCAGCACGAGGTTCATCGCGGCGCTCGAAGGGTCAACGTTGCCGAGATCGCTTTCTCCCAAATCGTAGTTCGATCGCAGTCGAGCGAGCGTGCCCCCCGAGCCGGGCGTGCCATCCGAGGGCAAGCCCAGCCAGATGATCGGGATCAGCAGCAGGACAATCCCGCCGAGATAGGTCAGCTTCCGCGTTTGAGCCGTGGTCATGTTGTTCATTTGGATTCCAATTCTCGAATCCGGAGTGCGAAGTATCCCAGCAGCACGCAGGGAACCAGATAGCCGAGCGTCACCAGCAGGCTGGGAACGACCGATTCATTCCAGGGAACATCGAATCCGTTCGAGACATACTCGGACATGTTGAAGTACTGCAATCGGGGAATGATCTGTTTGCAGAGCCACAGGAAACTGGTCAGCACCGAGTCGAACAGATGCATCCCGACGAACGCCGGGTTGTCCGGCAGGTCGGTGGTCGGGTTCATGTGGGTGAGGATGCGATAGATCGATTCGAGGAAGCCGCCCCCCTTGAACTTGCCGCCCACCAACTCGTCCATGAACTTGTGCGATTCCTCGCCCCCCAGCACCAGCAGACAAAAGGTGAGCACGGTGGCAATCGGTCCCTTGAGGAACGTGCTGGCCGTCACCGCCATGACCGCGACGAGAATCACCATCAACTCAATTCCCAAAACCGCCTTGGCGTAACCGATCCAAAACGGCTGGTCGGGTTTGCGGATGAACAGGTCGGGCCGGGCCATGCCGAGGTACTGTTCGCGGTCGATGCACGACACCTCAACGGTCAGCGAACCGTCCTTCTTCACGAAGTCTTTGATGAGATCGTAAGTCTTCTCGTCGCCATCGCGCCCCAGCTTGCGGTTGATCTTGCTCGTGACGCCTCGATTTTCCTGGATCTGCCGCGCTTCGGTGGTAAACGTCAGCGGCTGATTCGGACCGACCGGCTTCTCGGGATTGATGAACTTGAAGTCGAACAGCAACTGTCGAGTCATATCGCCCTTGTAACTGCGGAACGCGGCGAACTGGCTCTCCAGATGCAGGTTGCCCTCGGCGTCGAGAGCGCTCTCGTCGATGTTGTGGAACTCCCACCGGGCCCTCGCAGCGGTGGCCCCTTCGATGTAGCTGCGGAATTCCCAGATGTCGCCGGTGTTGATCCCCTTATCGGAGGGCGCCCCCTGCCGATCGAGAAACGACAGCTCCCCGTACACCGGCACACGACACCTCAGCAGTCCCTGCGTTTTGACGGTGGTGGTGATCTCTCGCACGATCCAGACGTAACCGACCGAGGACATCACGACCAGCACCACGGTGCCGATCAGACTGAAGCCGATCACGCGGCCGAGCACAATCTCCAGCCGGCGCGCCGGCTTGGTGACGACCGTGTGGAGCGATCGCAGCCGAATATCTTCGGGGATGCCGAAACTGCACAGCACCAGCACGACCGGCAGCGTCAGCCAACTGACGGCGCGCAGCACGAAGCTGATGTATACCTTCACCTGATCGCCGGTGATTTCCTTCGTGTCACCCATGAACCAGCCGGCGAACATGAGCAGCAGGGCGAACACGACGAACACGGACAACGCCTTGCGGCGATAGGCCTCGAGGAACGTCAGTTTGGCGAGCGCCCCGATACGGCGCGGCGACAGGCTGCCGAGGTCGGACAGGCAACCGGACAATTCGCCGGTGAAGACCTTGCGACCCGCGCCGCGGTGATTGACGAAGACGCTCAGCAACGAAACCAGGAACACAATCAGGGCCAGCCCGCCGGCGACGATGAACCAGATGGGAATCGCCCCCAGTTCGAATCCCTTCGTGGGATGGTTCCGGTACCAGAGCAGCAGCGGTTGCGGATCGAATGACATGGCGGAGGAAAGCCCTCGAAAACGGAGTGAAAGCCAATTGCGGATTTCGGATTGCGGATTGCGGATTGCGGATTGCGGATTGCGGAAAGGGAAGGAACGCGATTCAACCAAGATGCGACGCCTGGGCCGTGTCTTCATTCCGCAATCCGCAATCCAAATTCCGCAATCCACTACGACGCGGACTTGCCTTCCTGCACCAGACGGTGGCCGGGACGGTCGCGACTCTCCTGGACGGTCTTCAGGAACAGATCTTCGAGGTTGGCGGTCGGATGATCGACCTTGAGCACATTCGCGCCGTGCTTCTTGAGGACCGCCTCGACCTCCTTGATCGCGGCATCGCTCAACTTGGAACTCAGAATCTGCGTCTCATCCTGCGACTTGAGCAACTCATCGACGCGGCCCATGACTTTCAGTTCGCCGCCATACAGGATCGCGATCCGGTCGCACACGTCCTGCACATCGGCCAGCAGGTGACTGCACATCACCACCGTCTTGCCCTGCTTCTTCAGGTCGAGGATCAAGTCCTTCATGTCGCGATTGCCGAGCGGATCGAGTCCGCTGGTCGGCTCATCGAGCAACACCAGATCCGGATCGTTGATGAGTGCCTGCGCCAGACCGATGCGGCGCGTCATCCCCTTCGAGTACTCCTTCAACTGGCGGCGACGCGCCTGCGGGGCGAGCTTGACCAGATCGAGCAATTTCTCGGCCCGCTCCTTCCGCTGCGCCGCCGGCATCTTGAACAGCCGCCCGTAAAAATCGAGCGTCTCGTGAGCGTTGAGGAACCGGTACAGGTACGACTCTTCGGGCAGGTAGCCGATCCGTTCGTTCTTGCTGACGTCGTCGGCCGATTTACCGAGAATCGTGATCTCCCCCTCGGTCGGGAAGAGCAGGCCGAGCAGCAGCTTGAGCGTCGTGGTTTTGCCCGAGCCGTTCGGGCCGAGCAGCCCAAACACCTCGCCCCGCTTCACGTCGAGGCTCAAGGCATTCAGTGCCCGGACTTTGGGGCGGCCCCAGAAGTCGCGATAGACCTTGGTGAGATTGCGAACTTCAATGACGGACTCGGAGGACTGGCCAGACTGGCTCATGCAGATTCCCGTTCTCGACAAATGACACTGAAAATCGAATGATCGACATCGGACAGCGAGTCGTCCGAATGAACTTGGAGCAACCGATCGCGTTCCCAGACCCGCGACACGTGCGAGAGTACGCCGGAAGTCGAACGCATGTTGGGAGATGGCGGCTGTCCGCAGACAACTTTTTCAATCCCCAACCCCGACGACCGTTTGGCCGGCTTCGGAACGGGGCGTCATGGTAAGAACGCCCCGCGCGAGCCGCAAGCCGCAGCGATCTCCGTTTCCGCAGGTCGGAACGTTTGAAATGGAGCCGTTTGTCGGGTGGTGTGGCCCCCCAAGCTCCCCGGATGGCCCCCCAAGCTCCCCGGATGGACCCCCAAGCTCCCCGTGTGGACCCTCAAGCTCCCCGTGTGGACCCCCAAGCTCCCCGTGTGGACCCCCAAGCTCCCCGGATGGACCTCCAAGCTCCCTGCGTGGCGACTCAACCCTCCGGCGCGGACCACCCACTCTCCGGAACTGTTCTTTCAGGAATTGGGGGAAGAACATTCCGTCTCGAACCGACGACATAAACCGAAAAAGGTGTTGCCCCGCCGACACTGGCTCCCGCCGCGAAGGGACGGCTACAATCCGGCCGCGTTCGATTCCCTCCGTTTCTTCCACCGGCAGATTCCATGTCCGAGGTTCTTCCGATTCTGAGTGTGGCGCAGGTGCGCGAGTGGTTTGCGAAGCTTCCCACACAGGACTTTGCCGGCAAACGTGTGCTGCTGATCGTCCCGGATGCCACGCGGACCGCTCCGCTGCCGTTGTTGTTCGACGCGTTGCACAGCCAACTGCGGCCCGTTGTCGCCGCGCTGGATGTCCTCGTCGCGCTCGGAACACATCCGCCGATGTCGGACGCCCAGATCGCCAAACTGCTCGGCATCGACGAACAGGAACGCAGCCGGCTCTTCTTCCAACTCGGCCTGTTCAACCACGAGTGGGATCGGCCCGAGAAACTGCTGACGATCGGAACGCTCACCAGACAAGAGACCGCCGAAATCTCCAACGGCCTGCTGTCGCTGGACGTTCCGGTGCAGATCAACTCGCGCATTCAAGACTACGACGTGCTGCTGGTGCTGGGCCCCGTCTTCCCGCACGAAGTCGTCGGCTTCTCGGGGGGAAACAAGTACTTCTTCCCCGGCATCGGCGGGCCGGAAATCTTGAACTTCTTCCATTGGCTCGGGGCGCTGATCTCCAACGTCGGGATCATCGGAGTCAAGGACACGCCCGTCCGGCGGGTCGTCGATCGCGCCGCAAGACTCATCCCGAAAGAGCGGCGCGCGATCACGTTTGTCGTCGCGTCCGACGGCAATTTGCACGGCCTGTTCCACGGCACGCCCGAATCCGCCTGGAACGAAGCGGCCGACCTGTCGAACCGCGTCCACATCAAGCGCTGCCCCAAACCATTCCAGCAAATCTTGTCGTGCGCTCCGCCGATGTACGACGAACTGTGGGTCGCCGGCAAGTGCATGTACAAGATGGAGCCGGTCGTCGCCGACGGCGGTGAACTGATCATCTACGCGCCGCACCTGCACGAGATCTCCGTCACGCACGGCAAGCACATCGAAGAGGTTGGCTATCACGTGCGCGACTACTTCACCCAGCAATGGGACAAATTCAAGCATTACCCGTGGGGCATTCTCGCCCATTCGACCCACGTTCGCGGCGGCGGAACGTACGAGAACGGAATCGAAACGCCGCGGGTGACGGTGACGCTCGCCAGCGGCATCTCCCGCGAAGTCTGCGAGAAGATCAACCTCGGCTACCGAGACCCCGCCACCATCGACATCGAATCCTTCGCCAATCGCGAGCACGAAGGAGTCCTCCTCGTCCGCAAGGCGGGTGAGTATTTGTACCGCCTCAACGAGAACTGACCCGCACCCGCGCGTCTCTTCTTCCTCCCCTCGCCCCTTTGGGGAGAGGGGCCGGGGGTGAGGGGCGATCAATCACCAGCCCACCAACAGGATCCTCCATGCTACGCCTCGCCATCCCGCTGGTCCTCCTCATGACCACCCTCGTCCAAGCCCAGCAAAAAGACTTCGTCGCCACGCCGCTGACTCAGCCCAAGCAGTTTACCGCCGGTATCGAAGGGCCTCAGTGCGACAAGGCGGGCAACATCTACGCGGTCAGCTTCGGAACGGCGCAGAACATCGGCAGGGTCTCCCCCGACGGGAAGGCAGAACACTTCGTGACGCTGCCGGGGAAAAGCGCCGGCAACGGGATCGTCTTCGACAACCAGGGCCGGATGTACGTCGCGGACTATGTCGAGCACAACGTCCTTCGCATCGACATGGCCTCGAAAAAGGTGGAAGTCTTCGCACACGAGCCGACCATGAACCAACCCAACGATCTGGCCATCGCTCCCAATGGCACGCTCTACGCCAGCGACCCCAGTTGGGAGAAGAGCACCGGCCAACTCTGGAAGATTGACACGGCGGGCAAAGTGACGCGCGTCGCCGCCAACCTGGGGACGACCAACGGAGTCGAAGTCAGTCCCGACGGCAAGACGCTCTACACCAACGAGTCGGTCCAGCGCAACGTCTGGTCATTCCCGATCCGCGACGATGGAACGCTGGGTGAGAAAAAGCTGCTCAAGCAGTTTCCCGACCACGGATTCGACGGCATGCGTTGCGATGCCGACGGCAATTTGTATATCACTCGCCACGGCAAGGGGACGGTGGTCGTGCTGACTCCCGACGGCAAGGAACTGCGCGAGATCGACGTGCTCGGCAAGAACCCCAGCAACCTTTGTTTCGGCGGCCCCGATGGCCGCACGGTTTATGTGACGGAAGTCGAACAGACCCGCCTCGTCCAGTTCAGAACCGACAAACCCGGGCTGGCTTGGAAACGCTGGCAGGACGCGAAGTGAACGGACCGCTTTTGAAATGCAAAGGACGTCAGGGACATCAGGGACGTAAGGGACATCAGGGACCGAAGGATCGGGACCGAAACGGCTGAATGGTCTTTGGGCCGCGTGACGAAACTTTTGGTCCTTTCCGTCCCTGATGTCCCTTCTGAATACAAAGTCAAAACCACAACCATCTCCCTCAAAAGGCACCCTCCCCATGACACCACAAGAAAAGGCCGAGCAACTTGGGCTGACCTTCGCCAAGCAGGAGCCGGGGTATCTGAATCTCTGTGCCAGGTCGGGCAATCTGCTGTTCACGTCGGGGCACGTCAGCGACCTGAAGGGGAAGCTCGGCGCGGGGACGACCGTCGATCAGGGCTATCAGGCGGCCCGCGACTGCTGCGTGAAGATTCTCCGCTCGGTCTACAACGCGCACGGAACGCTCAACGGACTGAGGGTCATCAAGCTGCTGGGCTGTGTGAACTCGACGCTGGAGTTCAACGAACAGCATCTGGTCATCAACGGGGCGTCGGACCTGCTGCACGAACTGTACGGCAAGACAACCGACGGCTTTCACGCCCGCAGTGCCCTCGGTTTCGCGCAGCTCCCCACCGGCGCGGCCGTGGAGGTGGAGGCGATCTTCGAGATCAAGTCGTAGGCATCGCGGCTGTCGCCAAAAACGCTCGTGGGACGGATGGGACTCATGCGACTCATGGGATCAATGCGACGAATGCCGGCTGCGAAAGTCCCATGAGTCCCCTACGTCCCGCACCAGACAATCGGCATTCCGCCAGTCCCGCAGCCTGTGCCAAACCACGTTTGCCAAGACCAATCACCCTCTTTCAAAGGCCCCCCTCATGATTCGTCATCGATTCGGATCGATTGTGTTACTGATCCTGTTCACCCTCCTGCCAGGAACCGAGCCACTCATGCTTCGTGCCGCCGACAAGAATCCCGTCGAACCCGGTGCCGTCGACAAGGACGCCCCCGAGGAATTCACCACGACCAAGAGCGGCCTCAAGTACCGCGTCCGCCGCCAGGGGAAAGGCCAGAAGCCGCACGCTCGGGACACCGTCTCGGTCCATTACAAGGGCTGGCTCGACAATGGCAAGGAGTTTGACAGTTCCTATGCGCGCGGCGAGTCGATCGAGTTCCCGTTGAAGGGCGTCATCCCCGGCTGGACCGAGGGAATGCAACTCGTCGGCAAAGGGGGCATGATCGAACTGGAGATTCCCTACCAGTTGGCTTATGGAGAGGAAGGCCGACCGCCGACGATCCCGGGCAAGGCTCGTTTGCATTTCATCGTCGAGCTGCTGGAAGTCACGGAAGGCCCCAAGCCGGTGGAGCCGGGGCTCGTCGACAAGGACGCCCCCGAGAAATTCACCACGACCGAGAGCGGTCTCAAGTACCGCATCCGCCGCCAGGGGAAAGGCCAGAAGCCGAACGCCCGGGACACGGTCTCGGTCCATTACAGGGGCTGGCTCGACAACGGCAAGGAGTTCGACAGTTCCTACGCGCGCGGCGAGTCGATTTCGTTCCCGCTCAATCGAGTCATCCCCGGCTGGACCGAGGGGATGCAACTCGTCGGGCAGGGGGGCATGATCGAACTGGAGATTCCCTACACCCTGGGCTACGGCGAAGCAGGTTCTCCACCCGACATCCCGGGCAAGGCCACCTTGCACTTCCTGGTGGAACTGTTGCCACCACCGGAACCGGGAGCCATCGACCCGGATGCACCAAAGGAATTCACGACCACCAAGAGCGGTCTCAAGTACCGCATCCTTCGCAAGGGTGACGGAACCAAGCCGAAGGCATCCAACACCGTCACCGTGCACTACAAGGGGACGCTCGAGGACGGAACGCAGTTTGACAGCTCCTACGAGCGCGGCCAGCCAGCCACGTTCCCCTTGGGCGGCGTCATCCCCGGCTGGACCGAAGGAATGCAACTCGTCGGCAAGGGAGGCATGATCGAACTGGAGATTCCCTACCAATTGGCCTACGGCGCAGAAGGCCGTCCGCCGAGGATCCCGGCCAAGGCTCAACTGCACTTCATCGTTGAGTTGCTCCAAGTGAAGTGATTCGTCGATCCGCGAGAACGAAGTGACCCGGACGTTCTGAACGTCCGGGTCACTCTCTTTGACGAGTTGCTTTGCTCCCGTCAGGCCAGCAGTTCCTTGATGCCGCTGCGTGCGGGGTCGGCAATCGGAATCGGGCGGCCTCCAATATCGAACGACTGCGACGTATCGACGCCCACCGCCTGCAGGTACGTGTGGAACAGATGGCCGTGATCGACCTGACGCTCGATCACCTCGGTGCCGTGCGGGTTCGTCTTGCCGATCACCGCACCGGGAACGATGCGACCGCCGCCGAGCAGCACCGACCACGCCCTGCCCCAATGGTCCCGACCGGAGAGGTGATTGATGTTGGGCGTCCGTCCGAATTCGGAGAGGACCACGATCAGAGTGCTTTCGAGCAGGCCTCGATCGGCCAGATCGGCCACGATCGTCGCGAACGGCCGGTCGAACTCGCCGACCTGTTCGGTGTGGAAGATGAAGTTCTCGTTGTGGCTGTCATAGTTCGAGTGGCTCACCTGGACGTAGGTGATCCCGTTCTCCAGCAGCCGCCGGGCGAGCAGGCAGTGGCGGCCAAGGTCATGCTTGCCGTAGCGGGCCTGATCGGCTTCCGACTCTTTCGTGACATCGAAGATGTCGCGCTGGGCCATCAATTGCTGGGCCTGTTCGTAACTGTAGGTGTAGGCGTCGGTCATGGCCGTGCGGCGGCGGGACAGGAACCGCTCATTGGCCGCGCGGCGCATGGCGTTCCGCTGTTCATCGGCCGCGGCGGCAATGGCATCGGGGCGCACCGTGTTCGCCGGAGGCTGGCCATTCCCGAGAAACAACCCCGCGTACTTCGGTCCGAGATACGCCGAGTCATTCGCCCGGCCGCCACCACTCGCTGTGATCTGGATGTGGCCGGGCAGGCCGCTCGACTCGTTGGAGACGGCCTTGGCGACGACGGCACCGAGGCTCGGGTTGTCGACGCCGGGAATATCCTGCCGCCCGGTCATCATCATCTTGATCCCCTTGCCGTGATCGTCCATCCCGGTGTTCACACTGCGGACGATGGCCAGCCGGTGCATCTGCTTCGCCGTCTCGGGGAGCAGTTCGCAAATCTGAGTTCCCGGCACGGACGTGTTGATCGCGCGAAACGGCCCACCCGTCGGAGTCCCCGGCTTCGGATCCCAACTTTCAAGCTGACTCAGCCCGCCGTGCATGTTGAACACGAGGACTCGCTTCTGCTGCTTGTTGAGTTCCGCCGAGATCGCCGGCCCGGCGAGCATCGACAGCCCGCCAAACAGGGCTCCCGTCCCGGCCGCCATCGTTCCGAGGAACTGGCGTCGCGCCATCGTGTGCTCACCAGAACCGCAGGCGTAATTGCATCGCATCGTGCGTACTCCCCGAAGAGTTACTGAACTGAAATTCAACTTATGGGCCACCGTCGCTGCAAGTGGCGTGAAGCACAACCTGAACAACTCTACTGAATTCAACTGCCGCTCTTAGTTTGCAAATCTTCCGTCTCAAGTTGTTGCGTTAACGTCTTAGGTTCTTGTGGTAATGAGACCGCCTCAGCTCGCCACTGTGAAAAAGGAGCATCACGCCATCCCTTGCCGATTAAGACGGCTTCGATCTTGCACGGCTGCAGTTTGGCGACGCGGAATACGGTCGCCAATTGCATCCGATCCCCGGGTGTCAAGTTCAAGAATGGGGCATTGTCCTTTCCGCAATAATTACCCCATTTCAGCCTCCCATCATCTTTCGTTTCAAGCCGCCTACACCCAGTTAGCAGACAGGGCGACCCAACGACAGGCGCATTGTTTTGCGTGACTTGTACTTCCACGCCACTCACTTCAGCACTTCCGCGAGGCCCCTTCTCAATCACAACTTCAATCGAGAGAAAATCATTGGAGGTGTCTTCCGAACGTCGCTTACAAACAAGCGATATCGAAATATCGACGACATGAAAACCTTTCCCTACCTGGCTAAAAAAGTAAATCCCACCCGCGACGATAGCTACAGCCTGAGTCACGTCTTTTAGCAAAGTTCCGGATTTTGAATAGAAATCTAAATAACTTCGATCAGGCTTTGATTGCGCTCCGTCTGCAGGCTCAATCGCAATTGATGCCATCAGCAGTGCTACACTACAAACACCAATCATCGTGTACCTATCGAGTGTTTCGGTTGGCACGGTCGCCACACCTTCTTCAGTGATTGAAACGGAACTCTGCCGACGTGACCAGGGCCCAGACAAGGTCTCTCAGGGCGGCGGGGCGTTCGGTGGCGCGGGCGGTCAGTTGTTGTGTCGTCTCGGCGATCTCGGCGGCGGTCGGGCGGCGGGTGAGGACGCTGAGATAGAGTTCTTCGGCGACGGCCTTCGGTTCGGTGAGCGGCATCAATCGGCCAACCAATTGCCCGCCTCCCGCCCAGCCGGTGACGGAGCCACCGTTGGCGACGAACAATGCCTGATCGACCGAAGCAAAAAAATCGTCTTGGCCCGGTCCCGCCGATCCGCCGTAGAGTGAAGTGAAGCCGGCGACGTTGCCGCGCATGATCTCGTGAATCTGCGCTTCCACTTTGAACTCGCGAACCTTCGCCTGAACGGGGTCGCTGGCGACGCCGGCCTTCGGGATCGTCTTCTCGATCTCCGCCTCGGCGGCCGGTCGCTGAGGTTCGACGACTCCCGCCCCCTGCATCGCGGACCAGGCCAGTTGTTCCGGCGAGAGTTGTTTGAGCGGTCGCAGTCCCGCCGTGTTCGTCCAGAGATCGGCCAACTTCACCCGTCCCGTGGCGACCGCCGTTTGTGCGGCCTGCGCCGCGGCAACCGCTTGATTGACCGTGTTCGTTTTGGCGGTGACGGCTTGCTGGCGAGTCGCCATCTCGGTTGTGGCGACAGTCAGAGTCTGCTTCATCGCGGCGAGTTTCGTGGCGACGTCTTTGGACGCCGCGTCGCGGGTGGCCACCGTCTGCTCCAGCGTCGTCGCCTCTTTCACCAACGGCTCGTGACGCTCCTTGATCTTTTGAACGGCCAGGGTCAACTCGGCGTCTCCCGGCAGCTTGGCCAGTGCGGCGTCCGTTTTTGCGACCGCTTCCGCCACGGCAACCACGACGGCTTGCTTGGCGGTGTACTGCGTTTTGGCCTCGTCGAGAGCTTTCGTGGCCTCAACCATCGCCTTGTCCATCTCGGTGACGGCGGCGGTTTGCTTGTTGACCTCGACCTGCTGCTGCTCGACCGACAGGGTGGCTGCGGCGAGTTCCGCCTTCGCTGGCTCGATGGCCGTCTGCGTTGTCGCGACGCTGGCCACGGACGCGGCGAACGCGGCGTGAGCCTGCAATTGTTCGAGCCGCTGTTTCTGGACGGCCATCGCGGCGAAGTCGGTCTTGTGCTGGTTCCAGACTCCGATCAGCTTGGCCTTCGCGGCGTCGAACGGTTTGCGAGCTTCGACGAACTGCGCGTGAGCCGCATCGGCGGCGGCGTGAACTTCCATCAACTTCGGCAGCAACGCCTGATGCGCGGCCGTTTGATCGGCGACTGTTTTTTGAATGGCCGCTAGCTCCGTGGCCAGTTGCTGCTGCTTGGCCGCAAACGTCGCGACGGCTCCGGCAACCTCCTTGTCATTCGGCAGGAGCTTCGCCGCTTCGGCAGTTTTCGCGGCGGCTTCGTTGATCGCGTTGATCGCCGTCTGCTTCGCGGCGGCAGCCCCCTGAGTTTTGGCAATCACCGCGGCGGCATCATCGACCGGCTTCTTGGCTGCGGCCACCGCCTTCTCGGCCGTTTGCCAGGCGGCTTCGGCCGGCTCCAACGTCTTGCGAGCCGTCTTCAATTCCTCCCGCGCCGCATCCGCCAGCTTGCGCGATTCGTCCGCCACGGCCTTCAACTTCGCCCGCTCGGCCTCGACGACCGGCACTTGCTGGACGGCCAACGCCAACTGGGGAGCGGCATCGGCCGGAACATCGATCGACCGCTGATACGTTCTGGTCAGACAGAGCTCTCGCAACAGCGACCGCATGTCGAACTTCATCGCCACGAATTCGTTCGTGACGAGTTCCAACACGGCCGGGTGAGTCGGTGGATTGTCGGGATGATGCAGATCGACGGGATGCACCAGTCCCCGTCCCATGACCTGCGCCCACAGACGGTTCGCGATGTTCAGATTGAATTGCCGGTTCGATCCGTTCGTCGCCAACTCGGCCAGCTTCGCGCGGCGGCTGTACTTCGGCACGGGCCGCACGGTCGCGGATGGAGCGGCGGTGTACTCGTCTCCCAAACGGAAGCGAGGCTCGTCGATCTCGGTCAGGCCGGGAAGCTGCGGCCGGGTGCTTCCCGCGTCCTGGGTGAAGACCGATTTGTAGCTTGCTTCCCCGGCGGCGTGCTCTCCGAGGAAGGACTTCTTCTGAGCCGCATCGGTGAAGATGACCGTTCGGTTCAGGAACGCGTACAGTCCGAAGTAGTCGGACTGCCAGTAGTGATCGACCAGCGGGTGGTCGTGACACTGGGCACACTGCATATCCATGCCGAAGAAGAGCCGGCCGACGTCACGGGTGAGCAGGTTCGGTTCGGCATCGCGATCCAACAGGAATTTGGCAGCGGGGCGCGAGGCCGGATCGACGCCATCCGCACTCAAAATCTCGCGGGCCAGTTGGTCATACGGCTTGTTCGTGCGAAACGACTCCTGCAGGAACTTCTGCCATTCGGGAGTCGGGACATGCTTGTCGGGCCGCCGCTCCATGAGCATCACATCAAACACGGTCGCCATGTGAATTGGGAAGCGCGGGCTGGCGAGTAGCCGGTCGATGAGAGCTTCCCGCTTGTTCGGAGCCGGATCGTCCAGAAAGGCCTTCGCTTCGGTCGAAGTCGGGATCACTCCGGTCAAATCGAGCGTGATTCGCCGCAGGAAGTCGGCGTCGCTGGCGAGCGGAGCGACCGGGCCCACCAAATTGGCTTCGATCAGTTGGTCGATTCGAGGAGCTAGCGGTTCGGCGGCGGTGGCGACTCCCGCGAGGGAGACCAAGAGGGCGAACGGCATCAGTCTCAACAGGGGAGACGGCAGGCGGGAGGTCATCGGCAGGTCCTCGGCGGGGCGAACGGTTTCGCAAAAACCGTCCTTTCACGCATCGGCAAGGATCAATTGATAACAGCCGTCCAAGTCCGCCGTCAACACTACCTATCAGAGAATGCTTGCCGGTCGCGACGGTTGGGTGGGGTAATCCGAATGTGCTCTGGCAAGAACGGCGGGCGTCAGTAAGCTGTCGCAGCCTCAAACTTCCGCAGATCGATGCCGAGCGACGGCGACGCGGGCCACAAATCGGTTCGACTTCTTCATCACCCAGCGAGGACCACCATGGACGATGTTCGATCACCACGCGAATGGATGCGAAATGCCCTGGCCATTGTCAGCAGCCTGTTGATCGCAGGCTGCTGGACTGCGGCGAGTCACGCTCAGGAAGCCTCAAAACCGATCTCGGTGCGGGTCGTCAACAAGGCGGGGTACGACAAGATCATCGCGGCGAACAAGGGGAAGGTGGTCGTGGTCGATTGCTGGGCGACATGGTGCGTGCCGTGTCGCAAGGCGTTTCCCGAGACGGTCAAACTGAGCAAGGCCTACGCGGACAAGGGCGTCGTCGTGATGTCGCTCTCCTTCGACGAACCGGTCAAGGGACAGGTGCCGGACAAGGTGAAAGAGTTCCTCGTCAAGCAGGACGCCCAGTTCGAGAACATGCTCAGTTCGCTCGACATCTCGGAGGATGGAGCCGAGGCGTTCGACATCGCCGAGGGATCGCTGCCGCACTTCAAGCTCTACGGCAAGGACGGCAAGCTCTTCCAGAAGTTTGGAAGCGGAAAAGAGTTCACGCACGAAGAGATCGAGGCGGCGGTGAAAGCGGCGCTCAAGGCGAAGTGAGGCTTCAGGCAAACGAGATGGCAAAGTTTCACCCGGACAAAGAAGTCAGCGACGCGATCGAATATGCTCTTGGGCGAGGCTGGCGCGTGATACCCGGCTCGGGACATTGTTATTGCACTCTGCGGTGCCAGCGTGGTGACCGCACCGGCTGTCAAGTTCGTGTCGCATCGACGCCGCAAAACCCTGGCAATCATGCCCGTCGCATCCTGCGGAACATTGATGCGTGCCCTCACGTTGAAGGAGACGAATCGTGACCTGGAGATTTACGCTGCACCTGAAAGGAATCGACTCTTTCTCGGATGGTCAGACCGAAGCTCTCTACGGCGGTCGTTGCTCGGACGGCACGCTGTCGAGTTCGGCGGGGCGGGCTTGGATCGGATTCGACCGCGAAGCTCCGACTTTGCAAAGTGCGATTCGCTCGGCTGTGGCCGACGTGCGGCAGGCGGGCCTCGAAGTGGATCACGTCGAGATTGAAGAACAGGAACTGGTGGAAGAAGAATTGGCGCAATGGCAGACCGCGTGAATGCGGGGCCAAGTGGGAAGTCGTCACCGAGGCCAATAGAGCCGGATCACCACAAAGCCGATTGTCACCGCGATCGCGAAGAACAAGACCGCGAGGAACACAAAAACAATGAAGTTCCGCGACTCGCGTGACTCGTCCGAATCATGTCTGGCAGAACCCCGGAAGAAGTCCCAAACACAGTCAACCATTTGAATGATGCCGTCCACGAAATCAGGCATGGCCAGTCGTCCCCGCGAACAAGAGGAATATGTCAGTTCTTGCCGCGTCGCAGGGCCTGTTGGATCTCGCGTTGATCGGTCTCTTTTTTGATTCGCTGGCGCTTGTCGTACTCCTTCTGACCGCGCGCGACCGCCACCGTCACCTTGACCAGTCCGCGAGACAGATGGACGTCGAGCGGGATCAGCGTCAGGCCCTTTTGCTGGGCACTGGCGGCGAATTTGTCCCGCTCCCGTTTGTGCATCAGCAGTTTGCGTTGCCGCTTCGGGTCGTGATTGAGATACGTCGCCTGCGGGTATTCGGCGATGTCGCAGCCGATCAGCCAGACTTCGCCGTTCTCGACGCGGACGTACGCCTCTTCGATCGAGATCTTGTTGTTGCGGACGCTCTTCACCTCGCTGCCGCGCAGGATCAGCCCGCATTCGAGTTGCTGCAACAGCTCGTACTCGTGCTTCGCCTTCCGATTGCGACAGATGACGCGGGACAGCGAGTATTCGGGGTTGGATTCGGGAGGCTTGGCCATGAGGGTCTCAAAATTCCGGCGAACTGATCGTTGAGGCGCGTCGGATTCTAGCGGACGAGGCTTCGTATCGGAACCGGTTTGAACCGCACAGAGGCCCTGTTGTCCGAGTTGGTTCGCGCCGATAGACTCATCTCCGCACGATCAATGCCGTGCGCTCTGACTCCCAAAACACTGAACACCGAAAACTGAACACCTTCCCCATGTCCTCGACGCCGACAGACTGGCAGCACGCCGTTCGCGCGTCATCCACCTTGGAAGTCTTTCTCTTGGGGACGGTCGAGTTCGCCTCGGCCCGCAGCCTGCAGATGCGGTTGCTCGACCAGATCGCCGCGCGCACGGACACGCACGGCATCGTGCTCGTCTGCGAGCATCCGCCGACGGTCTCGATCGGACGCGAAGGGAGTTTCGCCGACGTGCTGATCGAGCGCGAGGAACTCGTCAGCCGGCAGATGGACGTGAGATGGATCAATCGCGGCGGCGGAGCCTTCGTCCACGCGCCGGGCCAGGTCGCCGTCTATCCGATCCTGCCACTGGACCGTCTGAAGTTGGGTCTGTTCGATTTCCGGAGCCGACTCGAACAGACGCTGCTTCGGGCGGCCGGGGACTTGGACGTGTCGGCCACTCGCGGCGCGGTGGCCCCCGGAGCGGTGTGCCGTTGTGGACAGTTCGCCTTCATCGGCGCGGGCGTCCGGTCGTGGGTGTCGCATGGCGGAATGTTCGTCAACGTGTCGATCCCGCAGGAGGCGCTGGACCTCGTGCGCTGGACCGACTCGAACATGCGCGTCACCACGCTGGCGTCTCAGCGCCTGCGACCGACGGCCATGTCGACCGTGCGGGAGAGTCTGATTCGCCGCCTGGCCGAATCATTCGGGTACGACGATTATCAACTTCACACGGGGCATCCATCGCTGCGTCGGACGACTCGCAAGGTGTATGTGTTCGCTTGAGAAGCGGTTAGCGATCAGCGGTTAGCCAGAAGAAAGACAAGGCAGGAACGAAGAAGTATGAATGTCACGTTGCCGATCATCGGTGAGGCGAGCAGTGGGTTGGAGTTGGCGCGGCCCCGGTTGCCGAAGTGGCTCAAGCGGCCGTTGCCTCAGGCCGGGATGCAGTTCACGTCGGATGTGATCGCCGACCTGCGTCTCGAAACGGTGTGCGAGAGCGCCAAGTGTCCGAACCGGACCGAGTGCTGGTCGCAGCAGACGGCGACGTTCATGATTCTGGGCAACGTCTGCACGCGGCCGTGCGGGTTCTGTTCGGTCCCGCGCGGCAAGACCGAAGTCGTCCAGAGCGACGAGCCGGAACGAGTCGCCGAGGCGGCCGAGCGGCTCGGCCTCAAGTACGTCGTCATCACGTCGGTGACCCGCGACGACATGGCCGACGGCGGCGCGAACCATTTTTATGAGTGTGTCCTGGCCGTGCGCGCACGGACCGGCGCGAAGGTCGAAGTCCTGACTCCCGACTTCCTGGGAAACCGCGCGGCCATTCATCGCGTCATCGAGGCGCGGCCCGACGTCTTCAACCACAACACCGAAACCGTGCCGCGTCTGTACGACCGGGTCCGCCGTAATGCCGAGTATCAGCGAACGCTCAATCTGCTCCAGCAGGTGAAAGACGAAGCGCCGCACATGCCGACCAAGAGCGGCCTGATGCTGGGACTCGGCGAGACGCGCGAAGAGCTGCTCGACGTCTGTGCCGATCTGCGATCCGTCGGCGTGGACATGCTGACGCTCGGTCAGTACCTGCAACCGACGCTCGACCACCTTCCCGTCGAACGCTACGTTCCGCCGGAAGAGTTCGATGAAATCGGCGACCAGGTCCGCCGGCTCGGCTTCAGCATGGTCGCCAGCGGGCCGTTCGTGCGGTCCAGTTATCACGCGGGCGAGATGGCGGAAGTCCTCCACGTGTAGATAGACCCGCAGAGGAAAGTCGGTAGCTGAACTCTCTGAATTCTTGCGAATTCAGCTACATAGTGATCTCTACCGGAAAGAACGCACCATGTCCGAAGCCGAACTGAAAGAATGCCGGTTCTGCCACGAAGAGATTCTCGCGGTGGCGAAGAAGTGCCGTTACTGCGGCATGTATCTCGACGGACGCAGCAACGCCCCCGGACGTGACGCCAGCACGATCGATCGGATGCTGATGCCGGTGGGTCGTCCGGTGTCCGCGATCGCAGCGGGGTATCTCGCGCTGTTCGGCATCATTCCGTTGTTCGGTCTGCCGTTTTCGATCGGGGCTTTCGTCTGTGGCCTTGTGGCGCTCAAGGCGATCAAGCGGGACCCGCAACTGTCCGGCGCTGGCCGAGCGTGGTTCGGCATCATCGTCGGCGGACTGATGACGCTGATCGGCATCGGGTTCCTGGTACTGTTCGCCGTCATGGCGGTCGCGCGACCGTGATCGAGCGCGTCCACTCAGGCGTGAGCCATCAACTCGTCGTCCAGGCAGCAGATCAGCGCGTGGAACTGGCGATCGATCTCGGGGAGTTCGTCGGCAATCGCCTCGAAGTTGCTCGCGACGGCCCACGCTTCGACCTGGCGCAGTCGGGTGACGAGATCCGACGCTCCCACAATGCTGGCCGACCCCATCAGGGTGTGAGCGGCCCGTTTGAGTCCGATGGAATCGCGATCGGCGAAGGCCGTGTTGATCTGAGCGTGAAGCTTTGGACTTTCGACGGACATCACCTGCAACACGTCCCTCAGCAACTCTTCAAGGCCGCCCAGGCGGGCGAGAGCCTGCTGACGATTGAAGACCACGGGACGAACCTCAGCCTGTTCGGCAACCGCCTCCAGGATCTCGGCCTGGGATCGATGGCGGATCGTGTGATGTGGCGACAGACCCGCCAATGACTGCTGGTTCAGTTGGCTGCCAAAGTTGAAGCCGTGATGAATCGTGAGATCCGGCGGGAGAGATTGCAGCAGCATTGGAGAAGTTTCCCATCAAGACTCGGAAGGGGCCTGCGACACGAGTGGTCGGCCCAATGCCTCAACAAATCAACTGAGGCCACCGGCGCGAAGACCGATCCGCGCGTCCGCTGTCGAAAGCGTAGGGCGGACTTCGATGATCCACGGTCCGAGTTTTGGATCGGCGCACACTTTTCCATCAACGATTTCAGAAGCGGTGGATGATGCGGGAGCAATCGCCCGCGCGATCGGGACCGGATTCGACGATGTTTCCCGGTGCGCGTGGCGTAACGACAACAGCGATTGCCACGTTGATTTCGGGCCCTGTTCCCGAGGCGGCCGGAAAACATTCGAATTCCGACACGTGGCGTTTTGACACCCGCGTTTCACGACCTAGGTTTCAGAAACGCAACCAACTGGGGGAAATCTCAGGCGGCGAGGGGCTGCCTGCGTGACGTCCCCGACGGCGTTGCAATCCAACAAAGGGTCAAGCCATGTCGAGAATCCTGGTCGTCGATGATTCTCCGGTCGAGCGTCGCGTGATGGGTGGTCTGCTCGGAACCAATCCGGATTGGGCCGTCGAGTTTGCCGGAGACGGGGCCGAGGCTCTGGACCGTTGCCTGACGCAGGAACCGGACCTCGTCGTGACCGATTTCAACATGCCGACGATGGACGGCCTGCAACTGCTCAACAAGCTCCGGCAGCGTCATCCGCGCGTGCCGGTCATCATTGCCACGGCTGCGGGGAGTGAAGAACTGGCCGTGACGGCCCTCGAACAGGGGGCGGCCAGCTACGTCCCGAAAATTCTGCTGGCACGCGATCTCAATCGTGTCGTCGATACGGTGCTCACCGCCAGTCAGGACCGACGGCAGGGCGATGCCGTCCTGACGGCGCTCGTCCGGCAGGAGTTGCGGTTCTCGTTCCCGAGCGATCGTCGACTGGTCCGGTCCGCCGTCAACACCCTGCAGGACTTTGGCATGCGATTCGGCATCTTCGGCGAGCGCGATCGGACCCGGGTCGGCGTCGCGCTGGAAGAGTGCCTGCTAAACGCCATCATTCACGGCAATCTGGAAGTCAGCTCGAAACTGCGCGACCTGGACGACGGCTCGTTCGAGAAACTGATCGCCCTGCGCGTCGGCAAGTCGCCCTACAAGGATCGGCGCGTGGAAGTCATCGCGAGTTTCTCACCGGACAGTGCCGAATTCTCCATCCGCGACGAAGGGAACGGCTTCGATGTGAGCAAACTGCCCGATCCGACCGATCCGGAAAACATGGCTCATGCTCACGGTCGCGGCGTCCTGCTGATGAGAACCTTCATGGACGAGGTCACGTACAACGAAACCGGCAATCAGGTGACCCTCGTCAAACGCAAGGCCCCCGTCACCGTGGCCGCTCGCCACTGAGCCGCATCGGTCGGCGATCGCTCTCCCTACAAACGGGCTGTGCGGTGGGATTCCAAAGAATCTCGCCGCACTTTGCATTTCGGCTGCTGCTGAACCCGGCGCGGGTTGTCGATAACCCCCGTGAGCGTTTCGGCAGGTATTGCCGCTGGGACGCAATCCGTTCCTTCCACGGCCCGACGGTGAGATCGTGATTCGCGCGGCAACCCCTCCCAGAACAATGTCACCCGCGGTCACGGTCTGCCTGCTGACCATCGTCTTGTGGAGCGGTCGCGGCCGGGCAGCGGACAAGACCGCTGAGAACGAAGCCGATCCCGTGGCGCTGGCACTGGAGCGGGTGACGATTGCGGATCTGAAGCGGCACTGCTCGACACTGGCCAGCGATGCGTTCGAGGGTCGCGAGGCGGGAGCATCCGGCGGCAAGGCGGCGTGTGCCTACCTGCAGAGCGAGTTGAAGAAGGTCTCGGGAATCACACCCGGTGGGACCAGCGGCTGGTTGCAGGAATTCGCTCCCGACTACCGCAACGTCCTCGCGGTGCTGCCCGGTTCGGACCCCCAGTTGCGCAGGGAAGTGATCGTGATCGGGGCGCACTACGATCACGTCGGGCGCGGCAACCAGACGAACAGCTACGGCCCGTTCGGCTACATCCACAACGGGGCCGACGACAACGCCAGCGGCACGGCGGCGCTGCTCGAATTGATCGAGGCCTTCGCCGCACTGACCCCCGCCCCCCGGCGGACGCTGCTGTTCGCGTTCTGGGATGCCGAGGAGGTCGGCCTGCTCGGCTCGAAGCACTGGGTCGGACATCCGACGCTGTCGCTCGCCGACCTGCGGCTGGTCTTGAACGTGGACATGCTCGGCCGGCTCCGTGAGGGTCAATTGACGGTCATGGGCTGGCGTTCGGCGGCGGGGCTGCGGGGGCGACTGACCGCCGTCAATCCGCGCGGCGATCTGCATTACCTCTACACGCCGACCGTGATCGCCGACAGCGATCACCATCCGTTCTACGCGGCCGGTATTCCGAGCATTCACTTCGACTCGGGCAAGCACGACGACTATCACCGCCCGTCGGATGATGCCGACAAACTCAACTATCACGGGATTCAGCGGCTGTCCGAGATGATCTTTCGACTGGCGCTGAGTGCGGCGAACGAACCGTCGCCGCCGAAGTTTCGCCGCGAGGCCTGGACCGAAGCGCCGCCGAGTTGGATGACCGCCAGAGCGCCCGAGACACCGCCGCTCCGGCTGGGTGCCGCCTTCGATCCGAAGGAGTCTTCGCAGGGGGGCGCCCTCGTCACGCAGGTCGTCCCCGGCTCACCCGCTCAACGGGCCGGAATCCGTGTGGGCGATCGCATCGACCGGTTGGCGCACTGGTCGGGCGGTCAGGTCGATGATCTGCGAACGCTCATTCAAACGGCAAAGAGTCCGCTGGCGATCCGCATCCAGCGAGCGGGCCTCGCTGATCCGATCGACCTGCGCGTCGAATTGTGGGGCGAGCCCGTTCGTCTCGGAATCGCCTGGCAGACAGACGCTGCCCTGCCCGAGACCCCGGTCCTCGTGCGCGTCATCCCCGACTCACCCGCCGACCGGGCTGGATTGAAGATCGGAGACGTGATGCTGTCATACGCGGGCCAGGCGATCACCTCCGACGAGGAGTTTCGACATCGGTTGCTGTCCGATCCGGGTCCGCTGTCGCTGCGCATCGAACGCCACGGCCGACCCCTCGACGTGTCCGTCGAGTTGTATGAGCCCAAACTTTCGCTCCCCTGAAGTCCGCGGCAATCCGAATCTCTTCCGCGAGCAGAATTGCCCTGACAAGCAACCGCTGCCGTCCGCCACATCTCACAACCGCTCCCCCCGCGAAATCTCGCCAACACCAATTGTGGTCGCTGCTGTGAGCGTCCTCCGCTGGCCGAAAAGAGTGGCACTGCTCGTGACGCCGCAGCATCGGGAACCGGCGAAAGCTGCCGATCCTTGTGCCCGCGGTCCAGGCGCGGCTCACTCGACCTTTTCATGTTTGCTGGTCAACACGGATCGCTGCGATGCGTGTAAGGTCAGTGGTGTAAATTGCCGATGTGCTGGAGACGAGCAGAGTACCTCAACGAACTGCCCGAGACTGCGCTTGCATCTGTGATGACCAACTGTTGAAGACCGCACTCAGACACTTCCAGGAGGAATTGTGCGTCGATTTCCCAGCCTGCCCCGGCTCTGCACTTGGCTGACCGCTGTCACCGCAACTGCTGCGGGCCTCGGTTCGTCGAATTCCTTCGCCCAGCCATCGACGGCGGCACCGCGCGTGGCGGTCGCCACCGCTCCCGCGAAGCCCCAGGTCGATCCGCTGCTGGTGCAAATCGATCTGGCGATTGAGGTCACCAGCAAACGCTATCTCACGGCGAATGTTCATTCGCCGTGGCAGATCTTCCACGGCATCCTCGCGCTGAAGCGCGAGTTCCAACTGAATCTCGATGGCCAGAAAGTCAACGCGCTGGAATGGATCGCCACCAGCGAGCCACGTTTCGACAATCAGCCGCTGCTGTTGAAGACGGCTCACGGCGGCAAGTTCCATCCGTTCACCCGGCCCTGGGCGTTTGAAGGCCATCCGTCGCAGTTCCTCGCGCTGATGTCGCAGTCCGACCTGCCGGTCGATTACTCCTTCAAAATCGGCGACGAGAAGATCACCGTGGCCGACATGATCCAGAACACGATGAAGGAAGTGAATTCCAAAGAGGAAGTCACCTGGGTGCTGTGGGCTTTGCAGCATCACCTCAATCCCAATGCCCAGTGGGTGAACCAGCACGGCGAAGCGTGGAGCATTGAGAAGCTCGTCCAGATCGAGACGGCCGCGCCCGTGGTGGGCGCCGCGTGCGGCGGCAATCACCGACTGTTTGCTCTGACGCGGACTCGCGACAAACACCTGAAGCTCGGTGGAAAACTAGACGGGGTTTGGGCTCAGGCGGATTTCAAGATCAGACAGCACGTCGAGCTGGCTCGACAACTCCAAAACTCGGACGGATCGTTCTCCGCCAAGTTCTATGAGTCTCCTGGAATTACGAATGACCTCAACTCACGCTTCAACACCACCGGGCACACGATGGAGTTTCTGTCGATCGGACTGCCGAGCAACCGGCTGAACGAGCCGTGGGTCCGCAACGCCGTCACGGTGCTGGCACGGGAATTGGTGGAGTTCCGCCAGCGCCAGATTGACTGCGGCCCGCTGTACCACTCATTGAACTCGTTGATGATTTACCGCGAACGACTGCGAGCCCAGACGCCGGCCGCGGTGGCGTCGAAGGGGACGGAACCGGCGAAGATCACCGCCGCTCCGATGCCCACGGCGGAGTCCCCTTCCGTGGTCACGGCCCCGACGGAGAAGACCCTCAAGAACAAATTGGAAGCCGTCACCTCGCCCAGCCTGACGGAAATTCGGAAACCGGCCGAGACCACGAATCCTGGCGGAGCCGCGACGAGCGTCTCCACGCCGGGATCGACGAAGGGCGATCCCGCTCCGAGTCCCCTCGCACCCTCCCTGGGAACCGAATCGGCCGCGGGCAAACCGCTGCCATTGGCTCCCAACGTGACGATACTCAAAACGATCGATCCCGGCCGTGTCGTCCAGATCCGGCCGATCGAGCAACCGGCCAGGAATGCGAAGCCCGCTCTGTTGCCCGATGTCACCGCGACACCCCTCAATCGCTTCGAGCTCCCCTTCAATGATCCGGAATCGTTCGACACCACCCTCGGAACACTGAAGCCGCGCTTTGACAATCCCCCTTCGGCAAGCCGTGTGATCGCACCCAAGGCTGGGGCGCAGACCATCAGCATCATCACGGTTGTGCCACGGACAACGCCGACCGACGACGAGCCGGTCTCCGCCATCGCGCCCGCCAACCGTTGAGAGGGAACTGGAACGGCGGCGGCATTCACTGTAGCGCGGACAGGACGAACTTGGGGAACAGTTGCCGCTGCGCGGGATCGGCCAGGGCGATCCCGATCATGTCGCCCGCCGCGTCCACCAGAGTTACTTCGCCGTGACAGTCCGCATCGGGAAGGAAGCCCCACGGAATCGGACGACCGGTTCGGATCCGGATCACTTCCCCCGCATCGAGTCGACGTTGGGGAAGCTCCGCCACCGCAGCCTGGGGTGCCATCAGCGCGTCGCCCAGAGACGTGGCGTTCAGTGAACCGAGCGACACGGCGTCCGCAACTTCAAATCGACCGATGGCCGTCCGGCGCAGGGCGCTCATCACCGCACCGCAGCCGAGTCGCTCGCCCATGTCCCGGCCGATGGATCGCACGTACGTGCCCGAGCCGCATTCGATCTCCAGTTCAAACTCGGGCGGCTCGAACAGTGAGATCCGCAGCGAGAAGACCTCCACCGGACGCGGCGCGAGTTCGACGGCCTCGCCCCGGCGAGCGAGTTTGTACGCCCGATGGCCCGCCACCTTCACCGCCGAAATCCGCGGCGGCGTTTGCTGAATCGTCCCCAAAAACTCGGGCAGCGTCTGCTCCAACGACTGCCGGGTGACGCTCGACCAATCGCCACCCTCGACCACTTCGCCATCGGTGTCATCCGTGTCGCTGCGCTGGCCCAGCAGGAACCGACCGACATAGCGCTTGCGACCCTGCTGCACGCGCGTGATCAGCCGGGTCGCCGGCCCCACGCACACGATCAGCACCCCCGTCGCCAGCGGATCGAGCGTCCCCGCATGGCCCGCCTTTTCCGGGCGAACGAGCTGCTGCACGTGATCGACCACCTGCCGGGACGTCATTCCCCGCGGCTTGTCCACGTTGAGCAGACCGCACCAACTCATGAGGAACTTCCGTGTTCGAGTTCGGGAACTCGCAAGAGAGCAATTCACGCCGAAGCGGTGGCATGGTCGGGGAAGTCGATGTTGTTGATGTGCAACAGCGACGCAATGCTGATTCGGTCAGGGTCGGGGAAGCCGATGACCAGCGTGGATTTCAGAAGGATCACGAACTCCGGGTGACGGACTTCGTAAGCTTCCCCGTTGGACAGACGAATCGTGAACGGACGGAACGGCTGGCGTTTCAGCAAATCGCGGAGGGCTTCGGCGTTCATGGTTGAACCTCAAACCGGAAGCGAAGGACACAGACCAAGTATATCGGTGGATGGGATGGTCTGCGACGACGACCACCTTCGCTATCTGCCAACGAAGGGTTCCTCCATCCATCCAAGCAAAAAGCCCTGTCCGCAACGTCTGCGGGCAAGGCTTGCGAGGGGTGACTAACCGGGCTCGAACCGGCGACATCCAGAACCACAATCTGGCGCTCTACCAACTGAGCTATAGCCACCATGAAGACGGTGCGAGATTCTAGCGACCAGCACTTTCGATGCAAGCCCGCAGTCAGGGTGGGTGGTGGATCGTGGGCAATGGATAGCCAAGCCACGGCAATCTTCTTGCTACCCACTATCCACTACCCACCACCCACTCATTTCGGGCGGCGACGCAGCTTGGAAAAGCTGATCCCGGGAAACGGAATCGTCTCGGAGAGTTCGCCGGTCGCCGTCATCGACTCGAAGGCCGCCGCATCGAACAGCGAGGCGGGGAGCGGTTCGTCGCGCAACGTCCTCGACGAAACGCGGCGTTCGAGAACGGAACGGAGCGAGCCATCTCGGTGAAAGGCATTCTCCGGCAGTCCGCCCAGGATCGACTGGACCAGCCCCCGAAAGGCCGGCTCGGCCAACGGAGTTTCGGGAAGCTGGCCGAGAAAGGCCATTCGCAGGCCGGCGGTCACCAGGTGCTCGACCGGATTCGGACCGGTGCTCGGGTCGTAGTCCATGCTCTCCGTGGCGAAGTCGCGGGCTCGTTCGACTTCAAACGCGAACTCAAACAAATCGTGGCTGCCGGCGAGATTGCCGATCAGCAGGTCCGTCCAGCGATCGCAGCGGCGGCGCAATCGCTCGATCTCGGCCACGCGCGTCGCCGAGGAACCGGGCAGTTGCAACAGACGCGACATCACGGCGTGCCGGACCTGCAACAAACTGCCCACGGCGTTGCGGGCGACTCGCGTGAGATCGTCGCGTCCGGTTTGCCGGTCGATGCCCAACAGCACCGTGGACCAGACGCGGGCCAGCAACTCGGTGCTGAACAACTGAGTCGCCAGTTCGGCGAGTTGACTCAAATCGAGATCGGCCTCGGTGGACCAGGCATCGAGCCGCGAGGTCCAGGACTTCTGCAATTCCCGGGTTTGCTGCCAGAAGTCGCGCAGCGAATTCGGCGACGGTTCGCAGCGATCGTCGATGGCACCACGGCCCACGCGCGAGGCCAGCAACGCGACTTCGACCAGTGACTTGACGGAGAGACCAGCTTCAGCGGAGCGCATACTTACCTCGCGAACGTGGGGGTTTGGTGACCTGCCCCCTGCTAGGCAAACAGGATGCCGGGAACGTGGAACCTGTCCGTCGACGGTCGAATCGGGGACTTTGTTGAGCGAGTCGCGCCATTTGTCAAAGTTCTCAAACATCCCCGCGTTGCCGCTTGGCAACGTCACCACGTCGGGCGGCCACAAACGACAACGCCCTACCCGGTTCACTTGTCCTTCTTCTTGGCGGGCTTGGATTCTTCTTCCTTGGGAAGTTCGGGGGCCGTGATGGCGGCTTCGGCCTCGGCTTTGGTGAGCGTTCGCAACTTGATCTCCTTCAACCCCGAGACGGTCGAGTAACACGAGACACCCAGCGGGCGAGACAACTCCACCTCGTGGCGGATCGAAATCTTGCGACCCTTCGTTTCGACGCCGACCACTTGTTTCTCATCGATCCAACCCATCAGCCCCTTCTCGGTGACGCGCAGCCGGATCTTGTACCAGCGGCCCTTCTGAAACGACTCGTACCGGGACGTCTCATTGTTGGCCGCATCCAACCCGTCGAGGCTCGAGATCCCCACCACTCCGCCGCCCCAGCCGCCGACGATGAAACTGCACGGGTCGTCTTTGACCGGAAACGTCAGCCCGCAGAAAAAGTCGCTGCCGTCGATCCGCTGCGCCATCAGCGAGATTTCGTAATTGATCTTCGGCAGGTCACCGCCGGTCCAGGTGACGCCGGTCATCTCCGAGCCCTGCTGCATCACGATCATTCCGTCCTTGACCGACACTTCTCCCTCGCCGCCAAATTCGGAGCTCTTCCAGTTCTTCAGCGTCTTGCCGTCGAACAGCGGCTTCCATTCGGGAGCCTTCGCCGCCGGAGTCGCATCATCGGCCGCGAACGAGACTCGAACGACCTCCACAGTCGCGAGGCTTCCCGCAACCACGACCAGTGCGAGCGCGACGCATTGCACAGCACGTGACCGCGCGACAGAACCAGCACGATTTGATGACCGTGTCGTTTTCAACATGACTTGAACTCCCGGAGCAAGGTGGCGTAAGGCGGATGTGGCGAGAAATCAACAGCGGCAGGATTACGTTTCGCCACGTCGCGTTCAAGTCGGAGCGACGCGAATCGTCGCGCGGATCGCTCCGTTCGCAGGTTGTTCGCCCGCGAACGCCGCTTTCGTCGATCCATTGCTGCACGATGTTCACGCTCCCGAGTACAGTTCCACCGAGCGCCGCCGTGCGTCGGCACGGCCGCTCGCGCCGGTGGAAGTCTCCTGACCCTTGACCATGCTCACACTCGCCGAGATGACACGCGCTGCCGACTCGCCCGCGACCGCCGGTCGCCCGGCCGAGCCGCGCCATCCGCTGCGCGAGCAACTCGGTCTCGAAGCAGAAATCCGACGACTCAGCCGCGAACGATCCCTCGCCCGGTTCGAAAATCAACTGCTCAACGAGATCGTCCAGCGCGACGAGGCGTCGTCCGCCGTCGCAGCACTGCTCCGTCGCCTCGTGCCACAACCGTCGTTGAACTTCGCGGCCCTGATCGATGTCTCGCCGACGTCCCCGCGATTGATCGCGTTTCGCGGACCAGCCGATTCGACGGGCGGGTCATGGATCATCCCGGACTGGATCCTGGAACGATTGCAGGTCGAACCGTGGCTCGCCGCGCACCGTCCCTCCGATTCGTCCGACCTCGTTTCGAGTCCGGCTGAACCGGGTCTCGGCAGGGCGGGCGACGTCTGGGTCATCGGGATCAGAGACGGTTCCGAACTGGCGGCCGTGCTGATCACGAGTTCACTCTGGCCCGCCGCCGCGTCGCGCGACGAGCAGCTTGGACTGTTGAGTCGCGTCGGTCTGGCACTGGCACGGCGGATTGTCAGCGATCGCGAAGGGCGGCAGCGCGACGACGAACTGCAAGCCTCGCGCGAGATGCTCGCCCTGCGAACCATCACCGACGGCGCGGCCGGCCGGCCGTTGGAAACGCTCGGCCAGTTTGTGTGTCGGCTGCGCGAGGCCGTGCCGATGGATCGTGCCGCCGTGTTCTTGCTGTCGCGCCGGACCGACGATGTGCCCGAGCCGGTCGTCTCGGGTGGCCCAGCGCTGTCCGCGCTCATCGAACCGACCTGGAAGCGTCATGAATCGAAGTTGGCGTGGCACGCGCTGCAGCATCAGCGCGGCGGCCTCTTCGATTCGTCGCGGCTGCGCACCCTGGGGATCAACACCCTGATGGGTTCGGCCGCCGCCTGGCCGTTGATTCACGACCAGCGACTGCTCGGAGCCATCGTGCTGACGCGGGCCTCAAACGACGCGCTGGCCGACGGCCAGAGCCGCCTGCTCGAATGGAGTGCCGACCTGCTGGCCGACACCCTGCGCCGCGTGTTCGATGAGGCCGCCATGCGACGTCAGGCACGACACGACGGGCTGACCGATCTCACGAACCGACGGACCTTCGACGCGCTGCTGGCGGGAGAAGTGGACCGCGTGCGAATGGGGCTCTCCTCGGAATGCGCCCTGCTCCTGGCGGACCTCGACCGGTTCAAATCGATCAACGACACGCACGGCCATCCCGCCGGCGACGAAGTGCTGCGTGTCGTCGCCCAACTGCTGCGAGAGCAGGTCGGCCGCATGCGGATCGGCGAACGGAGCGTGCTGGCGCGCTACGGCGGAGAAGAGTTGGCCGTGCTGCTGCCGGGTGTCGGCCTGGCGGGAGCACTCCGCCTGGCCGAGGAGATTCGCCTGGCGGTCGAACAACGCGCGATCCCGTTCCAGAACAAGCGTCTGGGAGTCACGATCAGCATCGGCGCGGCCAGTTGCCCGCGTCACGCGATGACGCCCGCCGACATCATCTCGGCCGCCGATCAGGCTCTGTATCGAGCCAAGTCGGCAGGCCGCAATCGAGTCTGCCAGCCGGGCGATGCCTGACACAGGACGCGGACTACGCTCTTCGGAGCGGGGGGCGGGGGTGCCC